>JAAZAN010000112.1 GCA_012514315.1 Chloroflexota bacterium
CCGGGCCAATTGCCCACGTGCTGGTTCAGCCCGGTCAGCATGTTGAACACGGTCGACTTGCCGACGTTTGGCTGGCCGACCAGCGCAATCGTCAGTGCATCGGGTGCGGGGTTGATGTCCGGACCGCTGTCATGGCAGGACGGCTGGACAAGATGCAGCTTCGACTGGTTGGGGCGCTTCTCCCGCTCGGGACGGCGGACCGGTATACGCAGGGGTACTGCCATCATGCCTCGTTTATTGCGAAGTTATTGCAATAAGCATACACCCCGAATCGCTGCCTGCGCTATGATGTTCCTCACATTGCGGAATCCTTCCTTCAACGCTCCAGCACTTCGTGCTTGGTTAGTGTATCGCTTTTGGATGAAAGTGTGTGTTGAACTTGCTCCTAGCAGGTAGGATGAACTTGCGATCCACCTCCTGTGCGATCATGGCCAAGACGCCGGCATCGAAATGGCAGGCGTTGGCGCTCCGCATGCGGTGGCCCACGCAGTGATCGAAGCGTTCGAGCCGGCTGGTTGTGCGGAGAGAGCTACGGCCTCAGGCTGGGTATTGCAATATTTCTGCATCAGAACTTAACGAAGGTGCGGCTACGTTGCTGGCACCATGATAACGGCTGGCGGGAAAAGACTCGGGGGCAAACAGGGGTTACTGGTCAGTACACTGGGGTAGACAGGTTATCAGGCCCGATGACCTGTCTACCCCTATTGCGGGCTGTTATTGCGACTGTTGGATCAGTGGCAGATAGAGCCTGTGCGTGTTTCCTTCTTCGATCACGATTTCAGTGCTGACAGGTTCTGACCACTCTCCTCCCTCAGTGCGTGCCTGGAACGTGATCACGTGGCGACCCGGGCTAAGAGATGCGACGGGGAGTGAGAAAGTGTTGACAGCGGCTAGCGGACCGTCGATGCTTGACAGCCAGAGGTACTCAGCGATTGTCTGTTCGCCTCCGATGCTGTCAACTGCTATCCCCTGGAAGAGGACCTCTTCGTCCGAGGGCGTCTCTTCGTTCGGATAGAGGATGAAGACCGTTGGCGCATCAGGTCGGACGCCTAGCGTTGGCGCAAGCGGCGCCGCGCCGGCCAATGGTGTGACTTCTTGGCCCGCATCGCCTTCACCGATCAGGAGCGTCGATTTGTCTTCATCGTTGGGCGCCAGCGGCGCTACCTGTTCGACTTCTTCCGCTGGCTTGTCTCCTGGGTCAGGTGGGACGAGCGGGAGGACAAGTGCACTATTGTCATAGATCTCAAACTCCCATAGCGAGTAGCCCCACGAGGTGCCACGTTCAAAGCCATACATCATGACGTAGCGTGCTCGAACAGGGTTGAAGTTAATCGTGTTGGTGCCACCTTGTCCATTGTTTGTCCAATAGGCGTGCATCCAGCAAGTGCTGCACATGCTTGACGATCGGTAGTAGATGCCGAACGATTTACCGTAGGCAGCCTCCCACTTGAGCACCACCTGATTGAAGGTGCGATCCTGTCCGAGATCAACCTGGATCCATTCTCCATCGTTGTAGCGTGACGACCAGCGAGTGCCCGTGCTGCCATCGGTCGCTCTCGGGGCTTCCAGCCCGGGCGCTTCCACAGACGACGCCACGGTGGGTTTTCCGCGCGCCAGGTTGGCATTGCTCATTGAGGCGAGGGACAGGATGTACCTTCCCGATGTGCCAAGATTGTAGCTGCGTGCCAGTATGCGGTAAGTGCCTCCGGTCGGTAGCGTATAGATGATCCACGAGTCACGGTTGCCGAGGCCATCGTCGTTCTCCGCTACTTTGACGCCAGCTGCGTTGTACAATTCCAGGTAGGCGTCGAGCTGGCCGTCAGTCTTGCGCATTTGGATGCTGACCGACCGGCCGGCGGTGCCGGAGAAGTAGTACCAATCCCGATCGTTGTTCGGGCTGATCGTGCCTTGCAGGGTGTTGCCAAAGGCGATCCAGCGATTGTCGTCGGGATCAGCCGTGCTTTCGCGCTCGAGGCTCAGGCGATAACCGCCGGTGGAACTGCTATAACCGCGGGCAATGACCTTGTGCCGTCCGTTCTGCCGCAGGGTGATTGCAAGGCGGGAATTTCGATCACCGCCGTTGTCGTCATCCTGCCCTAATAGCGAACCGTCCGGATTGTACAACTCGATGTAAGAATCGAGAGCGCTGGCTCGCTTGTCCATGCGAATAGTGATTGCCTGACCGGACGATCCATCGAAATAGTAGTCATCGCGATCCCTCGCGGGATTGATCGTGCCATCGAAGGAGTTGCCGTACGTGATCACGCGGCCATCATCCGGATCGCCTGAGGCTTGTTGTTGACGCAGCCAAGTCAAACCGGCGACTGCAGCGCCGCCATGCTCGTAGTATTCCATACGTAGCGTGTACGCTCCCGAAGTCAGGGTCTTGTCCCTGGCGACACTGGTCACAGCCATGTCCCGCCATTCATTGATCAGTTGCTGGTCGTTGATCCAGAGGCGCACCCCGTCGTCAGTCCGTGTCGTAAAGCGATAGGTCCCTGCGTCAAACCAGAATCTCCCCGTCCAGCGGACTGAGAAGTTGTCGCCGGGTATCCTGGCATCGGGACTGCCTGCGCCCCAGTCGAAGTTGACCTGACTCTCGCAGCGGCGGAAGATCGGACTACCCGCCAGATTGATATTGTCGAAATACTCCCCCAGAAACTGACCGTCGCTGCAATGTGTTGGCCCTGATGCCAACGGCCTCACCCTGACCGAGGAGGTGCGATCATGTTGGATGGCGTCGTCACTGAAGTCAGGATCATCACGGATGAAAGTGCTGCTCTGGCCCTGGTAGTTGTCGTGCTCAAAAACGACAGCCTCATAGTCGCCAATGATGCGCAGGGACGAAGCCGCATCGTTGCCCAAGTACCAGTTGCCAGGGTTGGGTGAGTCCGCAGTGAATTTGCTGCACCGTCCGGCGTAGTTGCCGTGTTCGTACAAGTAGACTCCCGGTCCGTCGTCGCAATTGCTGCTGCCTGAAGTTCGCTGGCGAACCCGGATGGACGAGGTCCGGCCATTGCCGATCGCGTCATTGCTGAGGTCAGGATCATCGCTGAGGAATGTGCTTGAGGCGCCCTGATACCCGCTGTTCTCATACAGGACAGCCTCATAGCTGCCAATGATGCGGATCGCTGATGCTGTGTCGTTGCCGATGTACCAGTTTGCCGGGTCAGGAGAATCGTTTGTGAATTTGCTGCATCGTCCGGCATAATTGGCTTGTTGGTATAGATAGACACCAGGCCCACCATCGCAGTTGCTGGTTCCCCCGGTATCACGGCGTCTTACTCGAATCGAAGAAGCATGGTCGTGCCCAATTGCATCGTTACCGAGGTCGGGATCATCGGCCGTAAAGGTGCTGTAGCCACCGCTGTAGCCAGCATTCACATAGAGACTCGCCTCGTAGTTGCCGATGATCCGGATCGACGAAGCCTGGTTGTCTCCGATGAGATCATTCCCCAGGTCAGAGTCGTCGCCGGTGAAGCGAGTGCATCTTCCAGTGTGGTTGGGGTTCTCATACAAGATCACCCCCTCACCATCTGCGCAATCGGTCGGGTTCGGCGGCGCGCTGACTGTGATGTACGCGTTCTGAGTCCTATTGTTCGTGCCCCCAGGCCCGGTCACGGTCAAGTTGATGGAATAAGTGCCCGCGCGTGCATAGACGTGCTCATGGTATTCGCTGCAAGAGTTGCCGCTGTTTCCATCGCCATAGTTCCACACACAACTGGTGATGTTTCCCTGAGATGTGTTGTGCATCCTGACAGCCAACGGGGCCTGTCCCGTCCGCGGCGCGGCGTCGAAGTTCGCGGTGGGCGGCGCACTGTTGACGGTGATATAGTTCGCAAGCGTCTTGGTGTCGGTTCCACCAGGGCCGCTGACCGTGAGTCGGACAGTATAAGACCCGGGGTTCGTATACCTGTAGTCGTGAAGGCCCTGACAAGAGTTGCCCGTGCGGCCGTCGCCGTAGTTCCACTGGCAACTGGTGATATTCGCCGTTGAAACGATATGCATTCTGCTCGTTAGTGGGGCCTGTCCGCTGATTGGCCACGCATCGAAGCTTGCGGAGGGCACCGGCGGCAGCACTGTGAAGGTGCGATTGGGGGTCCATCCGCTCCATCCCTGGCTATTATAGGCTTCAGCGTGCCATTCGTAGGTCCCCGCGGGGAGTTCGCCGATGTTCCAATCGGTGTTTGTGCGCCGGCCGGAGTTGTGATGCCCCGTCGGACCCCAGTATTCGGCCGCATATTCGGTCGCGTTGTCCGCGCCGCTCCAATCCAGTACGACAGTGCTGCCTGCTGCCAGGGTCGCTCCGTGAGCAGGTGACTGGAGGGCGGGTTTGGAGGGTGGGCAGGCGTTACGGTTGAAAACCTCGACAGACCGGATGGCAAGCTGCCAGCCGTGATCCTGGAGGTTGGTGACCGATCCCATCCAGCACCGCGAGTCTCCGCGGTAGCCATTTTCCCGCCACGTGATGATGGACCAGCCGGAAGGCAGCTTCATCGAGTAAGCGCTGGGTGAGATGTTGTCGTGCCGGCCTATACCCCCGCTCCAGAACCGATCGTCGTAGTTGGCGCGCCGGAAAAGCTCGACCTTGTCGCTGGACGGCGGCGGCGCGGTCGGACAGACATTGCGATCAAAGACCTCGAGCGACCGAATCGCGAGCTGCCAGCCGTGATCCTGCAGGTTGTCAACCGATCCTGTCCAGCAGCGCTCATCACCGCGGAACCCCGTCTCTCGCCACGTCTTAA
>JAAZAN010000113.1 GCA_012514315.1 Chloroflexota bacterium
CAGCAGTCCACTTTGACCATTCCCAGGCAGCGTCCGCGTTCTTCGACTGCGTGGCGATCATAGGACCCCCAATCCAGAATGGACTGGGTCGCCCCTGCGGTCCCTTCGGCAGCAGAGCGATGTCCCACTCGAAGCGGTCAATTCCGCGGAAGCTGACGACATCCCACGCACCATCGATGAACAGCGCGACCCGGCCCGAGGCGAAGTCCCCGCCCTGATCAGCCAGTACTGAAGCCTGAGCAGGATCCGGCGCCACCTTATGCTCGTAGATCAGATCCTGAAGGAACTGCAGAGCCTCGACCGCCTCCGGAGTGTCCAGGGTGCACTTCGTCGGCTTGGTGCGACTATCGACAATGTCGACGCCATTCGCCTGAAGCAGCAAGCTCCAGGCCCACCAGGAACTGAGCCAGGCCAGCGACGTGCCAAACTGGTTGCCCATATCGCCTTCGGCCTTGGTCGTGGCCTGAGCCCTGGCCAGAAAGTCATCCCACGTCAGGTCATCAGTCGGATAGGCTTCACCGGCTGCGTCAAGGAGGTCGAGATTGTAGAACAGGTTCATCCCCTCCCCACCGATCGGCAGTGCCAGCTTTCGGTCATCCCCCAGCATCTTGGTCGGTTCCCAGAAGTTCTGGTCGTAGACCGCGTCATCGAGCATTTCTGGGACTGTCTCAACGTAGGGCGAAAGGTCAATGAACTCACCCTTGGCAATCAGCGGATATGCGGCGAAATCATACCAGACGCTGTCCGGCGCCTCACCACTGGCGATCAGGATATCCAGCTTCGTCCAAAGGTCCCCGTAGGGCATGATCACGGGGTTGACGACAACCTCTCCCTGAGACTGGTTGAACATATCGACTCGTTCGCGCTCGAACTGCTCATTCTCAGGGCTCCAGGCCCACATCATAAAGGACACCTCGACTGTTTCTGCAGCCGGCGGCGCTGCTTCCTGAGGTGCCTGGGTAGCTTCCGGAGCCTCATCCACAGGGGCCTCTGAAGCGCCGGTGGTGGGTGCGGGAGCGCTTGGGGTTGTCGGAGCACACGCGCCCAATAGCGCACCCAGCAGGGAACCTCCACCCACTTTCAGCATATCACGTCGCGAAATCTTGCCTAGCATGGTCTCACCCTCCCTTGACTTGTAAATACCGCTATTCTCAACGAACTACTGATACAGCCGGCTCCTACCCGCCGCGCCCAGCTGGCGCTTTCAACTCGCCGCGCTCCTCTATGAGCGAAGCATCGCGGCTGTATACGTGGTCCTCAGCCGCGGTGTTGACGCGCCGTTCGGCTGTGGTATCATATCCATACAAGATGCTCGCAAGTCCATATACTATACGTACCTGGGGTCATCTGTCGTGAACGCGATGCCTCACGGGCCGAGCCGCTGACTCACCAGCCTCAGTGTAGCATATGCGGCCCGCGATTTCCAGGACATGACTCAGCCAATACTCGGCCATTTCTAGAATGATCAGCTACGAGACGTTTCGCCGGGACCTGCGCGACGCGCTGTCCCACCTCTACGACCCTGATTTCCAAGTCTCCGATGCACTCCACACAGTGATGGGCTGCGACGGTGAGAGTGTCGCATCGGTACAGAACGCTTTAGCGGAGGTCATCGAAGGCCTCAGGCCGGGGCCAACTGTCGCCCCGAATGCACGCAACCGCCTCATCTTCGAGGTCCTTCACACACGCTTCATCCAGAAGCTCACTCAGGAGGAAGCCGCGGAGCGCTTGGATATCAGCGTGCGCCATCTTGGACGGGTTCAGAGAGAAGCCACCCACACACTCGCCCGGTTGTTATGGGAACACAATCTGGCGAGTGTGGCGTCAAGTGAATCGGTCGAGGCGAACGAGGTTGCTTCGGATGCGCTACCGCCAGACTGGCACACCCAGGTTCGTCAGGATGTGGCCTCGCTTCAGAAGAGCGCACCCGGGGCGGTGACTGATGTTGCTGAAGCTCTTTGCGGGGTCATCGAGCTGGAGCGCGTCTTGACATCGACATACGGTATTGACCTGCGACTGGGGAAATCCCAGCCTGGCCTGTGTGTCGCGATTCACCCATCTGCCCTGCGGCAGATTCTCGTCACGGCGATAGGGTGGCTCGTCAAGCACGTGTCCGACGGGATCGTCACTGTAGACACCGAGCTACATGCAGCGAGTGTGCATATCATATTGACAGCACCCGCTCATTCTGTGGGCGATTCGCTCGATGGCACGCTGATCCAGGAGATACTGAACCTGCACAACGGATCGGTCACAGTCACTCACACGGAGAGTGAGCTCGTTCTAACGCTGGTACTCCCTGCAGTGGGTGAAACGACGGTGCTGGTGGTCGAAGACAACGCAGATCTGGCGCACTACTACAAGCGGTGCGTCACAGGTACTCGCTACCACATGGTGCACGTACCCGAAGGACGAAAGACCCTAGAGGAAGTGGAGCGTCTGAGTCCGGACGTGATCATTCTCGACGTGATGCTTCCGGATCTCGATGGATGGGAACTCCTCTCCATGTTACAGAAACACCCCCTGGCTCGCGACATTCCGGTCATCGTCTGTTCGGTCGTCAGCGAGCGCGAGTTGGCGCTTGCCTTGGGCGCCCGACTCTGCCTGCCGAAACCGATTGCGCGACGCCAGCTCATTCAGGCACTGAACCAGGTCCTCGGATCTACAGCGTAAGCGCCCTGACACTCTCGAGTGCACATCGAAGCACACTGGCCGCAGAGACACCCTGCACGGTCGTCATATATAGCTCATTGGCCGCCGGCAGGCACTGCGCCGGGTCTTGGGCAGTGAGAAAGACCACGGTCGCCTCGCCCAGCACCGGATCCTTCTTCAGTCGTGCCAACACGTCCCACCCACTGAGGTCTGGCAGTATGATATCGAGCAGTATGAGATCAGGACGCCACTCACGCGCAGTCCTCAGTGCGCTCTCGCCAGTGGTCGCGGTCGTAAGCTCCAAAGCTGGATCATCCAGGCGAAGCATGCGAGTAACAAGGTCTAGTAGATCCTGATCATCGTCCACTATGAGCACGCGACTCACCTCGCGTCCAGCGCCTGAGAGGGCTCGAGTCAGATCCTCGCGCGTGACCGGCTTGATCAGGAAGTCGTCGGCGCCGGCCGCATAGACGTGGCCCAGGCGAGGCGGTACGTGACACGTCACCACAGGCACATCAGCGATGAATTGCCTCAAGTAACGCGCCGCTGAGACCAGCTGGTCGGGCTCGCTTAGATTGGCCAGTACTACGTCAGCCGCCGCCTCCTGCACAGCACCGGGCACATCGTCCAGCGCGTCCACCTCGATTAGTTCGAGCCCTTCAGCCAGGTGAGGGAACTCGGGACGCAGACTACCGGTACTATCGACAACGACCATCCTGGACTTAGCCTGGGGACTTGGCAGATCGGAGCGGTCGGTTCGAAATCGTGGCTCGTTCCAGATCCAGTCCTCCCTGATCAAGCGCTCCGGCGGCATCCGCTGGTTGGCAAGCGATGAGATGGGCAACTCGACATACACCGCACTCCCGCGCCCCATCTCACTCTCAACCCAGATACGCCCCTCATGCAGTCTGACGAATTCCCGACTGATGCTCAGGCCGAGACCACTTCCCCGCTTGCGCTGCTGAACGCCATCGGGCGTCTGGTAAAAGGGTTGGAAGATCCGTTGAACCTCCTCTTGCGCGATCCCGGGTCCAGTATCGCTGACACTCACGACGATTGAACTCTCTCTGGCCGTAACGCTCACCTCGATGCCCCCCACATCGGTGTATCGAGCAGCGTTAGTGAGGAGGTTAAGAATCACTTGACGAATCCGCGCGGAATCACAGAAGACGCAAGGCAGGGAACTGGGAATGTCGACGGTAAGGCTCAGTGACTTCTTGTCAATCAAGGGTCGTACAATACTCAGCGCTCCATCGATGACATCGCGGAGATCGACCCATTCCCTCCTCAAGACCAGGCGTCCTACCTCAGCCTGGCTCAGGTCGAGCACATCGTTGATCATACTGGACAGATGTTGACAATTGCGGAATATGATATTCAGATCGTGCCAAAGGTCAGGCGGCAGCTCCTCTGCGTACATGTCGGGCGACTCCACCATCAGGCTGGCCAACCCGATGATCATGTTGAGCGGGGTGCGAAACTCATGACTCACCCGAGCCACGAATGCCGCCTTGGACTCCCTCGCTTCCTCAGCAACATGACGCAGCGTGGAGAGTCTCTGTGCCGCAAGCGCCAGTTGACGGTTCAGTTGCACAACATCACCGAGAGCCTCTTCAGTCTCCTCCCTCCGGCTGCGCGCTTCTTCCATCACCTCACGAGCCCGGTCATAAAGATCGACAGACCACTGGACTACAGCGCCCACATCACGCCGATACAGAACCAGCACACAGACCACGATCCAGATAGCGATGAGCACGACTGCAGTGCTTTCCGCCCCAACGCGCTGCACAGGCGAGTGCGGCACCGCAATGACAAAACCACTCTCAACTACCCCCAAGGCCACGACTTCCCGGGAACCCAACAGCACAGAAGCCAGAATCACGGGAATGAGCAGTAGAATGTGCGAACCTGTGATGGGCAACCAGATCACGACCCCATGCATCAGCGCCGTTGTCATGCCCGTCAGGAACCAGGGAGTGCACCTTGGACATAGCCGCTCCAATACCCAGGAGGCAGTCGCCACAAACCCAAAAGCCAGGCTTGTTCCAGCAACCTGCCATCGGAGCTGTGTGTTGGGTAGCTCACTGCTCAACGAGAGCACGACGATGCCGACCAGCGCCAGCAGTAGGATGACCGAGCGCGAAGACAGGCGCGCCTCGCCCCCCGAACTAAGTGCAGAAAGGAACATTTGACGCCACCTCACTCTCATCCGGCCCAAGAGCAGGCTGGGGCCACCGCTCTGCACACACGCCCAACCTATCAGGGACTCCAACCATATCTAGCCGGTGAGCTTACCACCCACCAGGCGTTGCTCCGCCACTGCGCTACGACGACTGGAGCCACTCCAGATCGAAACGCGCCAGGGCGATCTGCTCATACGGATGCGCCTCACCCCGTTCGTACAGACAGCAGATGGTCTTATCCGCTGCCACACAGAGATCCGAGTAGGCCGATGGGCCCGCGTGCAACACTCGTCCCGCATCCCACGTCCGGCACTCGTCGGTGCTGCACCGCACGGTCATCCGAACACGCTCGGTGCTCGCCGGATTGGCGAACAGCACAAGGTCTGCATCATCCTGAGGCGTCCCGGTAAGGCGCACCAGGCTGCCCTGGCATTCCGGTTCCACCAGTGCCTCGTCCCACTGCACATCGCTGAAGCTCCGACCGCCGTCCGCGCTCCAGGCGACGCCGCGCCTCTGCCCACGCCCAATGCTGCGGCAGTTGATATAGACCCTGCCATCAACCAGCTCCACAACAGCACACTCATTGGCGCCCTCACCCACGCTGCCCCCGATCTGCCACGTCAGTCCGTGGTCATCGCTGTAGATCACGTGAGAGTGATGGGGGTCGTCCCAGCGACTGAAGTGCACGCCCACCACGTGATCGCACGGCACGACCAGTCGCCCATCCCGAAGCTGGATGCCGTGCCCCGGCCCTGTCGCATACCAGGTCCACTCGGGCCGCTTCACGGCCGCCGTGATCTCGACCGGATCGGCCCAGCTCACGCCATCGTCGTCGCTCCACGTTAGCCATACTGTCCGTGGTGCGCGCCCAGCACAGATCAGGTCCTCGGGTCCGCTCGCCATATTCTTGGTGAATGGCAGCCAGATCACGCCGGTCAGGCCATCGACGACCGGGCACGGGTTGCCGCACGTCATATCCGATTGCGTGACGACTACCTGGGCATCCGACCAGGTTTCCCCACCGTCGGCGCTGCGCTTCACAAGCAGGTCGATCTCACCTGCGTCACCTCGACCGTGCCTGCGGCCCTCGCAGATGGCCAGGAGGGCGCCCGGTCCCGTCGCAATCAACGCGGGGATACGATACGTGTGATATCCACTGCATCCAGACTCGAAAAGTGTCACCTGCTTGAGCATCACGTGTTCCCTCCTCAACACAGCGCGTTCGGTTCACTTCACCGCCTCAACGTAGATCAACATCGTGATCAACACGATGCCCGCCATTGTCAACTGCGTGCGAAGGCGAGTGGGTGCTGCATCCCCCCGGGCAGCGCAGCGCGCCCAGCGCCGAGATCGGTCACCCAGCGCTCAGTGATCCTCCGATAGACACAATGGAGCGACGGCGGTATCCATCAGCGCCTCCAGGACAAGCTATGCCGGTGTGGAACAGTAGGAGAAGAAGCCGATTTCCTCCAGTTCGGCGCGGAGTTGATCCCGTTCGTCAGCGGAGACAGGTCGCACGGGCAGGCGTGCTGGGCCACACTCCAACCCGATCATGCCCATTATCGCCTTGGATGCGGCCAGCGTTCCGTACTTTAGGAATACAGCGATCATATCGTTCGCCTGAGCCTGCTTCGTGCGGGCAAGGGCGAAATCACCGGCATCGAAGGCTGCGATGATATCATTGAACAAAGGCGCTGCGAAGTTGTAGCAGGTCCCTACCGCCCCGTCGGCGCCCATTGACAGTCCTGGCAACAACATCTGATCGCGCCCGTACAACATGTTGAAGCCCTGGTTCATCCTCACGCATTGGCCGAAATCCATAAGGTCCTCATACGTGAACTTCGCGCCCGCCAGGTTTGGGATTCGCTCCGCCGCCTTTGGCAGAAACTCCGTCATCGGCACGAGCACCCGACTGACCTCGGGGATGTGATAGTAGTAGAAGGGGACATCGGGCGCCTCGGCAGCGACGGCTGCGCACCAGGCGACCACGTCATCCACAGTCTGCGGCCTGAGAAAGCACGGTGGCATCAAGGCGATAGCATCGGCCCCGACACGCTGCGCATGAGCAGCCAATGCCTGAGCCTCCGGCAGGCAGTTGTGACCAACGTGGATGATGATCTTCAGTTCACTGGGGGCGACCGCTCGCCACCGCTCAGCGATCTTCAGACGCTCGTCGAGCGTGAGCAACAGACTCTCACCCGTCGTGCCGCACACGAAAGCACCGGTGACTCCATTGGCCACGAGTGAAGCGGCAAGTAGATCAATCGCGCCCAGATTGACGCCCCCATCGGCATTCATTGGCGTGTATGGAGGCGCAATCAGTCGATGTAGAAGCCTCATTGTACCCATCCTCCCGAACGAGATTTTCGACTATGTTAGCGATCAAGCGATCTTCGCACTATCGAAACCGCGCGCCTTTCGTGCTGGGAATGGCGGTCGCACTCCGCTACACTTCGTCCGCCAGCATTCGACCCAAGGCGACCGGTCGGCGCCACACGATGACCACAGCCACGAGCAACACGCCGGCACATATCAGGTATACCCAACGAACCGGCGCCAGCGGAAGCAGAGCAAAAGAGAGGAACGGTCCCGCTGTGCTGCCGATATCTCCAGCCGTAGCGAAAGCCCCCAGAGCGGGTCCTCGCCGCGCGGTCGGGATCCGATCCCCCAATTCAGCTGCCAGCGAGGCCAGCAGGGCGCCATCGCTCAGTGCATTGAGACAGATCCCAGCAACGATCGCTACAGGCGAAGTCGCCCAGAACAGCACACCCAGACCCAAGGCCCCGGCCACCAGTGCCAGACCGATTGTCCATCCACGCCCCAACCAGACGTCGGCCAGCTGGCCCGCAAGCGGCCCACTGGCGCCTGCCAGGGCGGAGCGCAACGCGAGCGCCAGCCCACTCACAGAGGCCAGCCCAAGAGTGAACCCTTTGATCGTGAGCGTGGCGCCCACCTTCTGCTCCAGGAGCATGCCCAGCGTCGACAGCACCGACCCTTCGTTGACAAACTTCGTCACCAATATCAGACACAGCACAGTACCAAACGGGGCCACTGCCTCCCAGCGATGCCGCAGCCGCGTTCGGGCCGAAAGTTGCAGCCGAAGGCTAGCAGGTGACGCAGGTCCGTCCCGCGGTCCAGGACCTTGGCCTAGAGTCGCCGTCTCCGGCAACCAGAGCAGCGCGACGCCCAATCCGAAGGCCGCGATGCCGGCGCAGGCCAGCATCGCGGCACGGAACCCCCAGGCATCGACGAGGAAGCCGCCCACCAGAGGGCCTCCGGCGAAGCCTAGCCACATCGGCGCATTGTACAGTCCTGCCAAACGTCCTCGATTGGCAGGGGTACTGACATCGAGAACCATCGCCAGGCCGCTGACGTTGATGAGCGCCCAGGCGACGCCCCACGCCAACCGTCCCAACAGGAATGGCAGGAACCCATTCGCCAGCCCAAAACTTGCCACCGCCAACACGCCCAGCGCCATGCCAACGATGAACGCACGCCTTCGTCCCCAGCGTCCGATCAGCATGCCGGCCACGGGATTGCCTGGGATCCGGATGAGCCGGTTGGCGCCCAACATGATGCCGACCGCAGCCAGAGAGATCCCGACCACTTCCCGCTGAGTCGCCAGGACGGCGTAGAGCGTCAGGTCTCCAAAGAGCGAGCAACAGATCGCCACGCCCAGTGGCGTCAGAACACCGGCAGGCTGCACACGCCCCTTCACGTGAGTGTCCTACCGCAGACCAATCTGCCCATCTCTCGGCTACCGCCCCGCGTAGCCGGGCTGCGATTGCACAATCTCGATAAACGCTAGCATGTTTTCCAGCGGCACATCGCCCTCGACAGCATGGGCAGGCGCGAAGATGTAACTCCCATCGCGCCCCAGATCAAGCAGATGCACCGTCTCACGGCGCACATCGTCAACGGAACCGTAGGGCAGTGTGCGCTGTGTAGAAAGACCCCCCTGAAAGGCCAGCCGGCCGCGGTAACGGGGAATCAGCGCATCGACATCCATTACCTCTGGCTGGAATGGATTGAAGCAACTGAGCCCAACCGACACCAAGTCTTCGAAGATCTCATCCACGTCCCCGCACGAGTGGAGAAACACGTACTTGCCCGCGGCCCGCACCACCCCGAACATCCGCGTCACCGCTGGAAGGATGAACCGATGCCACAGGCGCGGCCCAATCTGCAGGCCCCGCTGCATCCCCCAGTCATCGCCGAAGTAGACGGCGTCGATGTCGTACGTCATCGCTTCCTCAACCTGGGCGATGTTGTACTGGACGATCGCATCGAGCAACTCGTCGACGAAATCGGGGCGCTCGATAAGGTCCACCATCAGGTTCTCCATACCGCGCAGCGTCCACGCCCGCTCCCACAGCGAGAACCCCAACTGAAACACCCGGAACCGGTCAGGGAATCGAGCCAGCCTCTCCGGGATGTCGCTGAAGAAACGAGCATCCAGCGGATCCGGAAATGTGTACGCAGAAAGCGTCGGCTCAGGCAGGACGCAACCCTCGACCTGACCAATATCGCGATCCACACTACGATCCCACACTACTCCAAACACGTCTCGGACGCGGTGATTCCCAATATCTGTGAAGAATCCGATCCCATTTCCGAGTCCGACATAATGGTTCTGGAGCACATCTGCCAGGTCGTCGATGCCGAAGTGGTCACGAAGCTTATCGGCCGCCTCGACGGTGAACCCAAGCTCCCACGGAACGTAGGCCGGACGTCGGCCCTCCAGAACGTCGATCACGACCTCTCGCCTCGTTGTCATCTATCCTCCCGGCCCGTTCACCCGCCGCACAGAGATGCGCTCGCACATCTCTGTGACCTCAATCAGATTCCCGAAAGCGACACCCTCCTTCACAGCAGCCACAGTCCCGGTCGCGACTGCCCACCGCGCCATGTCCAGCGCTGAGAGCGAATGGAGCAAGCCCCAGACGAGACCAGCGACGAGGGCATCACCCGCACCAACCGCGTTACGGACATCAACACGGGGGGGGCTGGCGCACACTGCTTCCCCCACTCGACTCAGCAGGAGGCCGTCCGCCCCCATCGAAAGCGCGACCCAGTTGATTCCCCAACCGCTCAGGATTTGCGCCGCACTCTGCGCATCGGCCTCCGACCGCAACGACCTGCCGGTGACCTGTTCGACCTCGACCACGTTGGGCTTCACCAGGAAAGGAGCCGCCCGACATCCCAGCTGCAATGGCTCACCGCTGGTGTCCAGTACGGCAGTGGCGCCTTGTCCCTGGACCAAATCGATCATCCGGGCATAGAGATTGGCTGGTGCGCCCGGCGGTAGGCTGCCTGAAAACACCCACACGTCATCAGGTTGAACCCGCCCGCGCACACGCTCGACGAGCGCCTCGACCTCGTCAGAGCGGACGACGGGCCCGACTTCGTTGACCTTCAGATGCTCGTCGTCGTTTCCTTCAGTCGTGACGACAATGCTCGTCCGCGTCTCTCCGCCAACCCACACAAAGTCGGTCTCAATCCCCGCGGCGTCCAGCCCTTCTGCCAGCCGCCTTCCGGTGTGACCGCCCAGCAGGCCCAGGGCCAAACTCTCGATACCCAACGCCTGAAGCGCGCGCGAGACATTGAACCCCTTGCCCCCCCAATCCACGCGCGAGTCAGTAGCCCGTAGGACGTCATTGAGCAGAATGCGTGGAACGGTGAGCGTGAGATCCAGCGCAGGATTCGGTGTGACAGTGACGATCAACCAAGCAGCCTTCGCCGCGACCTCACGCCGCGACCGTCAACACAGGCCACAGACAGACCAACAACAGGCGCCAGCGACCCGGTCCCCTGCCGCCTAGTCATACCCCACAACGTCCAGCTCAATCGTGTAATGAACGCTCTCGCCTGGCTCAAGATGGGGCAGGTCACCGGACTCGCGCGCCGCTGCCCGTCCCTGAATCGCTGCACAGTTCGCCGGCTCGATACCGAGTACGTACATCCCCTCACCCATCTGCTTCCATTCGAACAAGTGGGGCAGCGTCCTGGCGTCGATCGTCCATCGCAAGCCTAGCCCCAGCGCGTGATTGCTCACCTCGACGCAGGCACGGCCATTCCGATCCGCGCGAGGTAGATGGTGGAAAACCTGCTCGCGATAGCCTGGGGTTGGAGCCTGGAACTCGCTCCAGCGATCGAATCCGCCTGCCGCGTCCGCATCCCTGGGGCTGCTCTCGCTCGCATCGACAAGGAGCCGCGTGTCCGTATTCACCAATGGAAAGCCGAGGTTGAAATGATAGAGTATCATGTGCGGCTGCGGGAAGAAGCCCTCGTTAGTCACCACGTCACAGATGCTAATGCGATCTCGTCCGAGAGCTGTCCCAATCGTCCGCCGCAGCACCAGGTTCTCACCAAACACGCGAGACTGGCGCACCTCGCCCGTTACCTCCAGCAGGTACTCGTCCCCCTCCCAACGCGCTCTGTGTCCCACGAAGCGGGCTGGCAGGTTGCTGATCCTACCATGGATCCCGAATTCCTCGCCCTCGTCGACTCCAGGACTCCCGAACTGGTCAAGACCACACGTGGCGACGAGCCCCCCCTGGAAGGAGCGCAGCCACCCGAACCCGCTCGATTCGTAGTAGGAGGGATGCACATCACCCACCATCGACGTCCAGGAGAGCGGAGTCCCTCTGTAGCGACAGGTCGAGATATCGAGCGCCCGATCGGCCAGTACATCGAAAGTCAACCCGGTCCCATTCCAGACCTCGAGGATCCGACTGCCCCGAGCCTTCCCTTCGCCCGCCTCAACCAGACGAATACCCGCCAGTTGATCCATACTGCCCACCCAACGCACGAGATCCTCTCGCCGCCACGACTCACCATTGAAGACGACCATCGCATCCTCCATCAGGCTCCTGTACACCGCGCAGCGACCCCCACTGCGCCCTTCTTAATTACACACTGTTGTCAAGCGCGCAGTACGACGACACCCAGCGATGGAATAGCCACGTGACCGGCCACCATGTCGCCGGAAACGAGATCCTCACCGCCGACTCCAACGTCTACCACTCGTTCTCCGCCCGCACCGTTCAGCAGGAAGAGCAACCGCCCGGCGTCCGAATTGCGCTCGACGACTTCCACACCGTCTGGTACATCCAGCGGAGCACGTACGTCGAACTCCTCACACAACCAACGACACAGCACGTCGATGAAAGCCACGTCGGGAACTGTTCCAACGTATACCGCCAAACCCTCCCCAAATCGGTGCGCAGTCACCGCAGGCTGTCCCGCATAGTAGTCCGATCCATAGCGGGCGATCACCTCGGCGCCCTGGGGTTCGAGAACATCGACCCAGACTCCCGACATGAACTGCGCGTCTCCGAGCGGGCCCTCAGCACGCAACACCACAGCATCGACGCTGTCGAGCGAATCATATTCGTCCACCACCACACCGCACAGCTCGGACAAGGGACCCGGGAGTGTCTGATTCACCACGACATTGTGCTCGTCCATTACCCCTGAGCGACAGCTCGTGACGAGTGCTCCTCCTGCACTCACGTATTCGCGCAATCGCCGCGCGACATCCTCTGGCAGGATGTACACCGAGGGAGCGATCACAATAGCGTAGTCAGATAGGTCCGCATCGGGCGACACAACATCAAGGCCAATGTTGCGGTTCCACAACGCACGATAATAGGACTCAAAGACACGCTCATAGCTGAATACGGAATTCAGAGGCTGGTTCTGGAAACCAAAACGGGAGTCATAGGAGAGCAGCAAGGCTGCGCGGGCCTTGACCCGACTGCCCACGATCACATCTCCCGCCCGCTGCAACTGGGCTCCCACCTTCGCGACCTCGCGATAACGCCGGCGCGGAACTCCGTCGTGATCGAGGATACCGTGCCAGTACTCCTCCGCTCCGAAGCGGCACGTTCGCCAACGGAAGTACACGATTGCGTCAGCGCCGTGCGCGATAGCCTGCCAGGTCCAGAATGGGATCTCGCCGGGCCGGGGCGTCTTGCCGAGCTGAGTCTGGCCTGCCGGTCCGCTCTGTTCCTCCATCACCCAAAAGTTAGCGCTCTTCAGCCCACGCATCGTGTCATGGGCCAGCGCCAACATGGACGCATGTCGAAGGCCCTGGAAGCGTGGGTAGTTGTCCCAGGCAACCATATCGAGATCTTGCGCCAGATCATAGTAGTTCAGTTTCGGATAGCCAAAGCCCATGAAGTTGTGCGTGATGAATTTGCCCGGATCGTACTGCCGCAGTATCTCGATTTGGAGCCGCTGGTAATCCACGTAGGCGTCGGACATAAAGCGGCGGTAGTCCAAAGCCAGACCCGGGTTGTGAGTGTGCGAGCCTGACCACGGAAGCGGGATCTCGTTCCACGCCGTGTAGATGTGGCTCCAGAAGTCGGTGCCCCAGGCTGCATTGAGCCGCTCCAGAGAACCATATCGCGCCTCCAACCAAATATGAAAGGCCCGCACGCAACTATCACAGTAGCAGCGATCCCCAAACTCGTTATCGATCTGCCAGCCGATCACAGCCGGATGCCCAGCGTAATGCTCCGCCATAGCCGCCACAATCCGGCGGGTGTGATCACGGTACGTTGAGTTCGTGGGGCAGTAGTTCCGGCGATGTCCGAAGGTCAGGGGGCGCCTGTCTTCCTCCACAAGGAAACACTCCGGGTGCGAGCGCATCAGCCATGCCGGAGGCGTGGCCGTCGGTGTTCCCAACACAACGTCGATCCCGTGCCCGGCCAACACATCAATAGCGCGATCGAGCCAGGCGAAATCGAATGTCCCTTCACGCGGTTCCATTCGGGTCCATGCGAACTCCGCCATACGCACGACGTTGATACCAGCTTCGCGCATCAGGACGGCATCCTCTGTCCAACGCGCTTCAGGCCAATGCTCCGGGTAGTAATCCGCTCCGTAGTACATCTCACGCCTCCACTATTGCTATCATCGCACCCATCGGAGCCGTGTATCCGCGATGGGCATCAGGAACGATGCGCTCAGCAACCGGTCGGTCCAGCGGTTCACAGTGGTGTGAACCCGCGGCGAAAGGCCGTCAAGCTCTCCGCTCCTGTGTCGGTGATCACCATGTCGTCCTCAATCCGCACACCTCCGCGACCAGGCAGGTAGATACCCGGCTCCACCGTGAATACCATCCCCGGCTCAAGCGCCCGGCTGTTCCCAGAGACGATATACGGCGGCTCGTGCGCCTCCAGCCCCAGGCCGTGCCCGGTTCGGTGAATGAAATGCGCCCCATACCCCGCTGCCTCAATCACTGACCGGGCGGCGCGGTCGATTTCCTCCGCACTCACCCCAGGCTGCGCAGCAGCTCGCCCGGCCGCGTTGGCTGCTTGAACAATTTCGTAGATCTCGATCCACTCGGCAGACAGCAGGCCGACAGAGAACGTACGGGTGATGTCACCCGCATAACCACCCGCGCTGGCGCCACAATCGATCACAATCGTGTCACCCGGATCGACCGCGCGGTCGCTGGGCACCGCGTGTGGCATAGCGGCGTTTGGACCCGCCACCACGATGGGCGCGAACGCCAGACCCTCCGCACCTGCGCGTAGCATTTCGATACTCAACAACGCAGCGATCTCCCGCTCCGTCATGCCGGCCCGGATCTGCCCAACAGCGACCTCCAACGCGGCCTCGGTGACCGTAACGGCCCGGCGCATCAGGGCGATTTCCGACGCGTCCTTGCGAACCCGCAGATCGAAAAGCACATCCTCTGCTGCGGTCGTCTGGCTGCCAGGAGCGTTCTGTTCGAGCACACGTAGCTCCAGACCACGCATCTGGAGCATCTCCACACCAATCACCGTACCGGAAACACTCAACGCATCACAGGCGTCGCGGAATGCGTCGTCGTGGCCATCCTCGTCTCGATATGGAAAGGTCTCCATCTCCACCGAGGCCGACCCCACCTGGCCGACTTCGAGCGCAGGTAGCACAATTGCTGCTCGCCCTTCAACCGTGAAGAGAGCAACAATCGGTCGCTCGCTGAGATGAAAGGAGCAACCCGTGAGGTAGAACAGGTTGGGGCCGGGAACAAGCGCCACAACATCCAGTCCCCGCCACTCCATCTGTTCCCTCAAGCGATCTACTCGCTGATCAGTCATTGCACAATCCTCTCAGTATCCCGCTAGTGATCCCGCACACTTCTAGAGCACAACGGCTCGCTTACCGGCGACATGGATCGTAGTCCGCCCCAATGATGATTCGGTATTGAACCGGCATGTTCGGATCCGGCGCCGAGATGACGTTCTCGGCTGAGACGCGGAACATCCCAGCCAGGTACGTTGTAGCACTCCCCTTGTCCGAGGTTGTGAAGTCGATAATCCGAGTCTGAACATAGTCACGCCGATCTGGTTCCGATACATAGGCGGCGAATCCCTCGTGCAGTAATCGGTCCTGCGCCAGATAGTCCCAGTCCACGTTGGACGTCCCATTCCAGACCTCGACCGGCTGCAGCGATCGCCACATCCGGCCCTCCGGGACCGGGCCAAGGGCTTCCGCCGCAAGCACCTGGATGGCATCCCCGTTGGGCAGAAACACGGAACCCCCGTGAGGCGTCGTCCAGGGAGTCACCTGACCGTAACCAATGTTCCTGAAGCGGACATTCTGTGATTCCAGGCGAAGGGCAATCTCAGCCAACTGGACAACCAGAGGTAGGTCCATATCGGTGACAACCATGGCCCGCATAGTAGTCCACAGTTCCGGGACTCGAGTCAGAACATCCAGACTGCGCGCACGCCGCCAGATTGCCTCCAGAAGCTGCTGTTGACGCTGCTCACGATCGAATACGCTCGTCGTCTTGCGCGAACGCGCGTACCACAGTGCTGTAGGGCCATCCATATGCTGAACGCCCGGCTCCAGCACCTTGATGTGATACTCACCATTCTCATCGGGGTACGGCCAATAATCGGCCAACCGACAGTGAACGGGGATATCAATCCCGCCCAATGCGTCCACGATCCCTTTGAAGCCTGCGAAATCGGTCCGCACGTAATGGTCAACCGGTATACCTAGATTGTAGAGCAGTGTCTGCTGCAACAATGCCGGACCGCCGCCCGGATAGTTATAGAGCTCTCCGTACATGTCGGCGAAGTTGATCCGGCTCATCCAGAATCCGGGTATGTAGACGTAGAGATCGCGTGGGATCGATATCACCGTGACAGCAGGGACCTGAGGTTGGATCGACACGATCTGCACGACATCCGTGTGCCAATCCTCCCAATCTGGGCGCTGGTCGCTGCCCAGCACAACAATGTTGATGCTGCCCGGTACGGTGGCGACTCGAGGCACAGCGGTCGGCACCGCCGTGGTATCCGACGGCATTGGCGTAACCTCAATCAGCGCTGGAGAATTCATCGAGAAAGGAGTCGCAGTCGCTGTAGGCAGCGGCGTCTCCGTCGGCGAGGTCGTCGGGACAGACGTGAAAGTAGCCGACGGCTCTGGCGTCGGAATCCCAGTGGACGTTGGTGGAGCAGGCGTCACCGTCGGAGGCGCGCTGGTTATGGTTGGCGGGGGCATCTGCACCGAGACAGTCGGCGCGACCGTGGGAAATATCCTCACAAGACCCGGAGCACAGGCACTGAGCGCACACACGCCCAGTACCGCAACCAGCGCGAGCACCACCCGTTTCGATCCGACCTTCGCAGAACGACCATGTAGCATAGCGCCACTCTCTCCCGTTCGCCGTGTATAGAGTGCGAGTACTTGGGCTTGTCCACCTCAGAGTCCGAAACCCGGCATATTGTAGTACGGTCACTGGGAACGGTCAAACTCCCGGAGAA
>JAAZAN010000114.1 GCA_012514315.1 Chloroflexota bacterium
ATACGTTGAGGCATGGCTGGCGGAGCGGACGAAGTCCTGACGTTGCGACATTCTCGCGATGGCGGCGGCGTCTTCGTTGGCGAAACCGAGCATCAACTGGGACTTTTCGAAACTGCGCTCCGTCATGCGCATACGGACGTCCCGGTAGACTACGACGGCAGGGTAGGCGGGCGAGGATGGTAGGAACAGGGCTGAAGAATCGTCGTTCCAGCCGACTGGCTGCGAAGCGATACTGGCCCCACGGACGGCGAGCGGACTGAACACAAGGAGGCTGACCACCAGGAGGAGAATCAGTCGCAGACACCAGAGCTGTTGTCTCATCTGTCTCCTCCTTGCGCTAGCTCACTCAACTTGCCGTCGATTCCATCAGGGCACACAAAGGGTTATAACGCCCTACGGGTCAGAACGTTTAGCGAGGCCGAGGCGGGCGACGTCCTGCCGCGCGACCCGGTCTTTGGCCAGCATGCTCCGTAATGCGCCGAGCAGCTCACGTGAATGGCCGTCCAGTCCCTCTTCGTCGATGGAGTAGAGCACCCATGCTCCATCGCGGCGCGATGAGAGCAATCCGGCATCGTACAAAGCGCCGAGGTTGCGTGATGCCCGCGTCTGGGAAATCTGCAAAGCCTGCATGACTTCACTCACGGAGCACTCCCTGACCATCACGATGTTCAGGATTCGGAGCCGTGTTTCCGCCGATATCGCCTTGCACGCTCTTACCAGCTCTCTCATCGCATCTAGGATATGCGAAGATGCGCATATGCGCATATCCACATACCGCATCCTATGACGTGGACTTCATGTTTGTCAATACCTGGGGTCGGCGGCATCTCACTTTGCGTTGCGCTGTAACGAACAACCGGATTCGCGTAGAATTGCGCTCACCATCTCTGGGTGGTGGAGGAATGTCGATGGCACTTGAACGTGTGCCCTCAGAACGTGCCCACGCTGCGTATAGTCGTTTCCAACCGCTCCTTGATGCTCAGGACAAAGAGGGATGTGTTCTTCTGGCCCTGTCACTGCTACAGACAGAAGAGCTGGATATCGTCACGCTCTACGAGGGAATCATCGGTCCACTTGCTCGGAACCAGGCGTGTGTCGATAGTGAGCGCTCGCTCTGCGTCTGGAAGGAACACGTTCGCACCTCGATTCTTCGCACAGTCGTCGAGTGCTGCTATCCGCATCTGATGCAGGCTCGCCGGGCATTATCGGGCGATATGACCAGGGGACTTGCGGTCATCGGATGCCCAACGGAGGAGTACCACGAGCTGGGTGCCCGCATTGTTGCCGACTTCTTCACCTTGTGCGGATTCAACGTCACCTTTGTGGGAGCTAACACGCCGCAGAAAGACATCCTTGAGGCGGTGCCGCTGCTGAGCCCGGAGTTCGCTGGCGTGAGCGTCACTGGACCGTACAACCTGATAGCGGCACGACGCACCATCCAGCAACTTGTGGCTTTGCGGGAGTCGTCGGGGGGCCGTTTTCGCATCGTGGTCGGGGGTCAGGCTTTCGGCGAGGATCTCGAGCTGGCGAAATCGGTCGGCGCCGATGTACTGGTCCAGAACTACGATGGGATCTTCCGTCTCTGTGAGGAGGTCCCATGGTCCTCCCGCTGAGGATCGCCGCGCGGTTCCTTGCGTCCGGGAAGGGGCAGACCGCCCTCATCGTCGGAGGCATCGCCATCGCCATCTCGGTGCAGGTGTTTGTGGGCCTGCTCATCGATAGTCTGCAGGCTGGACTGGTTGAGCAGACGGTGGGCAACTCGCCCCAGGTGACGGTGCGATCAGCCGAGAAGAACGTGACCATCAGCCGTTGGGAGGAGATGGTGACGGGGATAGGCTCGCTCACGGCGGTGCGGCATGTGGGTGTTTCCGCGTCGGGCAATGCGTTCGTCAGCAAGAGCAATGATTCCGTTCCCGTAGTGGTTCGGGGACTGAATGCGACGGCAATCGACGAGGTCTACCGCATCTCGGGGTACCTGTTCCAGGGAAGGAGCATACAGGGAACGGGAGAGGTCCTGATCGGCGGCACGCTGGCGGACAAACTCGAGGTTGCACTTGGTGACAGGTTGCAGTTGGGCACACCTGACGGAGTCGTCATCGATTATCAGATCGTCGGCATCTACGACCTGGGCGTGGCCGCCATCGATGGAAGCTGGGTGGTGGCGAGTCTACGCACCGCTCAGAGTCTGTTTGGCTTCGGCGACCGTATCACCAGCATCGAAGTGACGGTCAACGATGTCTTCGAAGCTGATGCGGTCGCTGCTGATGTTGCTGCCCTGCTCAATAGTGACCGCCTGGAGATCACGAACTGGAAGGCCGAAAACGGACAGTTGCTGAGCGCGCTACAGAGCCAGTCCATGTCCAACAACATAATCCAGGCGGTGATTATCGTGTCCGTGGCCATAGCTATTGCCAGCCTGTTGTCCGTCAGCGTGCTGCAGAAACGCAGGCAACTGGGCATTCTGAAGGCCATGGGCATCAAGGACGGCGCAGCCAGCCTCATCTTCGTCTTTCAGGGACTCATGATAGGGATCATGGCCAGCATCGCAGGTGTCGCCCTGGGACTCGGCCTTCTCTATTCGTTCACGGTTTTCGCCACTCCAGGAGGAGAGTCCATCATCGATTTCGTCGTCCCCCCGATGTTCATCCTTCGTTCTCTGGCCATCTCCATACTGGCGTCCGCAATCGCTGGACTGGTGCCCGCGAGTCGATCACTGCGGCTTAATCCTATCGACGTCATTCGTGAGGGCTGATACCGTGGCAAATGTGGTGGAATTGAGGCATGTGGACAAGGTGTACCGGGGTGCCCCCGACGTGCAGGTGTTGTTTGACATAACGCTTGCGTTCGCCGAGAGATCGTTCAACTCGATAGTTGGCGAGTCGGGCAGTGGGAAGTCCACGCTGATGAACATCATCGGGACGCTTGACGTGCCTACATCGGGAGACGTTGAGATCGCGGGCCAGAGTGTCGCCTCGCTGAGCCGGGACCGGCTTGCCGAATTACGGAACCGGACCATTGGATTCGTCTTCCAGTTTCACTATTTGCTGCCGGAGTTTACGGCCCTGGAGAATGTCCTCATGCCGTACTCCATCGGCCCCCAGGGAGCGAAACGCGAGGTGCTGCAATGGGCTGACGAGTTGTTCGATTTCATGGGCGTGTCCCGTGTGAAGAACAACCCGGCTGGCAAGATGTCTGGAGGGCAGCAGCAGCGGGTGGCCATCATCCGCTCGCTCATCAATAAGCCCAGGGTTATCCTGGCGGATGAACCAACGGGGAATCTTGACTCAGTGAACTCAGCCGCCACGTATGAACGTTTCAGGGACATCAATCAGCGCTACGGCACGACATTCATCATCGTCACGCATGACCGGCGTATCGCCGAACAGACGGACCGCATCGTTGAGATACGGGACGGCCGCCTGCTGATGGACATCAGGAAGTGAACGGGGGACAGCCCTCGGGCGGAAATGCGAAGGGTCAGGCCTGACTGGCCTGACCCTTCGGTCTTCATGCGTTCACTTGAATCACAGCCACGCGTGCGATTCGCGGTCGATCATCTTGGTGTTCTTGTCGACCGGGATGCCTGCGAGCTTCTTGGCGATGTTCTTCGAGTGTTCGATATTGTGGTCGCGGTAGATGGCCACCTTCTCGATGACGGGTGAACCACCACCGTGCAGATAGTCCACCAGCTTGTGTCCGCCCCACGCCGAGGCCATCATGTCCTGGAACAGCCGGAACGCGCGGTGCTGGTTCTCGGCGGAGACATTGGGGTTCCGCATGATGTACTTCTCCAGGTAGGGACCGGTCTTCTCGTCGTAGAAGTCGTCCTCTGGGGGCAGCGTGGCGACAAGGCCGCCGGCAATCGCCGCCAGTGCCTCGTACTCATCGTAGATCGCTTCGCCGGCAAGCATGCGCCCTGCATTGCAGTAGTTGGTGTCGGGTATCTGCGTGCCTGACGCGGCCTTCTTCGAATTGACGCCGGCTGCGATGCCAGCGGCGTAGATAAGGTCCACGACCTGAATCATGTCCGCGAGTTGATGGCGAACGTGTTGTGCGCGGTCGATACCGTTATACTCGGCGGCCAGCGCGGTGGCGCCGGTGTAGATCTCCGATACCGCGGCCTTGCACCCGGTGTAGCTGTGACGGTGGTACAGTGCGAACAGCAGAGCGAGCTTGCCGGCGATATCGGCCTCGCCAGCGAGGAACACACGGTCCCACGGAATGAACACGTTGTCGAAGACGGTAATGGAGTGGCTCATGCCGATCTCATTGAAAGGAGCCTGCAGCTTCTTCCTCGCGGTGGGGGCATAGGCGGCGTTGATGAGGGTCACGCCCTCCCAATCAGCGGGGACCGAGAAAGCGACGGCCCAGTCGTTCTCGTCAGCGGTCATGTTCCGCGTAGGAATAGCGACGATCTCATCCACGTACACGGAACAGGAGTTGTGCGCCTTGGCTCCGTTGACGACGATGCCGTCCGCCCGCTTCTCTACGATGCGGAGGTAGAGGTCCGGATCCTTCTGCTCATGGGGCCTCCAGATGCGGTTGCCCTTGACGTCGGTCTGCGCGCACACGAGCGCCAGATCCTCCGCCTGTACCCGCTTCATGAAGTTGATGAATGCCGCGTTGTACTTGGTGCCGTACTTCTGGTCGGCATCGTATGTCGCCACAGAGAGGGCATTCAGCGAGTCGATGCCCATGCACCGCTGTATGCAGCCACCCACCTCCTGAGAGTAAAGGCGGGTCATCGTCTGCTTGTTGAACAGGTCTTCAGGGCTCTGGTGGATGTGGGTGAAGCGGTTAATCCGCTCCCCGGTGAGATGCGATATCGCTGTGCCCACGCCTTCGAACTCAGGGTCGAACGCAAAATCGAACGTCCTTGCCATGACGTTCATACCGCGCACGATCTTGGGGTCGAACCGGTCGATGAGCTTCCCGCCCATGTACACGTTGGGCTTCAACTTGGACATGCGCGCTTTGAACTGGTCGCCAGTGATCATCTGCTGTCCTCCTAAAGGTGCGGATTCAAGCGGGAAAACGACAGTGCCGCAATGTCCGAACGATAGCATAACGGTACGTCTGAGTAAAACACATTTACGAGTGAGCTCGTGGTATGATGCACGTACCGTGTAGGCATGAAGTGCGCACACGGCAGTGAGGAGGCATCTCGTGAGTTGGAAGCCGGAAGTCGATGAACTGGAGCGGCGCCGCGGCATGGCGATGGAGATGGGAGGAACGGAAGCGGTCGACCGGCAGCATGCGAAGGGACGCCTCACGGTTCGTGAGCGCATCGCTGTCCTGGCGGATCCGGGTTCGTTCAAAGAGATCGGCACGCTCTTCGGTCAGACAGAATATGATGACGCGGGGACGCTGCAGCACTTCACCCATGTGTCACGTGTGATCGGCACCTGCCGTCTTGACGGCCGCACGGTCGCACTCGATGCCGGCGACTTCACTATACGAGGCGGATGGGCCGACCCCACGAGTTTCGTGGGGGCCGGACGTTTCTCGATCGAGCAGATGGCGTTGGAGAGGCGAATCCCGTATATCCGGCTGCTGGACTCGGCCGGTGGCAGCGTTGAGAGCATACGCAGCAAGGGACGGACCGTACTTCTCGGCGGCCAGCATCTGTACGGGCCCTGGCACATGCTCATGGCACATGTGCCGGTGGTGTCAGCCGCGCTTGGCTCGCTCGGTGGAGAGCCTCCGGTGCGCGTGGCCGCTGCGCACTGGAGCGTGATGACCAGGCACACAAGTGAGTTGTTCGTGGCCGGTCCTCCACTGGTGAAGCAGGCTTTTCACCGGGACATCACGAAGCAGGACCTCGGTGGGTGGAAGGTGCACGCATGCCGGAGCGGCGTTGTCGACAACGTCGCAGAGGATGAGCGGGAGGTCTTCACGCTGGTTCGGAAGTTCCTCAGCTACATGCCCCAGAACGTGTGGGAATTGCCGCCTCGTGTGGAGACAGGCGACGATCCCGAGAGACGGGATGAGGAGCTTCTGTCCGCCATACCAAGGGACCGGCGAAAGCCGTACTCCATCCGGGATATCGTAGAGCGAGTTGTGGACCGCGGTTCCACCTTTGAGATTGCACCGTTGTATGCCCGCTCCGTCGTGACGATGCTCGCGCGCATGGACGGATATCCGGTGGCGCTGATGAGCAATGATTGCCGCATCCTTGGTGGTGCGCAGACGGCGGCGGGATGTGAGAAGATGATGCGCTTCATCGATCTCGCCGATACATTCCATCTACCCGTCATCTACCTGGTAGATTGTCCCGGCTTCATGATCGGGCCGGATTCCGAACTCGAGGGGATCGAAAGGAAGTCGGCGCGCCTCGCCTTCGCCATGGCTCAGATGACCGTTCCCGCTCAAGCCATCATACTGCGCCGTTCCTTCGGAGTGGCCGGGGCTATGCATGGGTCGCTCTCCAGACTCAACCTGCGCTACGCCTGGCCG
>JAAZAN010000115.1 GCA_012514315.1 Chloroflexota bacterium
ACCTGATGCTGAGGAGAGAAGGCCTGGTGATGAACCACAAGCGGACGGAACGGATCTACCGGGAAGAAGGACTGGCGCTGCGCCGGAAGCGCCGCAGGAAGGGCGCCTCAGGTGTGCGGGTGGAGCCGCCGATGCCGCAGCGGCCAAACGAGAAGTGGGCGATGGACTTTGTGCACGACAGCACGGCTGATGGACGCCGCTTCCGGGCGCTGGTGGTCATGGACGAATACACCCGGGAGTGCCCGGTGATCGAAGTGGATCGATCGCTCGGTGGAAAGCGAGTGGTGAGTATCCTTGACCGTCTGGCCGAGTCGCGCTCTCTGCCCGAGACCATCACGACCGACAACGGCCCGGAGTTCACCGGCAAGGCGCTGGACGAGTGGGCCTGCCGCACTGGTGTGAAGCTGCACTTCATCGGCCCTGGCAAGCCGATGGAGAACGCCTACGCTGAGAGCCTGATCGGCAAGCTGCGGGACGAGTGCCTCAGCGGCAACTGGTTTCTGAGCCTGACCGATGCGCGGGAGATCATCGAAGCATGGAGGAAGGACTACAACGGCGCCAGGCCGCACAGCTCTCTTGGCGGCCTGACACCACACGAGTACGCAGAGACTACGTCAGGACTCCAATTAGCCCTGGTATCAACGGTGGGGTAAGGTCAAACCTCCCATTGATTCAGTGCGCTCCGACAGTTACGATACACGTATGACGCGTACGCGAGGTGAGGGAATGACGTCATCTGGTGGGCTGTTTCGCCGAATGCTGAGGGCTATGCAATTGCAGGCCCCGTTCTATGAGGAGATCGAGGCCGATACGGCCGCCACGCCACAGGCGCTGCTGGTGGTTGTGCTGGTCGCACTGGCCACGGGCATCGGCACTGGTCTCGACGCGCTTCTTGCAGGTGGTGCGGGTCGGTTTCTCTATGGCCTGCTCTATGGCGTTGGTGCCGCCATCGTCGGCTGGCTGCTCTGGGCGCTCTTCGCCTACGTGTTTGGCGTGAGCATTCTCAAGGGCCCTCAGACGTCGTCCACGTGGGGAGAGCTACTGCGTACAATGGGTTTCGCGAACTCACCTGGCGTGTTGCGCATCTTCGCGTTCATCCCTGGCGTGGGCACAGTGCTCACGGTTGCGGCCTCAATATGGTCTCTCGCGGCTACTATCATCGCGATTCGGCAGGCGCTTGATTTCTCGACCTGGCGCGCGATAATCACGGCGTTGATCGGTTGGATCGCCTACATGGTGTTGCTGCTGTTGATGATGTCCTTCGCCGGTGGCTCGACCCCGGTGTATTTCTAAGAGCGGCCAGGCCGTGTGGCTCAAGAGGCATAGAGAGTTCTCCTGGTGCAAGGGTGACGATGTGAGACTGACTGCCAACAGGATCGCGGGACTGCTGCGTGAGCGCGGCTACAGGCTGACACCACAACGCCACGCGGTGCTCAGAGCGCTGGAGGCGAGCCACGAATGCCTGTCGCCTGACGCGATTCTGGAGAAGGCGCGTGAATTCGCTCCCGATATCGGCCGAGTCACGGTGTACCGGACGCTGGATATCCTGACCCAACATGATCTCGTCTGCCGTGTGCACGCCCCTGGAGGATGCCGAGGCTACACGATGACCCGTCCCAGTGGCCATCATCATCACCTCGTGTGTGTTGAGTGCGGCGCGACCGTTGACTTCTCCGATTGTGATCTGAAGGAACTCGAAGAGCGACTGGGCCGTGACACGGGGTTTGAACTCACGGGACATCTGCTGGAGTTCTACGGCACGTGTCCCGCATGCCGCAAGACCTCTTCCTGATTGTGGTGACTCGCCGTTCGGTTGCCGTGTTGTATTACACTATAATAGAAACTCAGTTTCAATAAGCGCAACAGCCGGTACGCATATGGACCGCCGTATCACCTCCACCGCCGCACAAGCAGGGCACCTGTGGTGCCTGAGTGCCCTGATGCTGATCCTGTGGTTGCCGGGCATCGCGTGTTCGGCACCGGGGGGCGTCGAGCAGGGCACGATGACTGTGGCGGTGACGCTGCTGCCCCAGGCCGGTTTCGTCGAGGCCGTCGGCGGTGAAAGAGTCGACGTGGTCGTCATGGTGCCGCCAGGCGCTTCTCCCCACACCTACGAGCTGACACCAGAGCAGATGGTGCGGCTTTCGCAGGCCGAGGTCTATGTCAAAGTCGGGACGCCCGTCGAGTTCGAGCTGGTGTGGATGGACAGACTCACGTCGGCGAACGATGACATGCTGATTGTGGACTGTTCCCATGGCATCGATCTCATCCATAGCCACGAAGAAGAGGAGGGTGCGAATCACGACCACCACGGGGTGGATCCACACATATGGCTGTCCGTGTCCAACGCGATTATCATGGTTGAGAACATCTGCGAAGGTCTCATGGCGGTTGACTCTGGCAACGAGGCGTACTACCGTGCGAACTGCGCCGCCTACGTCGCACAGCTGAGGGGGCTGCAAGAGGATCTCGCTGAGTCCATGGCCAGTCTCGAAGGTGGGACGTTTATCGTGTTCCATCCGTCGTTTGGCTACTTCGCGCGTGACTATGGTCTGACACAGATGGCGGTCGAGCAGGGTGGAGGTGAGCCGGATGCTCAGTACATCGTCCGGCTGGTGCAGGAGGCGAAGGCGCAGGGAGCGCGTGTTGTGTTTGCCTCTCCGCAACTGAGTACGAGAAGCGCTGAGGTCATAGCCGCGGAAATCGACGCTGACGTGGTGATCATCGATCCCCTGGCGGAGGACTACATTCCCAACATGCGCGCCATCGCCGAGGCAATCAGCCAGGTGGTGCAGTGAACATGATTGAAAACCCGGTCATCGAACTCCACGATGTGTGGGTTCGGTTCGGCGACGTCTCCGTGCTCGAAGGTGTGAGCCTTTCCGTATCGCGCTACGACTTCCTGGGCATCATCGGTCCCAATGGCGGGGGTAAAAGCACACTCCTCAAGGTGGTGCTGGGTCTGGTCAGTCCGGAGCGCGGCGTGGTGCGGGTTCTGGGCGAACCGCCGGAGCGCAGCCGAAGACACGTCGGCTATGTTGCCCAACGCCCGGCGTTCGACCGTGATTTCCCGGCCAGCGTGTGGGATGTGGTCCTGATGGGACGATATCCACTGAGAGGATTGCTGCGGCGGTATGGAGCGGCTGACGAGATGGCCGCCGAGCGGGCGCTTGAACGTGTGGGAATGGTGGCGGCCCGTCAGAAGCAGATCGGCCGCCTATCGGGAGGGGAACAGCAGCGTGTGTTCATCGCGCGAGCCCTTGTTGGCGAACCGAGGCTGCAGCTTCTCGACGAGCCGTTGGCCAACGTGGACCCGGCCATGCAGTCGGATCTATACGACCTGCTCGGAGATCTGCGGCGCTCGGTCACGGTTGTCATGGTCTCGCACGATATCGGGGCGGTGTCGGTGAATGTTGAGAGCATCGCCTGTCTCAATCGGAAGCTGTTCTACCATGGTACCCGCGAACTCTCTCCAGAGACACTGGAGGCGACGTATCAGTGTCCGGTGCAGCTCATCGCGCACGGACCCGTGCCGCACCGTGTCCTGAAAGAGCACTAGGACGATGCCTGAAGCACTGCAGTACGAGTTCATGCGTAACGCGCTGGCTGCCGCGCTGCTCGCCGCCGTGGCCTGCGGTATAGTGGGTGTGTATGTGGTGGTGAAGCGGATCGTCTTCATCAGCGGGGGCATCGCGCATACGTCCTTCGGCGGCATCGGGCTGGGCTACCTGGTGGGCGCAAACCCCATCGCCGGGGCCCTCGTGTTTGCGCTGGGTGCGGGCCTGATTATCGGCTTCGTCACCAGGCGGACCCGAGTGCCGGAGGATACCGCCATCGGAGTCCTCTGGGCCATCGGCATGGCACTCGGTGTGGTGTTCATCGGACTCAGTCCCGGCTACGCTCCGGATCTGATGAGCTATCTCTTCGGTAACATCTTGACTGTGTCGCCCGGCGACCTGTTACTGATGCTCATACTGGATCTCATCATAGTGGGTGCGATCGTGGCGCTGTTCAAGGAGTACCTCGTCGTGTCGTTCGATGAGGAATACGCTACAGCCGTGGGCATGCCGGTTGAGCGGCTGAGGCTTCTGTTGCTCTGTCTAATAGCGCTCACCGTGGTAGTCCTAATCAGGGTAGTGGGCATGATTCTGGTGATCGCGCTGCTCACATTTCCGGCTGCGATGGCGCGCAGGTTCACCCACGACATGAAGACCATGATGGTCCTGTCCGTGGTGCTGGGCGCGCTCTTCTCCGTTGGGGGTCTTGTGCTCTCGTACTGGCTCGGATTGCCCTCAGGAGCCACTATCGTCTTGCTTGGCGGATGCGCACTCGCCCTCACATGGGTGTTGACCGGTGTGGGCTCCAGAGATTAGACGGGTGCCTGTCGCGCCGGGTGCGATGCTGAGGCAAGAGCCTCGTGAGCGATTCTGGAGGCCAGTCCGCATCAGGACTGGTTGACAATGAGACACATGCACCACCGGTCCGCCGGCCGGGCCATTCCGGCCGTCCCTCGGCCTCGTGGCTGAGAGTTGGGGGTGGTTGTCGCAGAGGGCCGACTCTTACCGTTGCCGCAGGACGTAGAACGCGTACATCAGTGCGCCGAAGGACAGGATGACGATGGCCACACCCACCACGATCCACTGTGTCCTTGTTACGACGGAGACCCGCACCTCAAGTGCTGGCTCTATGTCCGACAGAGCCGGCTCAGTGTCCAGCGTCAGTGTGACGTAGTAGTCGCCGGATATGGCGCTGTCGGGTGGGGTGATGGAGACCTTCACCTGTTGTTCCTCACCCGGCGCAAGCCCCTTGACGGCGTTGGGCTCGAATCGGACGATCCACTGCTCATTGGCGATACCAGCGGGCCTGCTGGACGACACAGAGACCTTATCCAGCACAGCCGAGCCTGTGTTGACAACCTTGAGGCTCACCTCAGCGGGGTTTCCCGCCGTCGTCTTCGCATTGAGGCGCTGGTCCGCGGTGGTCGCGTCGATGCCGTACCATGCGGATACCACCGCCTTGAGATTCAGCGTGTCGGTGGTGCTGTCCGAGATCACCTTCAATGTGATGGGGTACTCGCCCGGTTGGATGTTCTCCCACCAGGGCGCGGAGGCCACGACGACGATGTTCGTCGGTACACCCAGCGCGCGCAGGCTCATCGCCTTGATGCGCTGGTCAAGCTTCCAACTGGATTCGGCTACGAAAACGTCCCAGCCCTCTGGCGCCGTGAGTTCGAAGGTGAAGGTCCTGCTCTGCAGTCGCCCGGTGTCGTATTCACCCATGAGCGGATCGAGGTCGGTGAGCTGGTACATGAGACTCACATCGAACATGAATTGCGTGTCGGCAGCACCCGATGCTGATGGATACTGGCAGCTGACCGTGATACGGTCAGGCCGCATCTCGGTTCCAGTCAATTCGTCTGCACCTACCTCGTCCACAGTGACGAACAGAGGGGCCAATCCTCCCAGCAGGACCGTCGCCAGCATGATGACCAATCCGGATTTGCGCATGCGCCGTAACCTCCAGAACCGGGTGATGTACCTACGTCATGCATCGTGACACAGCGGGCCACGTGTGCATAGTAGTACCAGATTTGTGTTAAGTTCCTGTGAATTATAGCCAATGTGGATGGCAAACGTCATTCCCCGCGCAGACCATCATGCGCGCCAGATGAGATGCGCAGCTCGTCGTCCTCCTGGCCAGGTGCGCCGCTCGTCATTCGAGCGTCAATCGTAGGTGGTACAATGCGCCCTTTGACGAGGTGGAATTGATGAGCCATTCTTTAATCCTGCGTGCGTTTCTCGCGTGGATACTGCTCGCGGTGTGCGGTGTACTCAATGGCGTCGTCCGAGAGTACACAATCCGGCCACTGGTGGGCGCTGACGCAGGCCACGTGATCAGCACGGCGATACTGTGCTCGATCATTCTGATCGTGTCATGGCTCTTTGTGAAGCGTGTCGGACTGACGGCGCATCACGAACTTCTGGTGGTCGGCGCCATATGGTTGGGCCTGACCGTGCTCTTCGAGTTTGGTTTCGGCCACTACGTGATGGGGAACCCGTGGGAGCGTTTGCTAGCCGACTACAACATCTTTCGTGGCCGGGTGTGGTCTCTTGTCCTCTTGACTGAGCTTCTCGGGCCGCTCCTAATGGCTCGATTGCATCGTTAGTCTTGGGTGTTCGTTTCGACGTGTGCGAACTGCCATCCGGTCGGTGCGAGAACATGGGCGCGTACAGGCCGGACGTCTGGTGCCGTCTATGTGGCGGACTCGATGAGTGCGACTCCGTAGGCGCCCGGACCGAGGTAGGAGCCCAATGCGGCGCCGCACTGAGCCTGCACCATTCGATCGCAGGGGAAGTAGTCCGAAAGGCGTGAGGCGAGCGACCGCATACCGTCAAGGTCGGTGGTGTGGCCCACCGCGAGGAAGGCGGGCTTGCGGTACTCCTTTACGATCTCGACTATCCGGTTGAGCGACCGCTGTCTCCCTCTTACGCGCTCAATCGGGTACGCCACTCCGTCACGCAGTCCGACCAGTGGTTTCGTATTGAGCAGTGAACCGAGCAGCGCCGTTGCCTTGCCGATGCGCCCACCACGCCGCAGGTACTCCAGCGTATCGAGGACGCCGAAGAACCTGGTCCGGGGCACAGAGGTGAGGGTGGCGTGGACGATCTCCTCCAGCCTCGCTCCGCCACGAGCCAGCATGGCCGCCTGGATCACCAGCAATCCGAGAGCCAGAGAAGCCGATGCGCTGTCTATCATCTCGATCCGGCAGCGGTGACGAACGGCCGTGCATGCGGCGGAGGCGGAGGCGTATGTGGCACTGAGTCTGGGAGACAGGTGAATGGAAACGATCGCATCGGCCTCGGCGCTCACGCGTTCGTACGCGGATGCGAACTCTCCAGTCGATGGCGCCGAGGTGCGAGGGAACAGTTGGCCTGGCGTCGCCAGCCGCCGATAGAACTCGTCCTTGGTGATGGTCAGGCCGTCCGAGAAATGCTCGTCGCCGAAGTATACGTGCAGGGGCACGACTGTTACGTCCAGTTCGCTTGCGAGAGTGTCCGGCAGATCGGCCGTGCTATCCGTCACGATGCGGATGGTCACGCGAGTAAACTACCACATCTGCACCCATTGCGCCACCAGTTCTTAGTCAGTCACACCGCTACTGGCGTAACGGAGGGCCGGAGGGTTCGACACCAAAGTATCCGGTTGAGTGACTGGCGGCCCACCATCTGACCCCGCCTTTGCCCGAAGGTGAACTAGCCCTCGATCAGGGCCACGCACAGCGTTCCGGGCCCGAGGTACGTTCCCAGCGTCGCGCCGCAGCGCGTCCTCAGGATGTCGTCCCCCGGATAGAACTGTGACAGGCGTGATGCCAGTTGTTCCATCTCGTCCTCAGTGGTGGTGTGAGCGACTGCGAGGCTCGCGATGCTGTGAAAGCCCGCCACCATCTCGCAGATTCGGTCGAGTGCCCTCTCTCGCCCGCGGACCCGCTCGATGGGATGGACTATGCCCTCCCTCACTCCGATTATCGGTTTGACGTTCAGAACCGACCCGAGGTACGTTGCGGCCCGTCCGATGCGGCCGCCCTTGTGGAGGTACTCGAGGGTGTCCACAACGCCAAATAACTGTGTGCGTTGTACGGTGGAGCATGCATCTTCCACGATGTCATCGAGTGATGCGCCGGCCCGGGCCATCTCCGCTGCGCGCACTACCTGCAGGCCGAGGCCGATGGACGCCGAAAGGCTATCCACGACTTCGATGCGGCATGGAGTCTCTACTCCTTCTCTCGCCACCATCGCGGATGCGTGCGTCGCGCTCAACTTCGTGCTGATGTGTATGGACACTATCTCGTCGGTTTCCTGAGCCAGTTGTTCATACGTTTCGATGAACATTCCCGATGAAGGGGCGGAAGTTTTCGGCAGTATGTCGCCCGTTGTGAGCAGGTTGTAGAAACCCTCAGTGGAGATGCTCACTCCATCCTGAAATGTCTCTTCCCCGAAATGGATGTGAAGAGGAACCACCGCGATGCCCAGTTCCTCGGCGACCTGGCGTGGCAGGTCAGCGGTGCTGTCAGTCACTACTCGTACGGTCATCTATATCTCCCGTGATGGAATGTGCTGCGGCGGAGTTGGCAGCAGAGTACTATCCAACGTACCGCATAACGGTTATTCGGTCAACAGGAGGACTGCGCAGCGGCGTGGCCGGAGACCCGTCGACCCGGACGTATGCGGCCCCTGTCGGACCGGGCGGAACCGGCGCTTCGCGGATTCTGCGATAATGTGTTCGTGCGTGGGCGCGGTTGTGTATACCGGATGCCCGGAGGATGCGCGCATGGAGGTAATGGCACAATGCCGGATATCCTGGCGGGCCGTCAGCCGGTCCTGGAAGCACTGAGGGCGGGTCGTCCCGTCAACAGGGTCCTGGTTTCCCAGGACGCGGGACGTCACAGCGTGATTGCGGAGATCCTGTATCTGGCGCAATCACGACGTATCCCGGTTGATTACGTGCCCCGAGTCTCCCTCGACCAGGCTGCGGCCGGGGCCTCGCACCAGGGGGTGATCGCCTATGCCGGAGCCAAGGAGTACGTGACGCTGGATGACCTGTTCGAAGTCTCGCGCAGAAAGGGAGAATCACCCTTGTATTGCGTTCTCGACGGAATCGAGGACCCGCAGAACCTCGGGGCGATTCTCCGCACCTGTTCCGCCACGGGAGTGCATGGAGTGGTGGTGCGTTCGCGCCGGGCGGTCGGATTGACGACTGCCGTCTCAAAGGCTTCCGCCGGGGCGATTGAGTATGTGCCGGTTGCCCGCGTGAACAACATCGCCTATGCGATCTCCTCCCTGCAGCAACAGAACGTCTGGGTGATCGGAATCGATGGCGGTGGCGAGAACATCTTCTCGAACATCGATTACGCGGCTCCCACCGCGATCGTCATCGGGAGTGAGGGGAAAGGCGTTTCCGACGTGGTGCGACGCAAGTGCGACGCCGTTGCACGCATACCCATGAAAGGCGACATACACTCCCTGAATGCGTCGGTCGCCGCGGCGATCGTGCTGTATGAAGCCTACCGGCAACGCGGCTGGTAGTCCTGTCGAGGCGCCCGCCCGAGTGAGTTGTGTGCGCGTTCTCCGATAGCGCAAGGGCCGGATGGATGACGTCCCAGGGACAGGTTTCCATCGGTCTTTGCAGCCATGGGTTGTGCATGGATGTGCGCACACTTTGCACACCCGATTTGACACTTGAATCCAGTCCTTCTACACTGCATGCCTACGTTCAACGGATCGATTTGATGAAGACCTACAACGGCGTGGCGCGGTTCATCTTTGCAGGCTGGTTTAGCTTTACGCTCCGCGCGCCCGGGGGCGGTCCAGCAACGTGATGTAGCACAGAGACAACTGCAGCATACAGAAGGACCCTCCCGGGAGGGTCCTTCTCTTTTTGTGCGCGCTGACCTGGAGAGAGGGTGATTCGAGGCAGCAAAGGAGCGAAGGAGCGAGAGATGATCATCATGAAGACCGATGCCACTGAAGAAGACATACTCAGGGTGGTGGCGCTCGTTGAGGAGAGCGGTCTCCGGGCGGCCGTGATTCGCGGCGAGTATCAGACAGTGGTGGGTCCCGTTGGCGACGAGCGCAGGATCGATTTCGACCGCCTGTCCACTCTTCCGGGTGTGAAAGAGGCCGATAGGGTTGAGGCTCCCTACAAGCTGATCAGCAAGGAGTATGCGCACTTCTTCGGTGACCCTGCAGCGCACCGGATGGTCAAGATCGGAAAGGTGCAGATTGGGAACGGGGAGCCGGTTATCATGGCA
>JAAZAN010000116.1 GCA_012514315.1 Chloroflexota bacterium
CGTCGCCCAGCATCATGTCGATGGGGTTGGTGTTCGTCCACTCCGTGCTGCCGGTGGTATCGAGGTCAGAGAACATCGTGAAGAGGTGCCCATCCTCGCACTTCGAGAGAATGGTCGCTGCGACAGTGGAGCCGGCCACATCCTTGGGCTCGTAGCTCCGGACAAGGTTGTCCGCGAGGTCGTAGAAGATGTGCCGGGCGTAGACGGTGATCCCGCCCAAGTCCGGCACGATGCGGTAAATGCGAAATGGCTGGTCTCGGAGTTGCCTGGGCTCGACGATCTCTTTTTCAGCGGTTCCCGGAACAGTCTCTGTTCGGACATATTGGAGGTAGGCCGACGACATATACCCGCGCTTACCATCCGGAGTGGTGACCTCGTACCAGCTGGAGGTCGTCTTCTTCAGCAACACGACCTGTGTGCCGTTCTTGCACTTGCCGAGGATCTTATACGTCGTTCCCGTGCCGCTACGCAGGTGCAGCCGCCCGCCACTCGTGGCCACCCGCCAGATCTCCTTGATTTCGGAGGGAGTGAGGGAGACCGCGATCGCCGGGGTCATAGCGGCGGGGACGGGCGAGCGGATGATATTCCCGCGCTGGAGCCGGAGCCATTTCCCGTCTGCGTCCAGCGGATGCTTCATTGTCAGTTCCCACGCACCGTTGAGGGTTTCGGTTACGGTACACTCTGTGGGAAGCAAAGCGCCGAGGCCGTTCGATGTGAAGTCAGTGACCGTTTTCTCAAATACGCAGATCATAGGTCTCTCCAATTCGGTTCGATCGTGAGGGAGACGACGTTGCCAGTCCAGCTGATCGCATTCGTGCCAGGGACGAGCAATGGAAATTCGCCCGTCATGATGGCGTTTTGGTTGACTGGCATGATACCGTCCATCTTGTATGCCTCCATGCGCGGAGTATCGAGGATGATGGAAGCTTCAATGCTCTCCAGCTCGATGATGTACTGCCCGATCACCAGCGTGATGTCACCGGAGCCGATGACGGTAATAATGGGTTCCGACGCCGCTGTGCCGGGGTTCACGATGAAAGCGCCGGATTCGAGAAGAGTTTCCGCCGGGGAATCGTCGTGGTATAAAAACGGCTGACAGCGGAAGTTGATGGTGAAGCTCCGGTGCGGGTTCCCACGAAGAATCTTGGCGTAGTCGATCTGGTTCGCCACGCGGGCATAAAAAAAGCCGCCCGTGCGGTTTGCGAAGGCGACCTTTTCATCCCCGTGGAGCCAGGCGTTGATCTCGCGTAATCGGGAGGTGTCCCGGATGATGCACTCGACCGGGGCGATGAATTCATCGAACACGGCATCGCCCTCAAGTTTCGTAAGTGTCCCACTTCTTCCGAACACCTTCTCCGTAGAGACGCGTTCAGCCGGACGAACAATGTCCGGCTGATTGAGGACGTGTATACCGTAGTCGGTGCAGCGCGTGCCGTTCCAGAGAAACCAATCGTTCAAGGGACATCACCTCCGGGGTGTGAAGAAGCGCCTCCTTCGCGTGGGCGCTTTCGCATGTTTCGTTGTTTTCGCCGGAATGTTTGTCGACTTAGTCAACCCTCGTCAGCACAATCGGTGTGGCTACCGCAATATTCCCGGATTCGTGACATGTATCCGGCATAGTAGTCTATAATACAGCGCGGATACATGGGTGCCAATTCTTCATAAACCATCTTCGCAGAGTGTTCGTCTATCTCCAGAAACCGGCCCCAAAAGTCGCGCAGGACTATGTTAAACTGATCTGAGGAGCATACGTTGGCATTTTCCATCTTGGCCATCAGCGTATCCAGATAAAAAATGTAGGGGGAAGTCCCGTTGTCCTGCACAGGGTAGGCGTAATGCGTGTATCCGCTTCCGCTCTGCTTGGTGCTGACATAGAACCGCAGGGTGGCCGACACAATGACCGCGTAGGACGGGATGCTGATCTCGCCGAAGCGCATGAAGCCGTAGTGCTGGGTTGAAGAGTACTTGCCGCTGGAGATATCCAGCCCGTCGTTCTTATCCCACTCGCTGCCGTACTTTCTGGCGTTCGCGATGACATTAAGGTCGAGTCTGTGCTGCATATGTTCCTCCTACCGCACCATGATCGCCAGATCGCCGCTCGCCATGCCCTTGATGACGTGATTTGGGAAGATGATAGAGTCGGAAACGCTCAGCCTGCGCATGGTGGCGAGGCTCGCGGCGAATTGTGCCAGGGGCAAGGAGTTGTCCTTGATGTACAAGCCGGCCTCGTCGCCGGGCTTGATCTCAATGATGACATCCGACTTGCTTTCGCCGAGCGTGAGCACACCATTTTTGAATTCGTGCCACGAGTAGACTGTGGTCATCTTCCCGTCGATCTCCTCTTGCACGGCGAGGATGTCCGAGACCGACTTCGACGTGGTTTCGGTCGAGGTAACGAACTGCTTATAGCCATCGTCTGCGTAGACGATGCCGGCGATCTTGTCTGAAGTGATTACGCTACTCGCCACCTGGTCGATTCGGGACGACAGGCCCGCCGCCTGCTCGTTGATGTCATACAGGCTTTCGTCCACAACCTCGGCCACGCGCAAAGTGATGCCCTCGTTGCTGGACAGGTCGAGCGTCTTAC
>JAAZAN010000117.1 GCA_012514315.1 Chloroflexota bacterium
TCCCTCCGGGCGCCCGGCCTGGATACCGGGCGCCTGGTCTTCGAGGTCGCGCCGAGCGGGGCGTCGGGCTGAACGCGGCTGGACCGCATGGGCTCGGTCCTGGCAGGTCTCGTCAGTGGGTCTAGCCCGACAGAGGCAGCATCGGGGCCACTTCTTTCTGACTCGCAGGCCTCGATGTGGGTTGGCGACGCACGCGTTCCGTAGCCGGGTGCGCACTTCCCAGCGCATCACGGCGGGCTCGACACCTGGCCTCAATGGGGCGAACGCCGTCGACGCGTCTTCCCTTGACGGGGTCCACGGTACCGGATGCTACAGGACGCTTCAGATCGACAACTGGGTCCCCAGAGTCAAAGGAGGAGGGCAAGGGATGCGACAACGGCTCGTCCTGGCAGCGTTATGCCTGGCGCTGCTTGGCACAGGTGCATGCAATAGGACGGAAGCGGTGGACGCGCCAAGCGATTGGACAGCGTACACCGGTCGTAGTGAGGATCTGCCCCTAACGGTCTGGGTTCCTTCGGATGTGTCTAGCGGATCGGCGTGGTACAGCGGAGCCATGAACGGGTACAGCATGGACTTCGAGGTAGCTTCGCGTGAAGGGAATGCCTTCGCGCAAGTATCCCTGTGCAGTGCTAGCCCATGGGCTTGTACGGAGTGTGAAGTCGAGTCAGCTGAGGACGCTCTAGAGTGCGAAGTAAAGGCGATTGAGGAATTCTACACTGAGTTTGAGATCAGCAGGGTAGAGGGATTCGAGATCACAAGTTCCAGGGTCTACGACAATGGGGACAAGGGGAAGATCCTGGCCGTCGAGTACAACGCGAACTGGGAGTCTGAGGCCTGTTCCGGGCCATGCTCCATCGAACTCACCACTCATGGGACGTCGCGTGTCCACTTACGCTATTGGGGTGACCACAGGCACACGGAAAGGGAGCGCGATGAGCTCCTTACCATCTTGCGGAACATGCAGGTTTCCGACTAACCGATAGTCCCCAATGTGTTGTTGGCGGCCTGAGATTGGCACAACGGGGTGACCATTGTGCAGCAGCCCTTCGGTCTGCGACACAGACGCTGAAAGGACAGAGCATGTTTGGCAACCCGAAGAAGCGGGCCGTGACCGTGGCTGGGCGAGCAGAGGCTGTTCTGCAGCAACAAATCAGCCGAGCACACGACGCGGGCAGCATTAGCACAGACCTCGCCGCGATGTTCAGCTGGATAGCCCGAGAGGCGTTGGCGATCTTTGCCGAGATCGTGAATGATAGCGCGTTCTCCACCCAACTCAACAAGGTGCGTCCAGGCAAACCAGAGGCGGCGCTTGCTGCCTACCTCCAGATGGTGTGCCATCTGCTCTGGGACTACTCGCTGGCCTTCGCCGCAGATGATGGCTTTCGTGTACGACTCGGCATGGAGTACAAGAAAGTATGTGCGCTTTTTGCTGAGACCACTGGCCTAGCTCAACTGCTGGAAAGCACGCTGAGTTCGTCACTCAGGTGCTACCTACAGGCTGGCGATGGTGTTGACTTCCGTCCTGTTATGGACTCACACACGCTCGACTTTCTCCAGACGCTCACAGAGGGCCGATACACAGACTCAATGGTCAGGCATCTCGGCCTGGCTCAGATGGTTGTTACGGGCGCAGGCATCTATATGCGGCGATTGGGGAGCGTGAAGGCCCTCAAAGACCAGTGGCACTTGCCCGGACCTGTTGTGTAGGCCATGTTCTGCCAGCAGCCTACGGCGCCGCTCGAAGCTCCGCCGTCCGGCCTACCAGTTATGGACGTATGTGGGGAGCCCGCAGCAGTCGAGAGGCCTCTTTCGCTGGCTCAGGGCCACCGTCTGCGCCTGCTGGATGACCAGCGCCGGTATCTACATGCTTGCCCCCGCGCCCCCGCCCACCTATACTCCCTCCCCGGAGGTGCACGGCCATGGACGATGCTCTCGCCCCGCTCGATGCCTTTCTGCCCGAGACCCGCGAGTGGTTCCTCTCCCAGTACCCCGA
>JAAZAN010000118.1 GCA_012514315.1 Chloroflexota bacterium
ACGATCACCCACCTGCTGGAAACGTACTGCGCGGCAGGGCTGGGCGGCGTCGAGATCACGAGCATCTATGGCGTCAAGGGGCAGGAAGCCCGCAGTATCGACTACCTATCGCCTGCCTGGATCGACATGGTTCAGCACGCCGTCGCCGAGGCGCATCGTCTCGGCATGGAGGTGGACCTGCCACCGGGGAGCGGCTGGCGCATCGGGGGACCTTTCATCACAGACGATACCTCCGCAGCGCGGTTGTGGATTGAGAGAGACAGCCAGGATTCCAGTTACAGGGCGGAATGCCGGCCATCTGATGAACAGGTGAAGCGAGCCGGGCCCGGTGGTGCAGGTCGCAGTTTCAACCCATTCAGCAGCGCGTCGCTTCAGGCCGTCATCGACTACTTCACCCCTCATCTCCAGAGCCTCGGGATACGGACGCAGTTTCACGACTCCTGGGAGTACGATTCGGACTGCTGCCCCGAGTTCTTCGCCCGCTTCCGCAGCATGCGCGGGTATGACTTGCACGAGCACTTGGCTGCGTTCGCTGGTGAGGGTGACACGGACCTGGTCTCGCGCGTCCGGTACGATGCGCAGCTCACACTGGCCGAACTGGCGTTGGACGATTTCATCAACCCGTGGACCGCCTGGTGTCACCAGCTTGGCCAACTCAGCCGGAATCAGGCTCACGGTTCGCCGGGCAATCTGTTGGATCTCTATGCAGCGGCCGATATCCCTGAGACGGAGATATTCGGGGGCATTGAAGCTGACACGCCCTTGATCTCGAAGCTCGCCTCATCGGCTGCCCATGTCACCGGCAAGCCTCTGGTCTCGTCGGAAACTGGCACATGGCTCGATGAGCACTTCCACGTGACTCTGAGCGCATTGAAGCAGGCGGTCGACAACCTCTTCGTGTCTGGTATCAACCATCACGTGTTCCACGGCACGGCATACTCACCGCCCGAAGCCGCATGGCCTGGCTGGCTGTTCTATGCCTCAACGCAACTGAACCCCCAGAACACCATCTGGCGCGACGTAGGTGCGCTCAACGCGTACATCACCCGGTGCCAGTCCGTGCTGAGAGACGGACGGCCTGACAACGATGTGCTCGTCTACTTTCCTATACATGACATACTCCACGATCCCCAGCGGCAACTGGCAGAGAAGGTAACGGTCTCTGGCGACTGGCTGCAGGGTCTCTGGGCCGCGGACCTCTTCCAATCTCTGTGGCACCGGGGATACAGCTTCGACTACATATCGGATCGCCAGCTTCAGGAAACTGAGACCGAAGGCCACGCGCTCGTGACGCCGGGCGGTGTCTACCGGGCGATTGTCGTTCCGCCTTGTCGGTACCTGCCGGTCGAGACGCTCGAACGACTGGGTGATCTGTCCGACCATGGCGCTGCTGTTGTGTTCCTGGCGCCCACACCGGCGGACGTGCCCGGCTTGGCGAATCTGCGGGAACGCCGCTCGTCTTTCGAACGCCTGATGCAGCGTGTGCAAGTTACTACTGACATCGAGCCAGCGTTGGCCGCTCTCGACATTCGGCGCGAACCACTGGCCGACGTTCCCGGACTGCTGTTCATCCGTCGTCGGCGTGATGCAGGGCGCGACTACTTTGTCGCCAATCAGGGCCCGGATCCGATTGATGCTTGGGCGCCGCTCTCGGCGGGGTTCACGTCGGTGCTGATCATGGATCCTATGTCCGGTCGGACGGGCGCTGCCCAGACGCGTGGACAAATCGATAGCGAAGTGCGCATTCAGCTTGAGCCAGGAGCCTCTCTGATCCTGAGGGCCTTCGCGGACCGCGTCGTCCCAGCCGGCACCTGGTGCTATGCGGCGCCCGGTACGCCATCGTACCCACTGCCGGGACCGTGGCGCGTCGAGTTCATCGAGGGAGGGCCTGTGCTGCCGCCCGGCTACACAACGGACGCGCTGGCTTCTTGGACGGACCGCGGCGATGAAGCGGAACGGTTTGCTGGCACGGCTTGCTACAGCCTTCGGTTCGATGCGCCGTTCCAGCAACAGACCTGGCTGCTCGATCTGGGTGTCGTCCATTCGAGCGCCCGCGTGCGGCTGAACGGCGAGATGGTAGAGACACTGATCGGCCCTTCCTTCAGGACGATCCTGCATGGCGTCAAATGGACTGGGAACCTGCTGGAGATCGAAGTGACAAGTCTGGCTGCTAACAGGATTCGGGACCTGGACCGAAGAGGAATCCAGTGGAAGATCTTCGATGACATCAACATGGTCAACAGAGCGTATCAACCGTTCGATGCAACCGAGTGGCCGACCGTACCATCAGGACTCCTAGGCCCCGTGAGGTTGATATCAGTGGGGTGATCGGCGCGGAGTGGCCAATCTACTGACCGAAGGACAACGCCGGCCCGTTCTATCCGGGCTCCGCAATCGAACTCAGAATGCGATTACTCAGGAGC
>JAAZAN010000003.1 GCA_012514315.1 Chloroflexota bacterium
TATGACTACCTTGAGGATCTCGAGCGCGATCCGGAGGGTGTGAAGTTGGCAATTCAGCAGTACAGTGCGGTGCTAGCTGCAACCTGTCAGCAGTCTATCGCAGATCCAGTGCTGCGGATAAAGGGTGTTGATAAGCTGGGAGATATGCACTTCGATACCGTGATTGTGGACGAAGCTGCCCGTGCGATGCCTCTCGACCTACTGATACCAATGGCTCAAACCAAGCGACGGATCATTCTCGTTGGCGATCATCGCCAACTTCCGCATGTACTAGAAGAAGACGTTGAGCGCGAGGTCGAGAAATCGCAGTCGCCAACTACTCAGGAGGTACTCAAGAAGAGTCTGTTCGAACGGCTGTTTGCGATGATGAGAGAACGTGAACGGATCGATGGTGTCAAACGAACAATTACACTAGACCAGCAATATCGCATGCATCCGGTGCTCGGAAGATTCGTGAGCAAGGCATTCTACGACCGCTACGGCGAGGGCTTCGGGGATGGGCTACCCCCCGAATCTTTCTCACATCAACTTAGTCCATACGAGGAGCGAGTCGCGGCGTGGGTCAATGTGCCCTTTCTGAATGGAGGGGAGATTGGCAGGCAAAGCAAACGCCGCCCATATGAAGCGAAGCGTGTGGCGAGAGAGCTAAGAAATCTGATCGATCAGGACTCGACATTGACTTTCGGCGTTATCAGTTTTTACACTGGCCAGGTTCAGGAGATCATGGAGTGCTTGTGCGACGTTGGATTGACTGAGAGGGATGAAAGCGGCAATCTGAGGATTGCACCCGGCTACCGAGAGACAAGAGACGCCGAAGGAAAGTTCGTCGAACGGCTGCGCGTAGGGACGGTAGACGCCTTTCAGGGCAAGGAATTTGATGTGGTCATACTGTCGGTCACGCGCAGCAATCAGCTGCGAGGTGAGGACGAAAGGACTTTGCGTCGCAAATATGGGTTCCTGCTACTAGAGAACCGTCTTTGCGTGGCAATGAGCCGACAGAAACGACTGCTAATAGTGGTGGGCGATGAGAGTATGCTTGATCATCCAGCTGCCGAACATCGGCTCGCTGGTTTGGTCGCATTCCACCAGCTCTGCACTGGAGGATCGCCCTATGGCATACGAGTTTAGGCGCGACACTCCGGTGGCACTTTTCCAGCTGCAGCCAAGGCCTGCGCCCGGCGCTAGACGATACATATTGTGGCCCGCCTACGCTTATCGAGTCCTCGCTCCAAAGGTCAGGCAGCGTCAAATCAATACTCTTCAAAAGGCAGTTCTCGGCCTTGGACGAGCTGGAGAGACTTCGGTTGACCGCGTGGCGACTCTTCTTCAACTGGACCATGAATTGGTTCGCTTCATACAAAAGGAACTTATGAGCCTGGGCTACCTGGACCAGCGCAACAGCCCAACAGGTCGTGGCTTGGGCTTGTTACTGGCTGACGACCTGCTCAATAGTGAAGACTTGGTCGCAGGCTTTGTGTTTCAAGATCCGTGGACGGGTCATCTGTGGCCTCGGTTCTCAGATCACATGGATTACGCCGACGTCGACTATGTTGAGGCGGACTTCCCAACTCTTGTTCTTGGTTCGAGCGGAAGGCCACGACGAGAAAGACCGTATCTGGTCTTCCCGGGGGCAGACGTGGTCTGGAAGACCCCGACAGCCGACGAAGTGCTACAGGCGGTAGAGAAACACTGGCGGGCGCTCAGGTTCCGAGACTCGATCTCGGACGATTCGTTGACTGAAGGTGGACCGGCTTGGCGAAGTCCGACTGAGCCCAATCGTATAGCATTCATCCAGGAAGAACCGATGCCAGTCTTTCTGACAACCCTGGCGTACGCTCCAAAGGACGGCAGGATCGATGAATCTGCGTGGTATGCATGTGACCCAATGGGTTTGGGCGCGAACGAGTGGCTAAGGCGAGAAATGTTACGCCAATCCACAAAGGATCAGCACCTCAACGAACTACTTGTCGGCCTGACCCCTCAGGTTGACCGAGAGGAGTTGGTCGAGCGCACACGCATCCTGGAACAGGCCGCAGTTGAGGTGATAAACAGCAGGCTCTCACCAAGAGTATGGTCGCTACAACTGTGTGACTCGCTGTTGGCAATGGAGCGCGAGCATCAGGAGGCACTGCTGTTGGGGCCAGTTTGCCCAGCAGACAAACTGGCTACCGTCATGGTAAAGGCGGCGATTGTTCTCGAGGAGTTGTTTGTCACGTTACGACAGGACTATCCGACGTCAGGAACGTGGCGTGTACTGAGAACCGCGGATCGTGACTTTCGTACAGAGATGCTTCAAGGTATAGCAGAGCAAGTTGGCTTTCAAGGAACAGTCCCTGAACTGTTCGCGCACATGAACCTAGAGCGCATAAGACAAGCAGCTGACGAAGGTTACGGCGGTCTGGGCCCGCATGTGGTGGCTTCACTGCTGGCTGCACGGGCGAATGAGACCCACCCCATGCGACTCGCCGCTGCCGCTCAACCCGATCTGCTCCACCAGATAGCTCGGCTCTCACTAGTTAGGGGGCCGAGTGCACACTACAACAAGAAGGCCATAACCATCCAGGACATCGACCTTCACGTCGACACTGTGTACCAGGCAGTACGGTCGCTGGCAAGCATACCCACTCACTCCACGAGGTAA
>JAAZAN010000013.1 GCA_012514315.1 Chloroflexota bacterium
ATTCGACTCATCGGCGTACCCTCCCTTTTTGGGTATGATTCTCTCATGAGTCAACGATTACACCATGGTATCCTTCTCTCGTGAGTCAACGATACTCCCATAGTATCTTTTTTAGTGAGTCAATTCGAAGGCTTGACTGCGACCCTTTTCAGCGTATACTGTCGATGCTCCCGACGAGGTGCGGTTGGCGGTGTGATCACGTCGGATAGTGGGCTTGTATCGGTGGTCAGTGAGGTGGAGCCACGGCGACAATGAGACAGATCCTCATAGTGGACGATGACCTGCAGATGCTCGAGCTGCAGGCCCGTGTGTTGATCGACGCTGGATACAGTGTATCTACAGCTGAGACAGTGGCCGATGCGCTGCGAATGTTGGACGGAGAGCAGCCAGACCTGGTTCTTCTTGACGTGGTTCTGCCCGACGGCGATGGTATTGACTTGTGCCGACAGATCAAGTCCAGATCAGGTATGATGTACGTCTTTGTTGTCCTGGTGTCCGGGATACGCAGCGGGACGGAGGACTCTGCCGTTGGGCTTGAGGCGGGCGCAGATGGGTTCATCGCTCGTCCCATCTCGAACCGAGAGCTGGTGGCCCGGATCGAGTCGCTGTTGCGGATCCGCGATGCTCAGGTTGAGGCGCAGCTGCGAGCCCGTCAGCAGGCTGCGATTGCGCAATTGGGCCAGATGGCGCTAGACGTGACCTCTCTGGAGGACCTATTCCACGAAGCTGTGCGGTCGGTCGCGTGTGTACTTGAGGCGCCGCACTGCGCTGTGTTGGAGTCAGACCCGAGTTGCCGGCAGCTCGCGCTGACCGCGGGCGTTGGTTGGGGAGCTGGTCAGGTTGGGTACGTGGCATTGGACGTTGAGCCGGGATCACAGGCCGGATATGCACTGGCGGCTGACGCGCCCGTGGTCGTGACGGATCTCAGTCAAGAGACCCGATTCACGGTCGCGCCGCTACTCAGTGAGCACAAGCTGACCAGCGGAGTCACTCTGGCCATTCCTGGCAGGGATGAGCCATTTGGGCTGTTTTTGGCCTTCTCCGAGGCACACCGGCGGTTCACTGGTCAGGATGTCAGCTTCCTCGAAGCGGTAGTCAACGTCTTGGCCGCAGCCGTTCAGCACTCGGAGGCCGAGGAGGCGCTTCGGCGCGAACGCGATCGAGCTCAGCGGTACCTGGATATTGCTGGCGTGATCATGCTGGTGTTTGACCCATGTGGTACAATCCAGATGATCAACCGTCAGGGTTGCCAGGTGCTGGGATACCCGGATGACGCGCTGATCGGATCGAACTGGTTTGACGTGTGTCTACCAAGCCGGGTGCGAGAGGATGTGCGTGCAGCGTTGCTCGACGTGATCTCAGGTCACTATGGGCGCTATCATACCTACGAGAACCCGATTCTCACTGCATGGGGTGAGGAGCGGATCATCTCGTGGCGCAATGCAGTGCTCACTAACGACAGTGGTACGCCGACAGGCCTGCTGGCATCAGGGACCGATGTGACGGAGCAGCGGCGAGCGGAGACTGAACGGGCGCGATTTGCCGAGCGGATGCGCGAACAGGTTCAGCGGATACAAAGGACCATTGATGCGGTCCCGGAGGGAGTCCTTCTGTTCAAGCGGGATGGGACTGTCTTACTCGGAAACTCCACCGGTGACAGCGCGCTGGCGCTGCTGGGTGGGATTGGGGTCGGCGGAGTTCTGACTCACCTGGGTGACCAGTCGCTGGCTACCCTCCTCTCGCCATCACCGCATGGACTATGGCATCAGGTGACCTTGGGATCGAGTGATCCTCGAACGTTCGAGGTGATCGCGCGACCTATCGATGCTGGTCCCGAGGCCGATGAGTGGGTGATGGTTGTACGGGACGTAACAGAACAACGCGAGATTCAGAACCGCACACAGCACCAGGAGCGGCTGGCAGCAGTCGGCCAACTGGCTGGTGGGGTTGCTCACGACTTCAACAACCTGCTGACAACGATCATGCTCAACGCCCAGGTGTCCCTGGCCCAGCCGAACCTGAGTCCGATCGTGTCGCGAGGGCTTGAATCAATCCTGAACGAGTCCCGCCAAGCGGCCCAGCTTGTGCAGCAGATACTGGACTTCAGCCGGCGCTCGCCTCTCACTGTGGAACCGGTTGACCTTGGCACTGTGGTTCATGACACCCTCGTCGTGCTGAGGCGCACGATTCCAGAGACCGTACAGATCAGGACGGAGTTCGGCGATGGGCCGTTCGTCGTGCAGGCGGACTCGACGCGTATGCGGCAGGTGTTGACAAATCTTGTGCTCAACGCGCGCGACGCGATGGCCGGAGGTGGGGTCCTGCGCATTGGTCTGAAGCGGGTATCCGCTGATCCGGGTGGTGTGCCTCGGTCGCCGGGCGTGGAGCCGGGGGAGTGGATCTGTCTGACCGTGACTGATTCGGGAACGGGTATCCCCGCGTCTGCTCTACCCCACATGTTCGAGCCCTTCTTTACGACCAAGCCATCGGGCCAGGGAACGGGACTCGGACTGGCCCAGGTCTATGGGATCGTCGTTCAGCACCGCGGTCGCGTAGATGTGAAGACCGAACAGGGGAGGGGAACGACGTTCTCTGCGTATCTGCCTGCGTGGAGCGGCACATCAGTGGACAGCGCAGGTATGAGATCAACAGCGCATACACCTAGCGGGCATGGGGAGACGGTCCTGTTGGTCGAAGATCAGCAGCGCTTGCGCGAAATGGGACGCGATGTCCTGGAGGCGCTCGGGTACCGCGTGCTGACTGCTGCTGAGGGACACGCAGCGCTGGATCAGTACCGGCGGGATAGCTCGATCAACGTGATCCTGACCGACATTGTTATGCCGGGGATGGGCGGCCGCGAGCTTCTGCGAGCGGTGCAGACGCTCGACCCTCAGGCGCGGGTGCTGGGGATGACGGGCTACTTGATGGGCGAGGATGAGGCAGCGGTGCAGAATGAAGGATTCTTGAGGATCATCCGGAAACCATTCGATGTCGCAGAGCTGGGCGAGGCGATCCGGTATGCGCTGGACGTCCCCAATGACGCGCACCAGGCAGGGAGAGACGAATGAGCAGGCTTCTAAGGCAGGTTGGGGGGATCTTGCCCGCGATTGTGCTCTTGCAGTTGGTCGTGGCTTCGTGCAGTAATCTTGCACCAGTTGAACCGACGCAGACGCCGATGGCCTTGCCTTCCGATACGCCTCTCCCGACGGCTACGACAGCGCCTACGGCTATCGCTACCCCCACGTTCACTCCATCGCCTATGCCCACTTTGGATCCCGATGTCATTCGTACCACTGTGAGCGACGGGCAGGCAGGCTGGGTGAGTCGTGGGGTGCGGCCATTGTGCCTGCAGTGGCACGATACGGACGGCGATGGTGAACCCGAATGGGTCGGTGTATACCACCAGACTGGCGAGAAGCCCCAACTGCGTGCGTTCGTTCTGGATGGTGATGCGTGGCACGACCTGTTCCCACTGGAGAAGGCGAAGTATGGCCTCGGTCAATATGCCACGTGTGAGCTTGAGGTGCGCGATGCAACCGGTGATGGACGCGTAGAGATACTCGTGTGGGGCTATGCGGAGACGAATACGACGCTGCTGCACATCTTTGTATGGGATGGTTCTGGTTACACGCTGGTGGCGCCGTTTGAGGGACCTGTGGGTGTACGGATGGAGGACAGGGATGGCGATCTGATCGACGAGGTCGTGCTGCGGTACAGGATGGAGGGCGACCTGGTGTGGGAGCCTGTGTACACGTGGGATGGGTCGAACTATGGCTGGACCTGGGAGCGGTATGGCTGGTTCTACCCCGGCCGGCCGCACGTCTACCGCACCGACACACCCGAGCGAGCAGTCATTGCGTTCTACCTTGCGTTGGGTGATCGCGATTTGCCGGCGGCGTTCGGGCTACTGAGTGGGCCCGCGCAGGCGAACCAATCGTACGAGGCATGGGTGGCCGGCTATGCCACCACAGTCGCTGTTGAGGCCGGAGCGGTGAGCCAGATTGAGAGCGGCGAGGGCAGTGCGACCGTAGCTTGTCACGTACGGGCATATGACAACATCGACGGACGTGTTGTGTCGACGCTGTGGGATGTGAAATGGACGCTCGTCGGTTCGGAGGCCGGGTGGCGTCTGTCGTCCGCGGCCGGTACCGTGCTTGAGCGGCGGGAGGTGGCGTACTACCAGTAGCCTGATACAATTCGTTTCAGGTTAAGCGTGGACGGGGTCGCCAGGCGTAGTCATTGGTCTGGCGGTGATTATGGAGGATTGGTGTACGGAAGGGAGGAGAGCGATCGCCAGAGAACCTGAACCCACCGGTGCGCCTGAGGAACGAGCGCTGCTAGTCGGGGTTGAGCTCTATGAGCCTGGAGTGACGTTATCGAATGTGGAGTGGCCAGTTGCCGATTCGCTTGCTGAACTGGAGCGGCTGGCTGAAACCGCTGGCCTGGTGGTAGTTGGACACTTGACCCAGCGTCTAGAGCGTCCGAATAGCGCGACATTCATCGGGGCTGGCAAGGTGGCCGAACTGTCAGATGCTGTTGAGGAGTCAGCGGCGAATGTTGTACTGTTCGATGACGAGCTCTCGCCGCGGCATCAGCGGGAGTTGGAGCGCATTCTGGGTGAGCGCGTGAAGGTGCTGGATCGCACGGCGCTGATCTTGGATATCTTCGCTCAGCATGCCAGAACGCGGGAAGGGGCCCTGCAGGTCGAGTTGGCCCAGTACGAATATCGACTGCCTCGGCTGACTCGGGCGTGGACGCACCTGGCGCGTCAGGCCGGTGGTCGAGCGGGCGGCGCCACCGGAGGGGTTGGGGTACGCGGCCCTGGTGAGACGCAGTTGGAGACCGACCGGCGAGTCATCAATCGGCGTATCGCACGCATCCGGCGAGAGCTGGAAGGTGTTAGAGAACACCGCGGCCGGCACCGAGCGCGTCGGCGCCTTACGGGTGTGCCGACGGTAGCCATCGTGGGATATACCAATGCCGGCAAGTCAACGTTGCTGAACCGATTGGCTGACGCCAGTGTCCTGGCGGTCGATCAGCTATTTGCGACACTGGACCCCACAACAAGGCGCATCTCACTACCCGGGGGTGGCGAAGTTCTTTTCACCGATACGGTGGGTTTCATTCAAAAACTTCCGACTCAGTTGGTGGCTGCGTTCCGTGCCACACTGGAGGAAGTGACTGAGGCTGATCTCCTGATGCACGTCGTCGATGTCACCCATCCCCAGATGGTGCGCCAGGCCGCAGCGGTCTTCGAAACGTTGGAGGAACTTGGCGCGGCAGGTCGCCCGATGGTGACTGCGCTGAACAAGATCGATCGCCTGCAGGACGCCGCTGTCGCGTTGGCCGACTGGAGTCATTTCGTGAATCGCGTGTCGATTTCGGCGTTGACGGGGGAGGGAATCGACGAGTTGCTCGCGCGAATCGCGCAGGCGCTGGAGGCCCAGATGGTGTGGGTCGATGTGGTCATCCCGTATCGCCACGGAGAGCTGGTCGCGGACTTTCATCGGCGTGGGTTAGTTGAGCGGGAGGAGTACGTGCAGGAAGGGACGCACATCACCGGCCGTGTTCCGACCGCGTTGGCCGGGAGATTGGGGGTGGAGACCGGCGATCCGATCGAGGTGGACATTTCTGACTGACGTCGTCCTGCTCAGTCGTGTGATGGGGCTTGCGAAAAGGGCAGGGCTATGCTGGATGTGACAGGGCAGGTCGTGACCTATCCTGTATGACGATGCGCATCAATGACGTTCGGCAGTCGGTCGATCTTCGTCAGGACCCGACTGAGCTGAGCGATATCGTTGACCTCGATCGTGATATACAGTTTGGCGATATTCGTCCGACGGTCCGGGCTTACCGCTGAGCGCCCGATATTGATGTTCTCACTGCTGATGATGCCCGATATCTCGTGCAGCAGGCCTGTGCGATCATACGCGGAGATCTCGAGCGTTACTGGTATGGTCTCCTGGTGCTTGCCCCACGTGACCTCGATCAGTCGATCATCATCTCGCAGCCCCAGGATGCTCGGGCAATCCCTCCGATGAACGGTAACGCCACGCCCGCGAGTGACGTACCCGATGATATCATCGCCGGGAAGTGGGTGGCAGCACTTGGCCAACCGTGTAAGCAGTCCTCCAGTTCCCTGTACCTGGATGCCTTCGACTGTCTCTGAAGAGGCAGGGGGTCGCGGAATGATTGGTAGCTCCTCCGCTTCTTGCTTCTGAGGCTGGATCTGAGCAATCCTGTTGGCGATCTGATTGCTATTGATGTCGCCAAATCCGACAGCAGCGTGAAAGTCATCAATGCTTCTGTAGTCGAACAGACGCGCGACCGTCTCGTGGCTGATCTGCTCTAGACCGAGCCGCTTCAGTTCGCGCTCTACGCTCTCACGACCCTGGATGATATTCTGTTCGCGATCCTGCCGGCGGAACCATTGGCGTATCTTGCTTCGGGCGCGTGTTGTTTTTGTGTAGCCAAGAGCGGGATTGAGCCAGTCACGACTCGGTGCGCTCTTCTTGCCTGTGATGATCTCAACGCGATCTCCGGTATGAAGCGGTTGATCGAGTCGGCCCCATTTATCATTGATTCGGGCGCCGCGCGCCCTATGACCGATCTCCGTATGAACGTGGTAGGCGAAATCGATCGGCGTAGCGCCAACCGGCAGATCGATCAGTTTGCCTTTGGGTGTGAAGACATAGACGCGATCCTGGAACACGTCAGTCCTCATAGCGTCCAGGAACTCGCTGGCATCCGTGACCTCCTGGCGCCAGTCCATCATTGAGCGCAGCCACGCGATACGGCGGTCGAAGGCCTCGTCCTGTTGTCCCCCCTTCTCCTTGTATTTCCAGTGAGCGGCTACTCCGAACTCGGCGATGCGGTGCATCTCGTGCGTACGGATCTGGACCTCGAGGGCTTTGCCATCCTCGCCGATCACGGCTGTATGGAGGCTCTGGTAGAGGTTGTCCTTAGGCGTAGCGATGTAGTCGTCGAATTCTCCGGGGACGGGCTTCCAAAGCCCGTGAACGATCCCCAACACGTGGTAGCAATCGGGGATGGCCTGAGTGAGGACACGTATGCCTCGGATATCGTAGATCTGGCTGAAGGGTACGTGTTTGCGCTGCATCTTGCCGTAGATGCTATAGATGTGCTTGGGGCGTCCAGTTAGCTCGGCATCGATGCCTTGCTCCTTGAGTTGCCGCTCCAGAATCTCTATGTGATGTTGTATGCTCTTCTCACGCTCTGTCCGACGCTGCTCAACGAACGACGCGATCTCATTGTAGGTGTCGGGGTCGGTGTACCGCAGGCTCAGGTCTTCCAGTTCCCATTTCCACTGCCATACGCCGAGGCGGTTGGCGAGGGGGGCAAAGATGTCCATCGTCTCGCGGGCATACGATACCTGACGATCCGGCGGAAGACCGTCCAGCGTACGCATGTTGTGTAATCGGTCCGCCAGCTTAATGATCACAACGCGGACGTCCTCCGCCATCGCCATGAACATCTTGCGTAGGCTCTCCGACTCACGCTCATCGCGGGCCTTCTCGCTCTGGTCGCTGAAGCGATCGATGCGCCTCTGCTCGATCTGGTCGAGTTTGGTGACACCGTCCACGAGGCTGGCGATGCCCGGGCCGAATCGCTGGGTGATCGTATCCAGCGTGATTTCGGTCGAATCCTCCACAGTATCGTGCAGGAGCGCTGCAGCAATGGTGTCCGAGTCCATGCCGAGCTCCGCGAGCAGCAGGGCGACGGTGAGCGGGTGTTGGATGTAGTCACCGCCTGCGCGCCGCATCTGTCCGCTGTGTGCCTTTACAGCGAGCGTGTAGGCGCGTTGGATCAGGTTCCGTGCGCCGTCGGTACGTTCTGCGCGCGGAATGGTCTCAATGATCTGATCGATCGTGACCTCTGGGTATCTGGTCATAGGCGCTCACACGAGCCGAGGTGCGGTAGAGGGCTTAGCTACCCTAGTATTGTACCCCCTGCGCGCCAGGTGTCAACGTCAATTCGCGCGCGACGGAAATCGCGGTGCACGTATGTGGCCGAACCAGCGCCGGCAGGACACATTCGGAAGTCCCACACAGGGGGCCCTTCTTGGCTGCGGGCCTTCGGCTCGACGAAGATGATAGGCGCGTGCTGGTTGTTGTCGCTGACTGGTATTCTGCTATACTGATACGTGATAGGTCATCAGGCGCGGCGACGACGATGGTCCTGATGGTCGCAGCGCCTCAACACTTGGTGCTGTTGGCCACAGGCTGCGACCAAGACGGAGGTGCGGAATGGCGGTCATTACGATATCGCGCGAGATGGGCAGTGAAGGCGATGTCATCGCCGATATGCTGTGCGAGGAGTTAGGCTACTGCCGGGTCGACAAGGAAGTGTTCCGCCGTATGGCTTCGGAGACTGGCCTGGATGTTGAAGCGCTGGATTCCATGGAGCGTGAATTCACCAAACGTCCACGGTTCGTAAGTCAGGATATGACATCACTCTACCGCAAGCAGCGCAGTGCATTTGAGAAGGACCTGGTCATCACAGAGGAAGCATATGCCAGGTTCCTGCGCGAAGCGATGGAGCACCAAGCTCGCGAGGGCAATGCTGTGATTGTCGGACGTGGTGGACAGATGATCCTGAGTGATTGGCCTGGAGTGCTGCACGTCCACTTGCACGCGGGAAAGGACGTGCGAGTGCGCCGCGTGATGCGCCGGATGGGGGTTGACGAGGCAACCGCATCGCGCATGATCGATATCTCCGACGAGCAGCGCCGCCAGTATATTCGGGTGATGCACAACAATGCCAATTGGGAACGAATGCAGTACTATCATCTGGTAATTGATACTGGCAAGGTCTGTCCTGAGGTAGCCGCTGCGATTATCGTGCAGGCTGCCCGACATCGCAACTCGGGACCAGAGGACTGTGACTAAGGCGGCTCGAGGATATGGGTTCATTCGCCTCTTCAACTCGCCTGCCGATTGGTGAGGCGCGTAAGGAGCGATCGGAATCGTCGCGGGCCGTGCAGCTACTGGATAAGTTCCACGTCATCTGCCTGGAACCACGTTGTGCCCCACTCGTCGGCCGTCCAGCGGCCGTGCAGCAGCAGCGGCGCCCACGCTGCCGGGGTGCGGCTTGATCTGGGCGTCCGAACACAAACCCACGACTGCCCATCCCAGAGGTGAAAGCTGCGCCCGCCGGTCCAGCCTGGTAACCGCATGCCGGCGACTGTCACCGGCTGTCGTGGCGCCTGGGTGATCTCGTTGAGCCTCAAATGGTCGCGAAGCCGGTCTGCGACAGCTGCCAGAGGGTCGTGCAGATCGCTGACAGGATACCCGAGAATCCGACGTTCCCAGTCCATGCGCTGCCCGGGCGTATCAGGCTGGACATGGGGTGAATCGAGTAGCTCGTTGTCGAAGAGCATCATTTGATGGGCGCTACCCGATCTCAACACGTCCGTTGCTTCGGAGATCAATGCTGATCTGCTGGCGCTGAGCCCGTCAAGCGCCCCGCACTGGATCAGATGGGTCACCTCACGGGAGTGGAGTGACACACGCATCAGTAGATCACGCAGACTGTTGAACTGACCACGGCGCCGCTCTGACAGAATGGTCCGGACAGAGCTCTGTCTGAGATCGCGAACGTGGCTGAGCCCCATCCAGAGAGTCGTCTCTGCGCTACCTCTCTCTTGGGTCAGCGTGAATCGCTCTTCGCTCGTGTTGATGTGCGGAGGACGGACTTTGAGGCCCAGGCGGATTGCCTCAGCTATGTAGAGGGCCGGGTGATGGAATCCACCCCAATTCGCCAGACGCGCGCAGAGCAGAGCGGCCGGCCAGTGTGTCTTGATGTAGGCTGCGCGATAGCTCACGGTGGCGTACGCTGTAGCGTGACCTTGGTTGAAGCCGTAGCCGGAGAACGCTTGAACCTGGTTCCACAGTTCGTGTGCCTGGTTGCGCGACATGCTGGGGCCTGCGGGGGATGGTCTCCCGCAGCCGGAGATGAACTGATCCTTGATCCGGGCCATCTCGTCGGCCTGGAACCGACTCATACCCCGCCTCAGGTGATCGGCTTGCTCCCAGGTCAGACCAGCGACCTCACGTGCAATTCGCAGAATCTGTTCCTGGAAGATCAGGACGCCTTTCGTGGCGCCAAGGATCGGCTCGAGCGCCGGATGGAGAAACGAGACGGGTTCCTCCCCACGGTAGCGACGAACAAACGCATCAGCCATACCGCCGGAACTCGGACCTGGCTTGAAGAAGGCATTGGCTACCGCTAGATCGCGGACTGTGCGGGCCCTCAACTTGCGGAGGGTGCCCCGTGCGCCTTCTGACTCGCACTGGAAAACCCCAACGGTGTCCCCGTGGGAGAGGAGATCGCCAGTCGCAAGGTCGTCTGACGGAATCTCGTCCAGATTGAACTCCGGATCGTAGTTGCGGCGAATGAGGTCGACCGTATCTGCGAGGACGGTCAATGTACTGATGCCGAGCAGGTCGATCTTGGCCAGGCCAAGCGAGTCGACATCCCGATGGTCGAACTGCGAGATCAGGAATCCCTTGGCCGCCCACTGCACAGGCAGGTAGTCTGTCAGTGGGCCGGGTGTGATGACTGCTCCTCCCGGATGGACGCTGAGGTGGTGCGGATATCCTCGCAGAGCATCCGCCTCAGTGACAATCTCCTGCAGGAGCGGATCGTCCAGCGTAGTGACTACATCCGCCGTTGAGATCTCGGCGTAGGGCCGTCGGCGCGAGAGCCAGTCTCGCGGAAGACGCGCTAGAAGGTCCTCGATCTGTGTCTCATTCAGGCCATAGGCCTTCGCCGTATCCCGGACCGCCGAGCGGGGGCGCAGCGTGCTTACGGTAGCGACCAGAGCGACTCGATCTGCTCCGTACCTAGTCCGCAGGTAGTCCAGGACCTCGTGGCGTCTACGGCTGCAGAAATCCAGGTCGATGTCCGGAGCGTCCAGCCGTGCCGGGCTGAGGAACCGCTCGAAGAGCAGGTCGTGCTGGACAGGGTCCACGGTCGTGATGCCCGTGCAGTAGGCGACCAGCGAGTTTGCTACGCTGCCACGCGTGCTGACTGGAATGCCCATCCGCCGCGCGAAACGAACGAGATCTGCTACCACCAGGAAGAGCGGTGCATATCCATGCTGGCCGATCACAGTGAGCTCGTGTGCGAGTCGTTCATGTACGGAGGTCGCGGCGTCGGGCGCGTACTTTCGCGTCAAGCCCGCCTGTGCCAGGCCGGCCAGTGCCTGGTTGGGTGTCTGGTTATCCGGCAATTCGAGCACAGGCCAGATCGCTGTTCGCTCAGGCAATGCCGGCTGGCAGCGATCGGCCACCTCACTGACTCTCGCCAGCGCGTCGGGAAACGCAGCGAAATGCGCGACGGCTTCGCAAGGACCTAACCAATGTACGACGGCAGAAGGATCCCCGCCTAGAGGGAGCGAGTCTTCGGGTACCTCATCGATGCGGCAGTTGTTCTGGATCGCGGCGAGCAAGCGCAGCCTGGGCATACTTTCCGGTTCCAGGCCGTAGACCGGCTGCACTGCCACCCGGTCCAGTCCCAGGAACTCACCCATCGCAACGATTGAGCGAGCGACAGGTAGGTCGTCCTCCCCATGCAGCTCGATGGATAGAAAGGTGTTGTTCTCACCAAAAACCCCGGCTAGCCGGCCGGCGAAGCGATGGGCGACGTGTCGGGCATCGGCGCGTAGCGCTCGCGACACCCAGCCCTTGTGTCCACCTTCCAGGCAGATCAGACCGTCCCTATGGAGGCGCAGGTCATCCAGTGACAATCCACGGGCAGAGGCAGAGAGTCGATCCGGTCTGGCCTGGATCAGTGAGGACAGTGTGCACAGCGAGCTATACCCAGCGGGTCCGGTTGCCAACAGAACCAGGCATCCGCTGCCGTGCAGAGAGCTCGACTGTGCCGCCAGATCCTCCGGGAGTGTGACATTCACGAGCATACCGGTGATCGGCAGAATGCCTGCTGCCTGACACGCTCTGGTGAAAGCAACGGCGCCGTAGAGGACGTTGGTGTCCGTCAGCGCGAGCCGGGTCATCCCGTCGGACATCGCCCGCTGCGCCAGCGCAGTCACCGGCGCTGTGCTGCCCAGAAGCGTGTAACGAGAGTGGACGTGCAGGTGGGTGAATTCTGTCGACATGACCGGCAACGCGCCTGGTGTGTATGCTGTGTGTCTCCTGCTGCCCTGGTGCATCGGGACCCTACACCGGAGTATAGCATCCTCGTGATCGACTGGCAACACGAAGAGGGCGCTGAAGGATCCAGCGCTGGACCCGACGGTGAAGCGGAATGGTAGGGGCTATCGCTCGCACTGGGCTGACCCGACTAGTTAGTCCGGCATCCCCGTCGCGTCCCATTGTGGCTCGTCTTCCAGCGCACCTGTCCCCAACAGCGGTTGACGGCAGCAGAAGGCCATGTATACTACTGCCTCGGCAGACGAGATAACGCTATCCGCACAATCCAGTGTGCAAAAGGAGTCCAACATGTTCTTCGAATTGCGTCAGTACCGTACCAAGCCCGGACAACGGGAGCGTTGGGTAAGATTCATGGAGGACGTCATCATCCCGTTCCAGGTGTCGAAAGGGATGGTGGTAGTCGGAAGCTTCACCGGCGAACAGGAAGATGATCTCTACGTCTGGATTCGCCGCTTTGACAGCGAGGAGCAGCGTGAGCAGCTCTACCGCGCGGTCTATGAGACAGACCAGTGGAAGGATGTCATTGCGCCGCAGGTTGGGGAGATGCTGGACCGTGAGCGGACCGTCGTCACCAGGCTGATGCCCACGCCCCGATCCGTCATCCGCTAGCGCTGTACCTGTTTGTCTCCCCGGCCTGGTGTGGTTCTACGAACCTGATTTGGTGACCTCGGCGCTGCCCGCACTCGCATCGGCTGCGTTAGCTCAGGGCGCCACCGACGCGCTTGACATAGATCCCGACAGGTGTATAATTGATCAGCTAACAATTAGGCGGCTTATCAGTTGTGCGGGAGGATCGCTATGCCCAGATTCGATGACCCCGAGGCCCTTGATCATTTAGTCGCACAGGTGTGCCATCTGCATTACAGTCGGGCTCGCGAGCTGCTCGATCGGATCGGATTATATCGCGGACAGCCCGCCCTGTTGGGAGCACTTTGGGAACAGGAAGGGCTCTCGCACACGGAGCTAGCGGACAGACTTCAGGTGACCCCGGCGACGATCACACGGATGCTCCAACGTATGGAGAAGGCTGCGCTCCTCGTACGCGTGCCAGACGTCGAGGATCAGCGCGTATCGCGCGTCTATTTGACAGACGCGGGCCGGGAGATACGTGGCAGGGTGGAAGAGGTGTGGCGCGCCATGGATGCCGAGACGTTCGCTGGGTTCTCGCCTGAGGAGCGGGCGGACGTCCAACGGGTACTGTTTCGCATGCGAGAGAACCTGACACGAGCCAGCGAAGCTGGGCTGTCGGCAATCTGGCCGCGCGATGTGACGCAAACTGAACGTGGCTCACGAGAGTGTGACTCCGGTAGTGAGAGGTGAGTATGAGATCTGCTCTGAAGCTGGCGAAGTTCGTCAGGCCGTACTGGAAATGGGCCGCGCTGGCCCCATTGTTGATGCTTCTCGAAGTGATTATGGACCTGATGCAGCCGCGTCTGATCCAACGGATTATCGACCAGGGCATCCAGCAGCTCAACATGCCGCTGATCGTCCAGACTGGTCTTCTCATGATGGGGCTCGCGATCGTCGGCGCGTTTGGAGGAGCGAGTAATGGGGTCTTCGCGGTCAAGACGGTTCAGGCGTTCGGTGCTGACCTGAGGGAGGCGCTGTTTCAAAAAGTCCAGACGCTCTCGTTTAGCAATCTGGATGACCTGGAGACAGGCCAGCTGATCACGCGACTGACCAACGATGTGACTCAGGTGCAGGAAGCCCTGCAGACGCTCTTGCGCATTCTCATCCGAGCACCGCTGCTGTTGATCGGTAGCCTGGTGATGGCGATTGTGACGAGCCCACAACTGGTATTCCTGCCGTTAGTGCTTATGCCCCTGGAGCTGGTGATTGTAGTCCTGATCGTACGCAGAGCGACACCGATGTTCGGGCGGGTGCAGGATCAACTTGACGCATTGAACGAAGTCATGCAGGAGAACCTGGCAGGCGTACGGGTTGTCAAAGCCTTTGTGCGCGGAGCCTACGAGGAGGCTCGATTCGGTCGAACCAACGACGAGCTGATGGCTCGGACGATCAAGGTGGCCCGGACCATCGTGCTGGCTATGCCGTTCATGATGATCACGCTGAATCTCGGTATCGCGGGGGTTCTGTGGTTCGGTGGAGTGAACGTGACTCAGGGCAACATGGAAGTGGGGCAGATCGTCGCCTTCGCCAACTACTTGCTCACCACACTGTTCTCTCTTGTGATGGTGAGCATGCTCGTGGTTCAGGTCGCCCGTGCTGAAGCTTCTGCAGTGCGCATCGATGAGGTGCTGGAGAGTGAGGCTGCCATTCAGGATCGTCCCGATGCGCTGACCGAGCTGAGCCCTAGGGGTTATGTGGCGTTCCAGAGCGTGACGTTCAGCTACAATGGAGGCAGCGACGGGGACGCGGTCCTCAAGGGCGTCAATCTCGTGGCGGAGCCAGGGCAGACGGTTGCGATCCTTGGTAGTACAGGTTCGGGCAAGTCGAGTCTTGTTCACCTGCTTCCGAGGTTCTACGATGTGTCCGAAGGCAGAGTCACCCTTGATGGGATTGATGTGCGCGACATCGACGGCGCCACGTTGCGGCGCAGTATCGGGCTCGCTATGCAGGAAACCGTGCTCTTCAGTGGCACCATTCGTGACAACATTCGGTACGGTCGGCCCGACGCCACGGATCAGGAGGTGATCGCCGCCGCCCAGGCCGCCCAGGCGCACGATTTCATTGTGGCGCTACCTGAAGGATATGATACTGCGCTGGGACAGCGCGGCGTCAATCTGTCCGGCGGACAGAAGCAGCGCATTGCCATTGCGCGCGCGCTGCTTCTGCAGCCAGCAGTCTTGATTCTCGATGATAGCACCAGTTCAGTTGATGTTGAGACGGAGGCCAGAATCCAGACCGCGTTGGAGAATCTGGCTGGCGAGCACACCTGCCTAATGGTGGCACAGCGCGTGAGCAGTGTGCTGAACGCTGACAAGATCGTGGTGTTGGATGGGGGAAGGATCGTGGCTGAAGGAACGCACGATGAGTTGATGGTTGCCAGCTCGATATACCGTGAGATCTACGATTCGCAGTTGGGAAACGGGGTGGTGAACCATGGTTGAGCAGCGACGACCCAGGTCCCAAAGGAGTGACAACTCGACCTCCAGGGAATCATCTCCAGGAGCGGGCTTCGGCCCGCGACGCGGCGGTCATATGGCCATGGCTGGCCACAAGGAGAAGGTCAACGACCTGCGGGGGACGCTGGTCCGCCTCTGGGGCTACCTCAGCGAGCAGCGGGCCGGCCTGATAGCCACGACGATTCTGGTGGTGTTGACCTCGGGGCTGGAGCTTCTAGGGCCGTATCTGATGGGCCGCGCGATCGACGAGTACATCTCAGTTGGGGATCTGTCTGGTCTGGCGCGGTTAGTCGTGCTATTGATCGCTACCTATGCAGTCGCGGCGGGTGGAGTATGGTTGCAGGGCTACATCATGGCCGGGGTATCGCAACGCGCGGTACGCAACCTGCGCGCCGATCTCTTTGCCAAGCTCCAGACGCTGTCGTTGCGGTTCTTCGATCAGCGCTCGCACGGTGAGTTGATGAGTCGCCTGACGAATGACGTCGAGAACATCAACAACGTGCTGAACTCGAGTGCGACTCAACTAGTATCCAGTGCGGCGAGTCTGGTTGGTGTTGTGGTGATGATGTTTGTGATCAATGTGCCGATGGCCTTGGTGACGTTGCTGGTTGTTCCACTCACGCTGGTGCTGACGCGTACTGTGGCCCGGCACACGTTGCAGGGCTATCGCGAGCAACAGGAAGCGCTTGGCGAGCTCAACGGTCTCATCGAAGAGACAGTCACAGGACAGCGTGTGGTCAAGGCCTTTGTGCGCGAACAGGCCGTGATGAACGAGTTTGGCCGGGTGAATCGTGAGCTGCAGCGGGCGGCAACTCGAGCGCACACTCTGACAAGTTTCATGGGTCCCCTGATGAACATGGTCAATAACCTGGGACTGGCGGTCGTAGCTGGCACCGGTGGGTGGCTGGCGGTACGTGGACTGGCAACGGTGGGCAACATCGCGACCTTCGTCAACTATGCGCGGCAGTTCAGCCGTCCGCTGAACCAGATCGCCCAGCTGTTCAACACAATCCAGTCGGCGCTCGCTGGGGCGGAGCGCGTCTTCCAAATCATGGATGAGAATCCGGAGCTAGTCGACGAAGAGAGTGCCGCGCCGCTTGACCACATCATCGGCGATGTGGTATTCGATGACGTGAGTTTCAGCTACGAACCGGGCGTTCCCGTGCTGAAACACGTCAGTCTGCACGCCAGGCCGGGCGAGACGGTCGCGTTGGTGGGACCGACAGGCGCTGGCAAGACAACGATCGCCAACTTGTTGACGCGCTTCTATGACGTTGACGAAGGGGCCATCCTGATCGATGGAGTGGACATCCGGACGGTGCGAAAGGACGACTTGAGGCGGAAGCTCGCCCTGGTGCTGCAGGACAATTTCCTCTTTGGAGAGTCCGTGCTCGAGAACATCCGCTACGGTCGCCTGGACGCGACCGATGAAGAGGTCATGGAGGCGGCCAAGCTGGCGAACGCGGATTCGTTCATCCGCCGGCTGCCACAAGGCTACCAGACGGTGCTTGCCGAGCGTGGCGCCGACCTGAGCCAGGGGCAACGCCAGCTCCTGGCGATCGCACGAGCCATTCTTGCCGACCCAGAGGTCCTGATCCTGGATGAGGCGACGAGCAACGTAGACACCCGCACAGAGCAGCATCTGCAAGAAGCGCTGCTGCGGTTAATGGCGGGTCGGACGAGTTTCGTGATTGCACACCGGCTGAGCACGATCCGTGAAGCGAACCAGGTATTGGTGATCAATCATGGCGAAGTGATCGAGCGAGGCACACACAGAAGCCTGCTGGCGCAGGGCGGCTTCTACGCCCATCTCTACACCAGCCAGTTCAAAGGTGCGGCTCAGCTGAAAGACTGGCTGCCACAACCACAGCCTGCGTAGCACTGAAGTGGGTCAAGCGAGCCTTGGTCGCAGGCATCACCGTGACCTGGGCTCGCCAGTCACGTTGTCGTCCCAACGCTGCCAATGATCAGACGCCGGCGCAGATTAGTCTGCCAGACAGACTGCTCACCGGACGTATGTCTCTCGTCGACATCTCCACGCATCAGCGATGCGCTCGATGTGCGGATCGACGACGTCCATGCGGGCTATCTCATCGGCCGTGAAGTAACCACACTCCAGTGTCTCGGCACTGACACTCGGCTGACCTGCCACGACGGTTGCTTCGAAGCTCAGTACGACGAAGTGGCAGCGATTGCCATCAGCGTACTGGGTGATTCGGTGTGGGTCGCTGTAGACGCCAATCAACCGTCCAACTGAGACCGTCAGGCCGGTCTCCTCCAGGACCTCGCGGGCGCAAGCCTCGGCCACACTCTCGCCTGCTTCCACGCGTCCACCTGGGAGACACCATCGATTGTTATCGGTCCGTCTGGTGAGGAGCATCCGTTCCCCGGTCGGGTCGAAGATGACGGCATCGCACGCGAGTGTCAGCGTCGCATCTCTGCCGATCCTCTCCCCACGGACATATTTCGCCATACTTCTTTGCCTGCTTCTAACGTTGAGCGGGATGGATTATATCTCGTTCTGACGATCACCAGGAATCTCGGTACAGATGTGCGTTCGACCTGTGCTCACTCCTGGTCGTGACTGTAAGCTGACAGCCTCAATTGAGCTTCTGTCAGCGCCTCCAGAGCATGCATACTGTGGCCAACAACTGACTGCACCGCTCGGTCAAACTCTGCCGATGCTCGAGGAACCTGCGACCACGTGATCGCTGATAGGGACACCAATCCCAGCAATGCCTCCTGCCCTGTGGCGTAGACCTCATCGCCAGATGCTTCGTGCAGAGCTGTCGCCACCGACCTCCGAGCGGGGATCAAGGCTGACTCCGGGGGCGCCTGTTTGCTGAGGAAACTGATCCAGGTCCAGCACGCGTCCGGGTGAGATGTATTGGACGCGATTAAGTAACCCCACACGCGGGCCAGCACAGCCGGTTGCGATCCGAGGGGAAGCGGGGCGACGCCCCACCGCAGTACTCCATCTGTTGAGTTGTGCAACCACTTACGCTGAGAGAGCTCGCCGATCCACATCGCAGCCTGACCACTCTGAATGCCACCATAGTTGCGCCATTCTGCAGTGCGCGACGGATAGAAGATCGCGTCGGATGGACGTGACTCGGGACGGCGGAAATCCCGAAACACCTGCTCAGATGTCGGCGCTACATCGTAGGCATCCTCGTGGGACAGCAGAGCATACCAGTCGAGGGCCTCTATGTTGAGTGGTTCATCAAGCGTCGCCTGGGTCGGATTCGCAAAGTCGTCTATCAGCCGTCCACCGTGCTGATAGATGAGCAATGCAGCGTCCCGAGCGGCGTCCGTTGGCACGTAGCCGTAGACACCGTTGTCGGGATCGCGCAACGCCTGCGCTGCCACGAGGAATTCGTCCCATGTCCATCCGGCTTCTGGATATGGGCGCCCGACTAGATCAAAGAGGTCCTTGTTGTAGAATAGCACGGTTGGGTCAACTGCTGCGGGTACTGCCCAGGTCTCCCCGTTGGCGCCAAGAGAGGCCATCACACCGGGGTAGAAGTCGCCGGAATCGAGGTTGGGGTCCCCATCCACGTATGGCGACAAGCTGATAATCAGATCTCGCTCAATGAGATTCAGCGCGTCGATCGACGTGTCAGGCAGGAGGAAGACATCTCCTCTGTCTGTAACCTCACTGCCGTAGTACGCCTCGTTCCAGGGCGCCAGTTCGACAACGATCAGAGGGTGCTGTTCCTCGAATGCTTCCACCCATGCCTGGTAGTGGGCCGCGTAGGGGTCCGGTGGGCCGGGATACGTATAAACGAACGTTATCTTCTGCGGTTCCCTGGCTGGACCCAAGGACGTGCACCCGCTGGCTGCTGCAGGGCACACCAGCAGGATGGTGATTGCTGCCAGACACAGGTGTGCTACGCGGTCATGGTTCGGCACGGCTTCAACCTTCTCAACCAGACATCCATCCAGGCGGCGGTCAGGTGTGCGAGCCTCTGCCTTCGGACTTCGCACAACCCTCTCCCATTCACCGTCTGTCCAGCACGACGGTCAGAAGAGTGGGTGACAGTGTAGGGCCGATCCGCTAGTTGGTCAAGCCTGTCGGCGAGGGCTGGATGCCGGTCAGTCGTGCCATGTAATCGTCGCGTGCAGTCCCGGCGTTTCTCAGGAGACAGTTGCCGGATGTAGCTGCCTGCGTATAATCGAAGTCGCGCGGTAGATTCAATCCGAGGAGGTCATCGTGGAAATCCGTTACGCGCTTGAGAAAGACCTGGACTACTTGCTTGCGAATGACCATCATGTGCGAGCCAGTGTCGTGCGTGCAAAGGTGGAGTGTGCCGAAATCATCGTGCTCACCAAGGACGACAATCCCATTGGTTGGCTGCGGTACGGCTATTTCTGGGACGTCTTCCCATTCATGAATATGCTGTTTCTGGAAGAGGAGTATCGGGGGCAAGGATGGGGCAGCCGCCTGATACAGTTCTGGGAGCAGGAGATGATCGCACAAGGACACGACACCGTGATGACGTCCTCGCTATCGAATGAGCGCGCCCAACACCTGTATCGGCGTCTGGGTTATCGCGACTGCGGCGGGATGCGGTGGCCGGAAGACACGGCGTTGGAGATCATCTTCCTGAAGAAGCTGCGCACCGAGGACTGAACAGGGCGTTACTCGCTGCCCTGCGAGGCGCTTCTTTGCCTCGGGCTCACTGCGAGGATGGCCAACGCGACCACGGTGAATCCAACAGCGCCGATGAACCCTACTGGAGTCGGCCCCAACAGCGGATTTGGTTGACCGCGGATGACGAGTACTCCAATCGCCGCGATGCCGTTCAGAGCGCCGTGTCCAATCACGGCGGGCCAGACGCTGCCGGACCTGTGTGCCGCCCATCCCAACAGCGTGCCCGTCACTACTGTGAACCAGACCATCATCAGCATGCCGGTCCAGGGTGCGCCCGGGTAGTCGAGACCGTAGTTGTGTCCCATAGCGATCAGAGGCCAATGCCAGACGCCCCAGATGATGCTGCTTACGATCAGGGCTGCGCGTTCGCCGAGAGGCATCAGCTTGGGCAGCAGGTACGCTCGCCATCCGAACTCCTCGCCGAAGGTGGGGAGCGCGTTAATGATGGGAGCAATCAGGAATGCTGTAAGCGCCTGGCTGAACACTATCGTCCATGGGTTGATGGAGTCAGCCGCTGTGCCAGCCTGGGTCGCGACGAGACGTCTCACAGTCTCCAATGACGGATCGTAGTGACTTGGGAAGACGAGCATGAAGACCACAAGCCCAACGACCGTCAGTAGTCCGGGTCCGAACCAACCCACGAGCCAATAGGGCCATCCGCTTCGGAGAAGCGGTTTGAGGTACAGGTTCTGCCATCCTTCGTGAGTAATCCAGCGAGTCAGGATGTGGGCGAACGAAGGCGCTCCCATGTACATGACCGTCAGCACGACAACCAAGTACGGGCTGTTCGAGAGTCCGCCCGTGAAGTGGATGATCAGGGCGCCAGCCCACGCTATCGCGCAAGCCAGGGCGGTATAGAACAGAATACGTTTCCAGTCAACGCATGATCGCTCATTCATTGGTGTCAGTACTCCCTATCGCCTGGGCGCCTGTAGTTTCTCAGTCCACTGATCAATCTCGAACATTCTACCATGGCACTGTGTACGGGCAACCGGACGGCGTCTTGAAGCGGGTGTGCTGGCTTGCGTGAGTGGTGGGAATCCGGTACAATGGGCACTGTTGTGCGGACGCCAGGTGATGACCGGTTCCTGTGTGTTGGTCGTTGGTTCGGAACACGCTGTCGGCCTGGAGTATGACCCAGAACGGAACATCCCGTTCAAGGGCCATTCGGAAGCCGGACGAGAGACCTGCTCGGTTCCGGATGACTCGCCAGTGGCAACCCTGGATGAGGTGCTGGCTTGAACCCCTATCGAGCCGTCATATGTGCTGGAGGCCTGCTGTTGATGTTGGCCTGCCGTCTTGCCACGGCAGCGCCGACCCCAACTCCGACCGGTCAGGTGGTTAGTCCAACCTACAGGGCACTGCCGACTGCTACCGAGACGCCTCCGCCACCGGAGCCCGAGCCAACCATCGTCCAACCGACGAAAGCGGCGCCATTGGCCAGCCAAGTACCGCGCTCGATCCTCCCGTTCGAAGCGGTGAGTTCTGTTGGTGATGTACTCACGCCGGTGGCAGAGATCAGCGGCGTTGTTGCCGGCGCGGACCGCTGGCTTCACGCCGACCCCACCGGGACGCTCTGGTACTTGACCGACCGAGGGGCCGCGGAGTTCTCTGAGGGTGCGTGGCGTGTCCGGCTCGATGGTGTCGAGCGACAGCTCGCTGGACGAGATAACGCCGGAAGGCTCTGGTACGCGAGCAAGGACGGAGCAGACATCGCTGCGTGGAGCGAAGGCATCTGGATCACCTATACGATGGCTGACGGCTGGCGACCTCTCCCTGCCTCCTTCTACCAGCCGGTGTGTCGAGGACTCGCGGCGGACGGGGACGGGCGCATCTGGCTCCAGACAGTACAGGATGTGCGGCTCTTCGATGGACGAGTGTGGCGGGTGATTCCACACGAAGAGATGGAAATGAATCCGGCGGACGATGAGGGCTTGCTGGGCTCATTCGAAGTGGTTCCAGTCGGCCGCGGCTCAGAAGTGTGGGTTGGCGAGTGTGACTGGGGTGGACCGGGGCCCTTTGGCGGTGAGGGCGTGCGGTGGTTCGATGGGATGGCCTGGCGCCGTGTGGGCGGTCTGCTGGACAGAGCGTGCGTGACAGTGATCACGGAGGCAGCCGACGGCGCCATCTGGATTGGCGCCGACTCGGGCTTGTGGCGGTACGATCGGACGGAGGGGACGTGGCAATCCTACCCGCTACCCGCACCTCCAGACGGTTTCACGCGGTATGGGTTTGTCGAGGCGATGTTGGTGGATGCAACCGGTCAAGTGTGGACCCTCCTGGCGCCGTGTGGCGGCGCCAGTTGTTACGCTGGATACGTGCCATATCTTCTGAGCGGGAACGAGTGGGCTCAGTTGGCGCCTTTGGATGGACAGTATATACCGTGGCTGTTACGGAGTGCAGACGGGGGCGGATGGCTGGGCTTCGCTGGAGCTGTCTACCGCATTGAGGGGGGCACGGTCTCTTTGGTGACAAGGCTGATCGCGACGCAGGCGACTGTGGATGAGAGTAGTCGTCTGTGGATGATCGCCTCTGCCGACGACGGTGACTGGCTCTACATGGTAGAGCCGTAGAGATCGAAACGCCCGATGGTGGCCTGGTCCAGCTCGACTGCCAATCCGATGACGGTATACCAGAGTACTGAATGAAAGGAGATCCAATGAAGCAGAGTGTTGAGGCAATTCCTGTTGCGCGGTCACAGCGGGATGGGGCGCAGGCTGATCCTCGCCTGGCCTGGTGGCGCGAGGCACGCTTTGGCATGTTCATTCACTGGGGGCTCTACGCGCTTCTTGCAGGTCGGTGGAAGGGCGAGAGCGTACCGGGGATCGGTGAGTGGATTATGCACCGGGCGCGCATACCGGTCGCGGAGTACGAGTTGCTCGCGGCTGAGTTCAATCCGATCCGCTTCGACGCGGCCGAGTGGGTGTCGCTGGCAAAGCGCGCGGGGCAGAAGTACATCGTCATCACGTCAAAACATCATGACGGGTTCTGCCTGTTCGATAGTGCGGTTTCTGACTACGATATCATAGACGCCACGCCGTTCGGACGCGATCCCTTGAGGGAACTGGCGGACGAATGCGCACGGCAGGAAGTCCGCCTGGGCTTCTACTATTCTCAGACGCAGGACTGGCATCATCCCGATGGAAATGGCAATGATTGGGACTATGACGAGAGCCAGCAGGATTTCGGACGATACTTGGAGACCTATGTCAGACCCCAGGTGCGTGAATTGCTGACCAACTACGGTCCGATCGGGCTCATCTGGTTCGACACGCCAAAGATCATCTCATCTGCGCAGAGTAGGGAGCTTGTCGATCTAGTACACGAATTGCAGCCGGACTGCCTGGTCTCGGGCCGGGTGGGCAATACGATGGGCGATTACGCGTCGGCCGGAGACAACGTGATCCCGGATGGACGTGTCGATCTGGATTGGGAGACACCCGCGACGATTAACGACACGTGGGGTTTCAAGGCGGATGATCACAACTGGAAACCAGCCGGCGAGCTCATCCAGAAGCTCGTCGACATCGTGAGCAAGGGGGGAAACTACCTGCTGAACGTGGGGCCGACTGCAGAGGGCGTGATCCCTGAGTCAAGTGTTGAGCGCCTATTGGCTGTGGGAGACTGGATGCAGGTCAATGGCGAGTCCGTGTACGGCACGGTAGCGGGCCCGCTCCAGGGTCTGGATGGGTGCCGATGTACGGCCAAGGATGATCTCGTCTTTCTGCACGTATTCGATTGGCCCTCGGGCGGGCGGCTGGAGGTTCCGTGGCAGGCTGCGCCTGTACACACGGCCTTCCTGCTGGCCGATGATAAGCGAACTCCGCTGTCTGTGGAGAACCGTGGTGTGTCGGTGGTCATCTCAGTACCACAGCGCGCCCCCGATCCCGTCGATACCGTCATTGTTCTGAAGCAGTAATCTCAGGGCAGGTCGGCCGCACTCTAGAGGCTGAGGCGCGATCTGTGCTGCGACGCGAAGCACGGCGGCGGGTGGCGGAGGCTATGGCTGCGCACGTCGCGTTCGCAGACTATGCGGAGACGGTGTGCCCGCCGCTTGCGTCGTCGACGGCCGTCCAGTGTAGGGCCGTGGGGCGGATGCACTGCGTTGGGCACACCTGTATACACTGGAGACAGCGAATGCACGCGGCTGAGGATGGGTCTGCGTACACACGGATGTCGACCGGGCAGACAGTCTGACATCGATCGCATTCGATGCAATCCTCGAGGTTGACGCTGAGCTGAAACGCGCTAACGGGATTGAACGCCGACCAGAGTGCGCCGAGTGGGCAGATCCAGCGGCAGAACGGACGACGTGTGACGCTCATCCATGCCACGAGGGTGAACAGCAGGAACAGTTTGATTCCATAGAGTGCTCCGATCAGTTGGTGGAGTGGTGGGGAGAAGAGCACGACGGGGATACCGGCCTCCAGGGTTCCGGCGGGGCAGAGCTTGCAGAACCATGGCTGGCCGGTTACGAATGGAATCGCCAGAACTAGCACGGCCAATGTGACATAGCGGCCCCAGCTGAACCGATTGGGCAGCCGGAGCTTGGGGACCGGTAGCCTGAACAGCAGATCCTGAACCCAGCCGAACGGGCACAGCCAGCCACAGCTCATTCGTCCTACCAACGCGCCCACGAGCGCTACGGCGCCGAGGGTGTAGAATGGGACTACGCGGAGCCCGACGAAATGTTGGAGCGCTCCAATTGGACAGGCGAATGAGGCGACCGGACATGCGTGGCAGTTCAAGGCTGGGCACGGCAGCCCCCGCGTGACCTGCTGGGTCACCGACGAGTTGAGCGCCACTGCCGCCAGGGCCTGCGCGGTCGAACGACGTCGTATTAGCCAGTCTAAGGCTTTGTTCATCTCATTCTTGGTGCTGTGAATGATGGCCTACCCGAGGCCGATGCACGAGTATCATATCAGACGCGCATACCGCAACACGACCTCCCAGTGGCTGAGTGCCAGGCCGACCAGGATGGCGGCAACAGCCAGGAGGATCAATACACGGCTGGCCGCGAAGCGGATCTGGTCTCGTCTGCTGGGTTGATTCAGATCAGTCACGTCTGGCCCGTCCCTGGTAGGTCGCTATTCCGTTGGGCGGCGAAACAGAATCCCGGCCGTCAGGGCGGCTACGGCTGCAATCGCCAAACCGGCGACCGGCAGCCACGGGATTTGCGGAAGCGTCTCGTTCGCTCCCGGTGTCGGCGCCGGTGTCGCGGTAGGATGTGCAGCGGTTGCTGGCGGGGGACTGGCCGTCGCGGTTGGCGTCTCAGAGGGACGCTGCGTCGGGGTCCGTGAAGGACTGGGTGTTCCGGTGGGCGTTGTGCTCGGTGTAGTCGTCGGCTTGAGCGTTGGCGTCTCAATCGGAGAGACCGGGGCGGTTGCCTCGAGCGTCATGGTGATGGAGAGCGTATCGCTGATCAGCGCGGTCTCCACAAGCTCACCAGGTCCAGGAGTCCCCGTCGATTCTGTCGCGTCGCCTATCGGCTCCGATCCACCTGGATCGCCGCTTGCTTCCTCTACCAGCAGGAAGGTTGGCCCGCCGATGATACATCCCCGTTTGTCCGCGCATCTCGCGCCCGGCAGATCGATGGTGTACTGACCGTCGATGGCCTGCAGAGGATGTTGAGCACCGGTCTGATCGATCAAGATGGCTTGCTGTGCCAGCGCAGGCGCCGTCACACTAACGCTTTGGCGCGTCCGAGTCCACGCCACGCGTGTAGTGCGTGCTCCCCGCGATAGGGTGACGAGTTCGTACAGCTCGCGGCGGTCCGCACGGGCTGCTGTGGCGCCTGAGTAGTAGTCCACGATGAGGCGGTAGGCGTCAAATGCAGGGCGACGGCTGTAGTCAGTACGGATGATACCAAACTGCTCCTCACCGTCGCGTGGCTGATTGTCGACCCACTTGTACGCGGCGATCCGGTCGACTCCCTGTGTCAGAGCAAGTGCGAATGCCTGCAGAAGGAAGCTGGCCTGCTCCTCCAGTGTGATGTCGAAGTTGGCGCCCGGCAAGACGAAGAAGGGTGGGTCGTTGTTGGAGGGTGCGTTCGTCTCATTGATCCAGATTGGCTTACTGAGCCCGAAGCTTCCTAACGTTGATCGTGTTGACCTCACGATCTCAATGATGTTATCGACGCGAAAGTAGATATGGAGCGACACGGCGTCGAAGTAGTACCCATAGGCGCTTCCGTCGGGATCCTGTGTGGCATGGACCAGGAGGCGGCGCAGGTAGGTGGGGTCGTGAAACGTGGTCATCCCAGCCAGATGGATGGCGACGTCGGGGTTGACCTCGTGGGCGGCGATGTAGGCGACCTTCAGCAGCTGATAGTAGTCCTCCAGAGATCCGCACCACTGGACCCCGAAGTCACCCATTTTGATGTCTGGTTCGTTCCAGATGATCCAGCGGTTGATCCGTCCGCGGTACCTGTCCACCACAGTACGCACGAAGTTGGCCCACAGATTGCCCGGATCGTCGACAGGAAGGTACAGGCCGCGCGGTACACCGCACCCACTGATCTCGTCGGTTGCCCAGGCGGGCGTGTCGATCAGCAGTCCGACCACCTCTCGCCCGGCGCCACCTGCCAGATTGAGCCAGTCGTCGGGCAGATGATAGGGGTTCCAGTCGTCGGGGCCGTTTGGCTGCAGTTGTGACCAGTATAGCAGTATGCGTTCCCACCCGACGCCCACCTCAGCCGCGGACACGGGATCACGGAAGGACTCAATGGCGCCGAAACGCCGATCGGGCGGTTGACGCTGCGCCCGGACAGGCGCGATCGGGACCAGGTTCACAGCGATCACAGACGCGATGAGGGCCGAAAGGACTGCAGTGCGGCGGGGCGTAGTCATGCGCCGGACCCCACGTGTTTCTGGTACCAATGCCACTGGAGGCACAGCCCTTCCTCGACCGATGTTGTCGGGCTGTACCCAAGGAGCTCGCGCGCCTTCGAGATGTCCGCAAATGTGACCCGGGGCTCGCTGGCAGGGGCTGAAGGGGTCGTAATGTGAGCTGGGCGTCCGACAAGCGCCTCGATCTTCTCCACGAAGTCGGCCATACGGACAGGTTCGCCCCTGCCTAAGTTGATGCACTGGTAGCCCAGCGGGCGATCTAGCGCGGTCACAATGCCTGCGACGATATCTGCCACATACGTCCAGTCGCGAAACATCTCACCCCCTTCATACAACGGGAATGGGATGTCCTGGTAGATGCAGTCCATCACTTTGTAGGGCATCATATCGGGTCGCCCGCGCGGGCCGTAGACCGAGAAGAAGCGGAGCGCGGTGAACGACAGGCCAAACAGGTTGTGATATGCATGGCCCATCAATTCGGCGCCAATCTTCGAGGCCGGATATGGGGCAAGCGGTCGGCCCAGAGGATCGTCCTCACGGAAGGGCATCCGGTCGGTTGCACCGTAGACCGAGGATGTCGAGGCGAGTACGATGTGACCGATGCCGGTCGCGCGTGCGGCATCCAAGACGTTGACGGTGCCGCGCACATTGACATCCACGTAGAGCGGGGCATGCTCGATCGAATAGCGTACGCCTGCCATAGCCGCGAGGTGAGCGATCGCGTCGAATCCGCCGGAACAGACATCGAGCAATGTCTCGCTATCGCGTACGTCGCCCTCGCGGAGCGTGAACTGACGATGGCGGACCAACGTCGCTACATTCGCGCGCTTCACGGCAGGGTCATAGTAGGCGTTGAAGTCGTCCAGTCCAACAACGGCATCACCGCGGCTGAGAAGCGTTTCCGCCAGATGGCTGCCGATGAAACCGGCGGCGCCCGTTACCAGAACCCTCACCGGTCCAGATCTCCCCTGCCACCAGCGCCCCAGCCGGAGTTGGGTTGGGCAGAATCCTGGGCGGGCTCAATGTGCTGCACGTTGAGCTGGAGCTCGCGTCGGCCGTTCCATTCGTTGACTTCAAAGTGGTAGACGACGTTGATGCGGTCAGGCAGTCGATCAGCCCAGTCACCCTGTCGAAACGCTATGGCGTCCCAGGAGGCGCCACCATTGCTCAGGCGGAGTTTGAGGTGCGCCCTGTTACTACCCACGACGCGGTGGTCCGCGACGCGGACATCACGGCTGAGGAAGAGCGGCGCGGGGTTGCCACATCCGTGTGGCTCCAACCGCGCGAGTTCCTCCTGAAGATCCCACGTCAGCTGCGAGAGTTCGATCTCAGCGTCAATGGTGAGTGCCGGAATCAGCTCCCTTCCCCTCAGTGCATCTGCTGCGATCTCCTGAAGACGCGACTCCAGCTCCTTAAGATGTTCATTCGTGACCGTGAAGCCTGCCGCAGCGGCGTGACCTCCGTGTCGCACCAGCAGGTCGGCGCACTGATCCAGAGCCATTGTGATATGGAACTCTGGAATGGACCGCGCCGACCCACGGCTGCAGGTCTCGCCGACACTGACCACGACAGCAGGACGGTAGAACTCGTCGGTCAAGCGGCTCGCAGCCAGTCCAGCGATACCGGACGGCAGATCGGGCGCCGCGGCGATCAGCAGCGGTGCGTCCTCCGAGATGGGGAGTGCCAGCTCCCTGGCGCGATTCTCCGTGTCCGTGGTCAGGGCCCGGCGCTCACGATTCAGTTGATCCAGACGGTCGGCAAGTCGCTCGGCTTCCGCTGGAAACTGAGTGTCGAGTAGCTCGAACGCTGCGTCGGCGTGGTCGATCCGTCCGGCCGCGTTGATCCGCGGTGCGATACCGAACCCTACGGCGGTGGCGTCGATCCGGCCTGGCTGCAGTCTGGCCTTGCCGACAAGCGCGTGGATCCCTGGGCGGACGGGAGGGTTCAGGCGCTCGAGACCGCGCTTCACGAGCGTACGATTCTCGCCCGTCAGTGGCACGATGTCCGCGATGGTGCCGATGGCGACCAAGTCCAACAGGTCCTTCGCGTTCAGAGGAGCTGCATCATCGCCTGGTCCCTCATCGTGGGTACTGACAAGCAGGGCCTGGGCGAGCTTGAAGGCAACGCCCACCCCCGCAAGCTCATCCAGACGCCTGCAGTTCTCCTCTCGCTTCGGGTTGATGATGGCGACGGCGGGCGGCATCTCTGTACCCACCGAATGATGGTCCGTAACCACGACGTCCAGGCCGATCTGGTTGGCAAACGCAACTTCCGAGACCGACCGCACGCCGCAGTCGACGGTGACGACCAACTGAACCCCCTGGCGCGCCAATTCCTCCAGCGATTCCTCGTGGAGTCCGTATCCCTCATCCTCTCGATTCGGGATGTAGTGGACCACCTGGCCGCCGAGGGCGCGAAGCGTCTGTACGACCAATGCAGTGGCTGTTACTCCGTCCGCGTCATAGTCACCGTAGACCGCGATGCGTTCCCCTTCCTCGATCGCACGTCGGATTCGAGCGACGGCTGCACCCATATCGGCGAGGTCGTATGGATCAGACTCGCGACCATTGCCCCTCAGGAAGTCATCCACCTCGGCCGGGTCGATGATCCCGCGGTTGTAGAGCAGTTGGGCGGTGATCGGATGGAGATGAGACAGACAGGCGGTGTGGCTGCGGGGAGCCATGGGATACACGTACAGGCGTTTCTTGCGACCAGTCATAGAGAATCGCATTCAGCGTGTGAGCCAGATTCACTGGTCCAGGGTCCAGGCTAGCCAGTAGCAGCGGGACCCGGGATGTAACCTACACGAAAAGCCCTTCCTGCCCATTTCGCAAGAAGGGCTGATCGATCCGGTATTGCCGGCCGTCTAGGCCCAGCCCTGCTTCCTGACGAAATCGGAGACGACGGGTACTTCGACCCACTCGCCCTTGTAGGACTTGATGCCCAAGTAGATGGCGTAGACCCACACCAGGAGGCCGACGCAGGCCCAACTCAGGACAATCACCAGAACCCCCAGCACGATCGACACCCAGGCATTGTACTTGAGGAACGGACGGTTCTTCTTATCCTCGATGAGCAACACAACGATGCCGATCAAAGGACAAAACAGGTAACTCAACAATGCCCACAACTTGTCATCTTGCGTGATCTCGCTGCCGCCCATAGGTGTACCGACTACTTCTTCTGCCATGCTGCTTAACCTCCTGAGTTATGTGGGTAACCTTCACCGGGTGAAGCACCTATACGCCACGCCTCACCAATCACCAACTTGCGGCTATTGTAGCAGACTATCAAAGCCATGTCAATTCGAGCCAGCGGCTTGTTGCGAGTGCAGCGAGCGGCCTTGCATATGGCAGGCGCTGGGGTATCATAGCGGCGTGTTGTGTTGACCAGGATGAACGCGAGGCGAACTATGCGTGCGATGGTACTCTACGAGACGGGGCCTGCTGAGGCGATGCCTCTCACGCTGGCTGAACTCCCGATTCCTGAGCCTGGACCCGGGGAGATACGCATTCGTGTCCTGGCGTGCGGTGTGTGTCGCACGGACCTGCACACAGTCGAAGGCGATCTGCCACTACCGAGAATGCCGTTGGTGCCGGGCCACCAGATCGTGGGTGTAGTCGATGCCTGTGGCGCCGGGGCGGATCGTTTCGCGATCGGAGAGCGTGTTGGCGTGCCGTGGTTGTATCGGACGTGTGGGCGCTGCGAATTCTGCGAGCGTGGACTGGAGAATTTGTGCCGCGATGCGGAATTCACCGGATTACACGCTGACGGGGGATACGCGGAAGCGATGGTGGCCCCCGAGAGATTCGCTTATCCGATCCCGCCGGTGTTCTCCGATGTCCAGGCTGCGCCGCTCATGTGCGCGGGCATCATCGGGTATCGCGCACTGCGTTTGAGTGGGATCGAGCCGGGCCAGCGACTGGGGCTATACGGGTTCGGTGGGTCAGCGCACGTAACGATTCAGGTGGCGCGTCACTGGGGCTGCGAGCCCTATGTGTTCACCCGAACGCCCAGCCATCGCCAGCTGGCTGAGGATCTCGGCGCGGTATGGGTCGGACGTGCCGAGGATGATCCCCCGCAGAAGGTCCACGGCAGCGTCATCTTCGCTCCGGCAGGAACCCTGGTCCAGCACGCGCTGCGTGTGCTGGAGCGGGGCGGAACGCTCGCGCTGGCCGGCGTGACGATGACACCGATCCCTCCGCTTGACTATGATGCGTTGCTCTATTGGGAGCGAGGTATTCGCAGTGTCGCCAACTTCACGCGCCGCGATGCCCGCGAGCTGCTCGAGGTCGCGGCGCAGATTCCTGTCGAGTCGACGGTCCAGCTCTTCCCGCTGGAAGCAGCCAACGACGCGTTGCTGGCGCTCAAGCACAGCGAGATTGATGGCACGGCTGTGCTGGTGATGGACTCCGTATGACTGGTTCGGTGCTGATGGGAAGACCTGGTCTCCTTACGCCGGTTGTCCGTGGGATGACTGGAGTGCCGGAGAGATCGCGTTGCGGACTGATGTAAAGATGGCGCGGCAACCCACATCGCTCACGCGAGCTGAGCAGGGATCGCGAGAGTGGGACAGAGCCCTGGACCGGGTCGAGCAATCCGCCGAGCTGGCGTTACAGACCTACTCGAACGTCCACCGCGGAACCGGGCAGTTCTCGGTCATCTCCACCGTTCTCTATGAGCAGGCTCGGAACGTTGCGCTGGACTGCCTGGGGCTGAGGAAGGAGAACTTCACCATCGTGTTCACATCGCCGTATGGTGCGGAAAGGCTCAGCGCGTGGCTGCCCGTACGGCCTGTGCACGTGATCTCGAGCGGGGAGGCCGGTCTGCCGCTGGGCATCCGTGCGCTGGTGCTGAAGAGGAGACATCATCACAGTGGTGTGCCCCCTGTGACCGGCGGGGGTGTGGTGAAGCTGGTGGGGGCCCATTCTGTGGTGTGGGATGACTGCCCCAGCCGATTCGAGGCAGGTACTCCGAATCTCATCGGTGTCGTTGCCTTCGTCTGCGCACTCCGCACTCTAGGCCGACGGGCGCCGGGTTGCTCGTCGATGCCATCCCTGACGATGGAGTCGGTCCTGCACGCCGATGAGGCGTCGTTTGTCCGTGGGCGCGCCCTGCTGGATAGTCTGCGCCAGACAGCGCTGGGTAGAGGGATGGCCATTCCCACGACCCACGGTCTGAGACCATATGCGAACCTCGACAACGCCGCCAGCACACCAGCGCTGGGTCCAGTCTGGGATGTCGTGCGCAGAGCCTGGCGACAACCCAGCGGCGGCGATGGGATTGCGCAAGAAGTCAAGCATATTGTGGCCGATTATGTGGGCGCCTCGCTGGATCAGTACGATGTGATCTTCACCGCCAACGCGACGGAGGCGCTCAACATTCTTGCTCGCGGTCTCGAGCTGGCGTGGGGTAGCACGTCGCGACCGGTTGTGGTCAACACAGACATGGAGCATCATTCGAACGATCTTCCCTGGCGGTACATCAGTGGCGCGACACTCGTTCGGCTTCCGGTCGATGACGAGGGTTTCGCAGACATCGCCGCACTGGATGATCTACTGCGCGGGGCGCTGCAGGCCGGGTGGCAGCCGAAGCTCGTGACCATCAGCGGAGCATCGAACGTCCTGGGATCGTTGAATGACCTGGCGTCCATCGCCAGGACTGCGCACGCTCACGGGGCGCTGGTCGGTGTCGATGCCGCACAATTGGTGGCACATCGTCCTGTCGACATGTCGGCGACCGGCATCGATTTCCTGGCCTTCTCGGCGCACAAGGTATATGCGCCGTTCGGCAGTGGTGCGTTGGTCTTTCGGCGCGGAACGCTGGGCTTCGCTCCCGATGAACTGCAGGCGATTCGCCAGATGGGCAGCGAGAATGTGGCTGGCCTGGCAGCGATGGGACAGGCGTTCTTGCTGCTCAAGCAGGTGGGGCTGGACGTTGTGACGGCCGAGGAGATGGAGCTAACCGGGCATCTGATTGACGGGCTGCGCGCTATCCCTGAGATTACGGTCTTTGGTGTCACGGATAGGCGGTCATCCAGGTTCGCCCACCGGACTGGCGTTGTCAGCTTCAGCGTGCGGACTGTGCCGCACAACCTGGCGGCGCTCATGCTTGCCGAGCTGGGGGGAGTGGGTGTCCGCCATGGCTGCTTCTGCGCGCACTTGATTGCCAAGCGCCTGATGGGAATTGCTCGCTGGCGTGAGCGGCTTGCGGAGCTCGGTTTCGGCCTGTTCCCGCGGTTCACCGAAGAAGTGGCGCCAGGTATCGTGCGTGCCAGCCTGGGCATAGAGAACAGCATGGCGGATGTGGATCGACTTGTGGCAACGATGCGTGAGATCGTCGCCGAGCCACTGTCCTGGGATCAGAGGCTATTGGCCACGACATACAACGGCGATCCGCATCCGCCGGCCACGGATGTTGGTCGCGAGATCGCGGGTGTGGCAAGGGCCATCTCGACACAGGTCTATGGACCGGTTTGATTCAGTCAGCGTGTTCAGCCGACTAGCAGAGGGTGGTCGGGCGCTGTCAGCAAGTATCGGTTGATCGGGGAGACCCCACACAGGAGGCCGAATTGCACAGCATCAGACTCGATGGCGCATGGCGCGTTGCCATTGTGGGGCCGGCAGATCATCCAATCGGCGGCCCGCATGATCTGATATCGGACGAGATCGATATGCTGCCCGCAAGGGTTCCGGGTAATATCGAGCTGGATCTGGTCCGTGCGGGACGCATCTCGGATCCATTCCTCGCTAACAACACGCGGCAGCTTCGCTCTCTGGAATGTAACGACTACTGGTACCTGCGCGAGTTCGAGATGCCGGCTGGCGCCGCTGGTCAGGACTGGGACTTGGTGTTTGCCGGATTGGATACATTGGCGACGGTCTGGGTGAACGGGGTAGAGGTGGGGAGCGCAGCAAACATGCTGATTGAGCATCGCTTTGACGTGACTGACGCGCTGTGTCCTGAGAGCAGAAACCAGGTTGTTGTGCGTCTTGCGTCGGCGCTGCGGCACGCGCAGGGTCTCGAGTACGACGTCGCCAGCATGAGCTGGGAACGGCGGGAGGAAGGGCTCTTCATTCGCAAAGCCCCCCATGTCTGGGGCTGGGACATCATGCCGAGGGCGGTCTCGGCCGGCATCTGGCGCTCGGTGTGGCTGGAGGTGCGCGAGCCGGTGGCGATCGAGCAGCTCTACTATTGGACTGAGCGTGCGGACCGGCAGAACGCCACACTCGGTCTGCGTTTCCAGTTTCGCACGGATTCGCCTGACCTGGACGGGTACAGCCTGTCATTTCGAGGCGTGTGCGGTGATCACGTATTCGAGCATGAGGAGCCGGTCGAGTTCATCGCTGGCGGAGCGCTGATTCCAGTGCCGGATGCACGCCTGTGGTGGCCAAAGGGATACGGCGACCCGCATCAGTACACAATCACAGCGCGACTCTGTCGACGCGGTGCGGTGGTTGCAGAACGGGTGGATCGTGTGGGGATTCGCACCGTGCGTGTTGACCGGACTACCCACTCAGCCGAGCCCTTCTCGGCCGGCGCTGCGGTAGAGGGGAGCGTTCGTGTGGACTGTCCAGCAGCGGAGGATGGTCACTTCGTGTTTGTGGTGAACGGAGAACCCGTCATGGTCAAGGGGGCCAACTGGGTGCCTCTGGACGCGTTCCACAGCCGCGACGCGGAGCGCGTGGGTCCAGCCCTGGCACTATTCGATGACCTGGGCTGCAATATGGTTCGTTGTTGGGGTGGCAACGTCTACGAAGATCGGCGGTTCTTCGATCTGTGCGACCAGATGGGTATCATGGTCTGGCAGGATTTCGCCTTTGCATGTTGTCGGTATCCTCAGACAGAGCCCTTTCTGGCACAGGTGCGTTCGGAAGTCGAGGCCGTTGTGCGACGACTGCGCAATCATCCGTCGCTGGTCCTCTGGTGCGGGGACAACGAGGTCGACATGGCGTATGCCTCCGAGGGGCTGCCGCCCGAGTGGAACCGGCTGACGCGCGAAGTGATACCGGGTGTACTGCGCCGTTGTGACCCCCATAGGGACTATGTCCCGAGCTCACCCTACATACCGTCGGTGCTGCACGCAGATCGCGATGCGGCGCTGCGCACGCCCGAGCAGCACCTGTGGGGACCTCGCGGGTACTTCAAAGGCGACTTCTATGCGCGTCATAGCGCGTGCTTCATCGGTGAGATCGGCTACCATGGTTGTCCGAATGTCTCCTCCATTCAACGCTTCATCTCGCCCGACAGCCTGTGGCCTTGGCAGGATAACGATGAATGGCTGGCCCACTCGGTTCATCACTGGCAGCACCGTGTGATCTACAGTGACCGGGTTCGCTTGATGGTGAATCAGGTGCGCGAGCTATTCGGTACTGTGCCAGATGATCTGGGTTCGTTCGCACTCGCGAGTCAGATCACGCAGGCCGAGGCCAAGAAGTTCTTCGTGGAGTCCACGCGCTTGAGAAAGTGGCGCACAAGTGGGATCCTGTGGTGGAACGTACTGGACGGGTGGCCACAGTTCTCAGATGCAGTGGTGGACTACTACTTCGGCAAGAAGCTGGCCTACCATTACCTCTGGCGGGTCCAACGGCCCGTCTGCATGATCGTCGGCGAGCCCGGACGGGGGAACTACCTGCCTTTGATCGTCAGCAATGACTCGCTCCAGACAGTCGCTGTGCACTTCTCCGTACGGGATGGCGACAGCCAAGAACAGCTGCTCGAAGGGGCGTTAGCCGTCCCGGCGAACCAGAACTGGCAAGTGGGACGGATTCGCGCCTTTGCTGGCGAGCAGCGACTGCTTCTGCTGGAGTGGACGTTGGATGGCGAACGCTATGGAAACCACTATGTGGCGTGCCATCCGCCGTTCTCGCTCGATCGTTACCGCGTGTGGCTACGTTCAATCGCCAGACTACCTCGATCCTTTGAGGCAGATGATGTCGCTGCCTAGGGTCGATGCGCCGACCGCCCTTCGCTTTGGCGTCAGTCCCCTGAATCGAGCGTGACCGTGCCGGTTGCGTTGCTGTGCCTCATTCCGCCAATGATTCGATGATGGCCTGACAGAACTCCGGTAAGTCGTTGGGGACACGGCCGGTGACGATGTTGCCGTCGGTCACAGCCGGCACATCGACGAACTCGGCGCCTGCGTTGATCAGGTCGTCGCGGACCGCCCGATATGCTGTGGCTCGCCGTCCCTCCATCAGGCCCGCTGAGATCAGGACCCACGGACCGTGACAGATGGCGGCCAATAGCTTGCCTTGGGCGTGGCACGCGCGTGTCAGGGCGAGCACTTCCTCGTCCTGACGCAGGGCATCTGGCGAGAAGCCGCCTGGAAACAGCAGTCCGTCGATGTCGTCGGCCTGCACGGTGTCAAGCGCTGCCATTGTGTAGCGCGGGCCTTCCGGCATCACTGGGATCGGTACTGGATGGCCGAAGCGCCCCATCACTGGCTTGTCGAAGAGGTACGGGCGGGGATGGCTGCCGCGTTGAACTGCGATGACGAGAATGCGCGCACCCTCCTCACTTAGGCGAAGCACCGGATAAAGCAGCTCGATATCCTCGTACTCTTGCGCGACGATGATCGCAATGGTCTTGCCCGATAGTCTCTTGTTCATACTAACCCTCCGAGATTACCTGCCTAGTGTTCCGTCTTCCTCTATTCTATGGCCTTCGGGGAACTGTGCAAGTGCCATGTGACGGCACGCTCACCATCGGAGCAGGCGCTAGTCCACATCTCTGAAGAGTGGCGGAATCCGTCGCGCCGCAATGGTTGCCTGGCATCGTACCGGCGCTATACTATCGTGTGCCAGAGGCCATCGAGATGGGGCCCGGCCTCAAGTCTGTGGGTCAGCCAATGTGCGGCCGGGAATAACCGACCCGGGCGTACCGCTGGAGAGAAGAGAGATAAGATGAGTGGACTATCCTCACGAACGGGCAACGATACCGACCTGCATATCTCGGCGCAGGCGGTGGGCGTCGGCGTGGCAATCAGCGGGTTGGTTCTGCTGGCGGTCAGCGAGTTCGCTGACCGCCCTGACGCGATGACAGGCTACAGCCTGCTGATGCTGGCAGCAGGGGCCACGGTTGGTGCGGTATCGGAGGGGCGGCGCATCGGGTTCCGCTGGTTGACCGTCGGAATCGTCGCCGCATTTACGCTCCTGGCCGGTCGGTGGCTGGACCTCACCAGCGCGCTGGTCTTGTTCGCCGTCCCAGTGAGCGTGGCGGCGGTACTAATCGGTCCATCCGCTGGCGCACTCATTGCGCTGGGCGCCTCGCTACCTCTCCTGCTTCCGGGCGCGAGTCCGTTTGCGGCTGTATCGCTCACCGTCAAGCTCCTCGTCCTGCTGGCCACCTGGGGCACGTTGGGCCTCATCTACGGTCTCTACCGGCGTCTCAGCGAGCTCGAAGGCTGGCTACAGGAGTACTTCCGTCAGTCGCAGTCGCTCGTGGAAGAGGCGCGCGATCGGCGGGCTGAACTCGGGCAGGCTATGGAGACGATGACGCATCTGAACCGCCAGCTCCTTCTAGTCAATGAGCGGTCCGCCGCGCTGCGGATGGCCGCAGAGGACGCTGAGCGCACGAAGGCGGCTTTTGTGGCCAAGGTAAGCCACGAGTTGCGGACACCGCTCAACATGATCATTGGCTTGGTGGGGCTGATGGTCGAGAAGCCATGGAGCTACGGGGAAGGGGCGTCGGGTGGGGTGGTCCCTGCTGATCTGATGGAAGATCTGCGAATCGTCTACCGCAACTCACAGCATCTCCTGAGTCTCATCAACGACGTCCTTGATCTCAGCCAGGTAGAGGCGGGGCGCTTGACGCTCTATCGTGAGCCAGTGAACCTGGCCGAGGTCATCCATACCGCGGCCGAGGCGGTCAAACCATTGATCGACAAGAAGGGTCTGTCACTGGACGTCTACATTCCAGATGATCTGCCTGAGGTACGCTGTGATCGGACACGGATCCGACAGGTCGTCCTCAACCTGGTGAGCAACGCCGCCCGGTTCACGGAACAAGGCAGTATCTCCATCAGACTGGGTGTACAGGATGGTCGGATCACCGTGCAGGTGCGCGACACCGGGCCTGGGGTTGCGCCGGATGTCGTGGAACGAATCTTCGAGCCGTTCTATCAGGCTGATGAAAGAGTCTGGCATGACAAGGGCGGGAGCGGACTTGGGCTGAGTATTAGCCGTCAGTTCGTCCGGCTTCACGGTGGGCGTATCTGGCTGGAGAGCGAAATCGGGGTGGGGTCGACCTTTGCCTTTGATCTGCCGCTCGTCGAGCCCGTCGCGTCGGTGTCCTCGCCTGCTGGCCTCATCCGACCGGATTGGGTGTGGCGAGAGCAGGCCTTCCGCACAGATCAGGTTGACTTGCTGGATGAACCGGTGAGGCCGCGGGTTGTTGTCTGCGATGTGTCCGATGACTTGGTGCAAGATCTGGCCTCGCTCGATGAGCAGGTCGAATTTGTCCACGTGCGGAGTCTGGAGGAAGCCGCTGTGCAGGTAGCGGAGTGCCCCGTGCAGCTCGTGCTGCTCAACGAACCCGATAGCCAACAGATGACAGCTCGCTTCGATCAAACGCGAAAGACGATCCACAGTGCGCCGGTCGTTGGTACATCGATGCCCTCACGATTGGCTCGTGTGCATGCGGCCGGATCGATAGGCTATCTGACGAAGCCGGTCACTCAGGGGCAGCTCGAGCAGGCTGTGCGGGGCATCTTGACGCCAGTACGACGCGTCTTGGTCGTCGATGACAACGATGAGGTGCTGCATCTGTTGGATCGTATGTTGCGCACGATGATCGCTGATCTAGAGGTGCACGCAGTCTCCAGTGGCCGACAGGCGATCAGGGCGATGCGAGAGACCCATTATGATCTTGTCCTGCTTGACGTCATCATGCCGGATCTCGATGGGTGGGGTGTGTTGGAGCAAAAAGGACGTGACCCGATGCTGAGGGAAGTACCAGTCATTCTCGTCTCAGCGCAAGATCCTATGGATCAGCCTCGAGTCAGCGACACATTCTATGCGACGACAGGCGGCGGGATATCCGTCAGCCAGCTACTCCGCTGTGCGCTGGGCTTCTCGGAGGCTGTTTCGAGGCGTGCAGCAGCGCCTGATCCAATGCCTGGATGAATTCCTGGTGCTGGACTGGCTTGCTGACGTAGATCGCCGCACCCAACGCCAGCGCCAGCTCCTCTTCGCGCATCACAGAGCAGGCGACTATGGGAATATCCCGGGTCAGAGCATTCTGGTGGAGCAAAGTCAAGAGCTCCCATCCGTCTACATCAGGCAACATGATGTCCAGTACGATGATGTCAGGCTGCGTCGCTCCCACAGTATCCAGGATGTTCGCGCCCTCAGTCGAATGGGTGATATGGTAGCGAGTACCGCGAACACAGCGGCGATAGTAGTGGACCAGATCCCGGTTGTCATCCACGACCAACACCCTGATCTGGCCGGGTGAGACGAGGTGGATTTGAATGCTGAACCCGGCGTCTCCTGAGAGTACATCGACGCTGCCATTCTGGGATCTCACGATCTCACGCAGTAGATCGAGTTTGGGCGAGTCTGTTGCGCAGGACGAACCACAGGACACCTGGACAGTGACACTGGGCCGGGTCTGTGCGGCACAGACTTCGATCAACGAACACTCGCGTCCGGCGTGTTCGATGATGTGGCCCATTGCGGTTATCAGCGCCTGGCGCACGGCCGATGGATTGGCAGCAGCAACCAGTTCGGAGTCCACGGGGACCACGTCGACGAGAATACCATGGGATGCAGCGACGACGCGTCCAAGCTCAACGGCGGTTTGCACGGCGTCACGCACAGCTACGAGGCGCACTGCATCGCCCTCCTGCAGTGATTCCAGATCCTGTCGAACCTGAGACCGCCACGAATCGGACTCATCGAGCGACATCCGGGAGGGATCTGGCCGTTCGCCGATCAGTTCGGCGCCGCCCGACGTTGTCGCCTCGCGGCCTGTCCACGTCTCCCATAGCCTCTGGGCGAGCGCATGGACGGCTTCCTGCTGCACCCGGCGTAGATGGCGCACGCTGAGGTCCATCCGTTCGGCCGTCTCTTCCTGTGTCAGCTGCAGTACGAAACGGTGGTGAAGCAGAACGTAGATCCGTCGGGCGCCTGACTCCAAGGGAACCTCCGCAGGGGGTTCCATCGCGGCGATGGCCTGAGCGATGGCGGTCTGAAGTGGACCGGCCCCATCGGACGAGGCGCAGCCAATCACCCGATACAAGAGCTCGGCAGGCTCGTGCTCGGGATCATAGAGGTGGTTCAGCGTGTAATGGAGATGCTCGCGGAATACCTCAAAGGTCTCCATGCGAGGGATGTTAGCACGGTGTGTATCGATTGTCAAAGACTGATCACACTTTGCTGGACCAGTCGATCAGAGTATGATGGGCGTGGAGGTGAGAACTCATGGAAGGATTTCGACGCAACCTTGCAGATGGGTTAGTCTTGCGCTGTGTTCGCGACGAGCAAGACATTGAGGCCTACGCCGCCTTCAACACGGCTGAGATAGGCGCTGTACAGGGTTCGACGTGCGCCCACTTGCTGCGCCACCATCCTGACGTTAGGCCTGACTACTTCCTCCTTGTGGAGGATACCCGTTCGGGCGAGATCGTCTCGACGACCTGTCTGATCCCGTGGCGATGTCAGTACGAGAATGTGGTTCTGGATGTCGCGATGCTCGAGATGGTAGTCACCCATCCCGACTATCGAAAACGTGGGCTGGTACGGGCGCAGGTGGAGCGTTTCCACGAGACTGTCGCGGCGAATCGTTTCGACCTGGCGATCATCGAGGGCATTCCATACTACTATCGGCAGTATGGCTATGCCTACGCATTGGATCACTGGGGGAGCGATTCGCTGCCGGCGTGGCGTGTTCCGGCGCCTGTTCAGGATCGTTCGCCGGAACACCGCCTGCGCCAGGCTACGCCGGCTGACATCGACATGCTCTCCCGGGCCCATCGCGACGCCGCGGTTGGTCTGCAGCTACACACGCTGCGCGGCGCTGACTACTGGCGTTACCTTCTGGAGGCCGCTGGATATCCGGTGCGAGTTCTCGAGCACACGGCCACCGGAGAACCTGTCGGGTATATCGTGACGACGCGGCGGGCCGACCACGGCGTCCACATCATTGAACACGGGATCATGCGTCAGGACGTCGCGCTGGATGTGTTGACTGCACTGAGGGCTGAGGGGGCCGCCGAGATCGGGCTGGGGTGGCCGCGGGAGAGCGCATTGGTGCAGCTTGGCCGGGGCCTGGGCAGTATGCCGGAGTACTCGGATCAGTGGTTGGTGCGGCCGTGCGATGTGCCGGTGTTCCTGATGAAGATTGCGCCCGTGCTCGAGGGACGTCTGCAGCGCGCTGGTTGTGGGAAGGTCAGGACCGACATCGTGCTGAACCTCTTTCGACAGGCCTATGTACTGCACCTGGAGGCCGGGGCCTTGACGTGCGTGGAACCCGTGGGTTTCGTCGATGCGTCGATGGGCGCCGATGGGGGCGATCTGTGCATTCCCCCAGATGCATTTGTGCGGCTCGTGATGGGATATCGAGGCCTCGATGAACTGCGGGATGCCTGGCCGGACATCGTGGTGAAGCCCAGGAGCCGGTATCTGCTGGACGCGCTCTTTCCGCGGGTTCCGTCCTATGTCTGGATGCCCTATCTTGATGCAGGACCATCCGTCTGGCCGCACTGACGAAGGGCGGTCATCATTCCAGAACTGTTGCGCCTCGACAGCGGCCTACATATGGCCGCTTTTTGTCCTTGATTCCATCTCGTCTGGTTGGTATCATGAAGTGAGAGGCTCGAGCTTCTGGAGCTTCCGCGGCGTGCCTCTGGCGATCTGAAGCCAGTGGTAGGTGCATTATTTCCGCTGGTGGTATCGGCTCTTCAGAGGCGTCGTTCTGGAGCCTGGCGCGGCTGGAGCCGGTTGTGGGAGGAGTGCGCGCAGACGCTTTCCACCGATGTGACAGCCCCACAGGGGACATTCGCCTACAAGGAGATGTGAGAATGGCACGGGTTTTTGGGGACTTGGAGCTAGGGTATCTCAAGGAGGTACTGGACAGCGGGAAGCTCGGCTGGTATCACGAGGAAGGCAGCATGACGACCCGGTTGGAGGAGGCGTTCGCGCAGCGGGTCGGGGTGACGCGTGGCATCGCGCGGAACTCGGCGATGACGGCGCTGGCTCAGGCGGTGAGCATCAGTGGCGCCGGAACAGGGTACGAGGTGTTGTGCGATCCCATTGTGCACTTTGGCGCGGTGGCGGCGCTCTACTTCAACGCGGTGCCCCGGTTTGTGGACATCAAGTACGACACGTATCTGATGGACCCGGCATCGGTGCGGGCGAATATCACCGATAGGACGAAGGCGCTGATCGTTACTAACCTGTGGGGTATGTGCGCCGAACTCGATGAGATCCGCGCGATCTGTGACGAGCACGGAATCTTCATGATCGAGGATTGCGCGCACAACATGGGGTCGTACTGGAAGGGAAAGCACGCTGGCTCGTATGGCGATCTGGGATGCTTCAGCTTCCAGCAGGGCAAGCACATCCCGACGGGCGATGGATGCGTGATGACGACGAATCGGGAGGACCTGTACGAGAAGCTGTACAACGAGTGGGCGTTCAGCGGTGAGTCGCCGGCGTTCCTGACGCTGAACTTCCGGATGAATGAGATGACGGCAGCGGTGGGTTTGGCGCAGTTGCAGCGACTGGACGGTTACCTGGCGGAGTACAGCGATAACCTGCGGGTGATGAACGAGGCGATCAGCGACTGTGGTTGGCTGAAGACGCGGGAGGCGCCATCCGACGCGGTGCAGTCGGGATACATCTGGGCGTGCCTGTGGGAGGGTGACCAGCACGGGTTGGAGTACGAGCGGTTCAAGGAAGTCAGTGCGGAACTGGGTGTGCCGTTACGCTTTGGGTTCAATCAGGTGCCGGCCTACAAGTTCGACATCTTCAAGGGCTCGACGGCCTACGGACATCCGGATTGTCCTGTGCGGTGCCCGTTCTACGAGAGCGACTACCGATACGAGGACGGTCTGTGTCCGGTGGCGGAGGACCTGATGCCGCGCATCATCAATACGGGGTTGATCGAAGTGCCGCCGGACGAGGTCAAGCGACGGGCCGATCTGCTCTGGGAAGCGATCAAGAAGACAGAGATGGGATAGGATAGAACGCACCCGACCTGCAGGTCGGGTGCGTTGGGTATACGGGCTTGAGGGTAGAGAAGGAGGGTGTGGTGAGCGAACAGGGAGCAAGGCTCAAGACCGGAGTGATCGGGCTGGGCGTGGGCCGGACGCACATTCAGGGGTATCAGGCTGCATCAGCGGCGGAACCGGTCGCGGTCGCTGATGTCAATGAGGCCGCGCTAGAGCGTGCGAAGGCCGACTATGGCATTCCCACGGTCTACACCGATTACCGCGAGTTGTTGGCAGATGACGCCATCGGAGCGGTGTCGATCTGCACGCCGGACAAGTTTCACGCGGAGCAGGCGCTCGCTGCTCTGGACGCGGGCAAGCACGTGTTGTGCGAAAAGCCGCTTGCGTTGACGGCCGAGGAAGCCAGGGCCATCGTGCAGAAGGTGCGTGATACCGGGCTTAAGTTCATGATGTGTCACAACTACCGGTTCATCCCGCAGTTTGCCGAACTGAAGCAACGGCTGGACAGCAAGATCCTGGGGCAGGTCTATTACGGCGACAGCAGCTACGTGCAGGATCTGTACTCGATGGCGGCCTTTGGTCCGGACTACTGGCGCTTCAAGGATCCACAGAACTTCTATTTGGGCGGCGCGGTGCACAACGTGGACCTGCTGCTGTGGCTACTGGGCGAGGTCGTGGAGGTGAGCGCCTACTCCAACCATGCCTGGGAAGCGTATCCGATCGACGAGAACTACGTCTCAAACTTCCGTTTCGCAGACGGCTCTATCGGTCGGGTGCTTCTCTTGTTGGGGTCGCACATGAAGGACGAGTTCTTCGTGGACCTCAACATCTACGGAGCGGGCGGCGCCCTGAAGGCGACGATGCAGTCGCCGCACCTGATTGTGAATGTGGCAGACCTGCCCAGTGACCGGCAGGACATCATTCGGGTAGAGCTGGCGAACTCGCACCATCTGGCGATCGCTGCGTTCGTGAACAGTGTGCTGGAGGATCGAACACCACCGATTACGGTAGAGGATGGTGCTCGGACGGTGGCGGTGTGTCTGGCGGCGATCGAGTCCGCGCGGGAAGGGCGGCCGGTGCAGGTGGATTACGGCCTCATGTAGGCAGGGATTCAGACCGGGGGCCACCGCGCTCGATCAACCGAAGGAGGTGGGCGATTCGAGGACTTCGTTAGCTGTGCTATAGGATTGCTGTATTGGGTGGGTTTTAAACAACTTAGGAGGAAGCAAGAATGTCAGCTACATTGGATCGTCGATCATTCCTGAAAGTCGCCGGCGGGACGGCAGCTGCGGCAGTCCTGGCAGCGTGCGCCCCAACGTCTCCTGCTACACAGGCTCCAGCTGAGCAGTCGGCCGACCAGCCGGCAGAGCCACCTGCCGCTGAGGACGTCACGCTGCAGTGGGCCATGTACCAGTATGAGCCGTGGCTTCTCTTCTTGAAGGAGATGTTCGCCGAGTACAAAGAGAGCAATCCGAACGTGAGTGTGGAGCTGGTCGAGGCGCCCTGGGGTGAGTTCTGGCCGAAACTTGAGTCGATGGCCGCTGCAGGCGACCCGGTCAACATCTCAATCTGCGAGCCTCAGTACTTCCTACCGTGGTGGGAACGGGATCTGCTGCTTGACCTGAATCCGTTGGCAGACACTGTCGATGAGAGCATCTTCTTCCCATACGTGCGGTGTTCCTGTCTATACAATGAAGAGACGCAGTTCATGGGCTGCTCTTCGGGCGGGTCGGTCCTGCCGGCGTGGCCCGGTAACGGTGTCGCCTGGATCGTCTACATGAACATGGATATGGTCAAAGCAGCCGGGCTGGACTATCCGGATGAGAACTGGACTTGGGACGATTGGCGTGAATACGCGATCGCGATGACTATTGATGCCAACGGCAATCACCCTGGCCAGAGCGACTTTGATAAGAACAACGTGGAACAGTACGGGACGTGTCACGTCTTTGGGTGGGCCGATCGAAAGGCGATCAAGAGCTGGATCTACCACGCTGGCGGGCGTCATTGGGACGACGAGCAGACGAAGTGTATGATGACTGATCCGGAAGCTCTAGCTGCCATCAATGATATGTATGATCTGGCGACCAAGCTGGGTACGTCGCCAGCTCCTGGTGGCTTCGAGGGTATCGCGCAACCGTTTCTGACTGGTAAGATCGGCATGCATATGACGGGGTCGTGGAACGTCGACCCGTGGGCCACGGAACTGACCGACTTCGAATGGGATATTGCGCGTCTGCCCATTGGACCTGGTGGGCCCGATAGCCGCTTCGGGCATACTGGATGGGGCAACCAGCTCGCGATCTTCAAGGGTTCCTCGAACCAAGATGAGACACAGGAGATATTCAAGTGGGCACTGATGACGAAGGAAGGGACGAGCTACTTCGGCCGCGCCGGAATTCCGTTGGTGCGTGACGCGGTCGATAGTGCTTGGCTGGACTTCCCTGATGGGAAGCATCTCCCAGCGCATCGTGAACTCCAGGTCACGTGTATGGAGGAGGAGAACGCCAATAACACCATTGAGCCAGCGGGCCCCAAGAACAACGATCTGTACACAGTGATCCAGACGGCGATGGACGAGATTCGTCTTGATCGAATCACACCGGATGAGTTCGCTCAGCAGTGCTGTGAGGGTTTTGAGAAGGTGTGGGCGGAAGACTTCTAACTTTCTGAACCAGCTAGCTCTAATCTGGGGGCAGCCTGCACGATGGCTGCCCCCAGATGACCAAGACCGGTGCAGAGCGGGGCGGGCTAGAGTACCTGCGCTCACCCTCCTGGCAAAGGTCTGGATTGGGGCATGGCGTTGATGTTGTCATCGAATGATGCCTGAAGAACGTGTCGTCGTGTTCGTGGTGGTGATCTGATTGAGGAGAGATTGGCTATGGCTGGACGAAGCTACGCTCAGCGGGATGTGTCAGCAACCCCACTCCAAACGACTCCAGAGGTGAGAAGTTCATTCTGGTACCGCCTCGGAAATGCTGACGACTTTATCGGATGGGTGTTTGTCCTGCCCCTTGTGGTGGGACTTCTCGTCTGGACGGCCTATCCCCTGGTTGATTCCTTGCGGCTGAGCTTCACTCGAGGATCCCTGCTCGGTGAGGTGAGATGGATAGGTATCGGGAACTACCGCCGCATGTTTATGGAGGATGAACTGTTCTGGAAGTCGCTGAGCAACACAGCGTACTACACTTTCGCATCGATCGTCCCTTCGGTCGCCCTGCCGATGTTGCTGGCGCTCGCGATGAACCAGAAGCTCAAGGGCATTGTCTTCTTTCGATTTATTCTGTTCCTGCCGACGATCACATCGAGTGTGGCCGTTGCGGTGATGTGGCTGTGGATATACAACGCCCAGTTCGGTGTCCTGAACCAACTACTTGGCGCGCTCGGTGTGTTCAAGCTACTGGGTATCAACAAGCCGCTCTGGCTGGCGGCGCCAGAGACGGCAATGCTGTCCATCATCATTATGTCTATCTGGCGTGGCCTGGGTTACAATATGCTCCTCTTTCTGGCGTCGCTTCAGGACGTGCCAGAGGTGTATCACGAGGCAGCCAAGATTGACGGGGCGGGTGCCCTGGCGCGTTTCTTCAATGTTACGCTGCCGCTGATTTCACCAATGATCTTCTTCACGACGGTTATGGGGATCATAGGGGGCTTTCAGGTATTTGAGTACACGTACGTGATGACCGGTGGGGCGGGTGGTCCTGTCAACTCAACGTTGACGTACGTGCTGTATCTGTACCGGGAGGGGTTCCAGAACCTGCGTATTGGCTACGCCTCGGCGCTCGCGTACGTTCTGTTCATCATCATTCTAGCGCTTACTCTGATTCAGTTCCGGCTACAGAAACGATGGGTGTTCTATCAGTAGGGGGCAAGGAGGAGATGAACGAATGAGTACTTACGAGTATGCACAAGCACATCAATCAGGATCGCTGACACCGCGACGGCGCAACTTCCGTGGGGAGGATGTTGCTCTCAAGACTGTCGCATATGTGCTTCTGATCGCGATTGGTATCACCACGATCTTCCCTTTCTACTGGATGGTTGCCACTTCGTTCAAGGAAGAGCAGAAAGTCTTCCGCATTCCGACACAATGGGTTCCTGACCCGTTTGTTCTGGACGGCTACGAGTACATCTTCACGCGATTGCCATTCGGCACGTTCTTCCTGAACAGTGTCAAAGTTAGCGTACTGTCCACCATAGGCACGATTCTGGCTTCCTCTCTGGCTGCCTATGCGTTCGCCCGTGTCCGATTCAAGGGCGGCGGAGTGCTGTTCATTATTGTGCTAGGCACGATGATGATCCCCTATCACGTGCGAATGATCCCATCGTTCATAATAATGCACCGACTCGGTCTGATCGATACACACGCGTCACTCTGGCTGCCGGCTTTTTTCGGGAGCAGTTACTCGGTGTTCTTGATGCGTCAATATCTGATGACCCTGCCGGAAGAGCTGATGGACGCTGCCAAGATAGATGGATGTTCGCATTTCGGAATCTACGCGCGTATCGTGCTACCACTCTCGAAGCCAATTCTGGCCACCGTGGCTCTGCTTACATTCATGGGATCGTGGAATAACCTGCTTGGTCCTCTCCTCTACCTTAACACGGAGCACATGCACACATTGACGCTCGCATTGACACGCTTTCGAGGCCACAATTACACCTACTGGACCTACATGATGGCTGGGGCGACAATCACTGTATTGCCTATCGCCATCGTGTTCATTCTGACCCAGAAGTACTTCGTCCAGAGCGTCACCCTGACAGGCATCAAGGGCTGATGGTGTGGTTGGGCATGTGGTAGCATTCAACGTGTCTGTGGGGCCATCACAGCGGATGGCCCCTAATCTTGATTAGTAAGGAGGCAGATCTATGAAGAGGGCGAGCGATGCTACACCAATTGGTGAGCTAAGACTCTTCGATACGTGTGTCACACTGGGTGCTCTGTCAACCGACAACGAAGCGCTTGGGGTTGACAACGTCCTCGAAATCCTCGACAAGCATGACATCTGCGAGGCTCTGGTCCACAACAACGAAGCGCGCGTCGTGTACCCTCGGGAGCGGGGGAACATCCGACTGCTTGACTGGGTCAAGGGGTGTGATCGGCTGCATCCCGTTTGGGCGCTCGATCCGATCGGGAGCCCTGACGTTAGTTCGGCCCGTAGTATGGTAGCGGCGATGCTGGAAGCAGGCGTGCGTGCAGCTCGATTGATGATGGGTGTGGCGCCACCGTTTCTATGGGTGTGGGACTCGCTGTGCACTGCGCTTGATGAGCGGCACATACCATGTATGCTGGACTTCGCGCCGGTCAGAGATCGCACGGTTGCTACTACCCAGAGCACACCGGATGAACTGATGATGAACGAGCTGCGGAGCATCTGTCTTGCTCATCCTGAGCTTCCTATGGTTCTGTCGAACGTGAGTGGCGGTCGTGGACTGGCTTGGTGCACTCTGGCGTTAATGCGCGAGGTGCCCAATCTTCACATAGACACCTCATGCATCATTGACTACTGGCGAACTGCATATCGCGAGTTGGGTCCTGAACGAGTGTTCTTTGCGACGGGAATGCCGTTTTATGACCCGTCGATTTTCGTCTCAATGATTCAGTATGCTGATGACGTAGCGCTAGTTGACAAACAGGCTATGTGCGGGGGAAACATCCGGCGGTTGATGGAGGCGGTGCAATGAGCAAGATGCTTGATGACTGGAAAGCGGGTAGAGGGCTGCCGGGAGTTCTCGTGATTGACGGACATACGCATCCCTACCGCTGGATGCCAGGGTTCCGGACACCGGAAGATGCCGCCACTGAGATGCTGCGGCTGATGGATTCCTACTGTGTCGAAGCTAGCTGCTTGATGGGTGGTGGCTATATGCACAACGGCTGTGACTACCGCGATGGCAATGACTTTCTGATGGACTGTGTCAGAGTGTCTCCTGATCGGCTCATCCCTTTCGCGCACGTGAACCCAAACTGTAGTCCAGCCACCATCCGGGACGATCTTGATCGCATGTTTGATCAGGGCGTACGTTGCATCAAGTTGCTTAATGCATACCAGGGCTACCCGGGCGATGGGCCGCATCTGATGATGGTCTACGACTACGCTCAGTCGCGGAATATGATGATTCTCAACCATCATTGGTCCGAGGCTGAAATCCGTAAGATCGCGCCTCAGTTTCACGACCTTATTATGATTCGGGGCCACGGGGGCGCTTCGAAGCTCGCGCAGGAGTACCCGAATCTGTATGATAACACGTGGTCACTGCACAAGCTGGGTGTGATCGAGGGTGGAATTCAGCAATTTGGCTCGGCCAAGATACTTTTCGGCTCCGATGCGATCATCAATGATCCGGCGGTGGGAATTGGACTGATTGTCTACGCAGACATCGCGGAGGAAGACAAGCGGGCCGTCCTCGGCCTGAACATGGCTAGACTTCTTTACCGAGTCAAGGCGCTTCCTTCGTGGTTAGCGTCCTGGGTGAGTTGACGACCGGCGGGTGCCAGAGGTGCACGCCTTCTCTCAAGGAGGTAGGTCAATGAGGGCGACTCGGAACGCCCCCAACGTCGAAGCCCTGAAGCTGCTGGACACGTGCGTGACGTTGGGTCGGATGAGCTACGGAGGGCCGTCTTTGACGGCTGAGACTGTCCTGAGCGTGATGGACAAGCATGATATCGCCGAGGCGTTGGTGCACAACAACGAGGCGCGGACCGTGCTGCCGCGCTCCCGCGGTAACCGGCGCCTGCTGGAGTGGATCGACGGAATGGAGCGTCTCCACCCGGTGTGGGTGTTGAATCCGCCGCCGACGCCGGATCCTCGGAATGCGTGGGCGATGGTGGAAGAGATGCTGGATGCCGGTGTGCGGGTGGCGCGCTTAATGATGGGTGTGGCGCCGCCGCTGCTGTGGCTCTGGGATGATCTTTGCACGGCGCTGGAGGCGCATCGTGTGCCGTGTTTGCTTGACTTCGCTGCGACACAGGACTACTTCGGCAGGAGCGCTAGCACCCAGTCGAATCCCGATGATGCCGCGATGGACGGGTTGCGCGAGATCTGCCTGGCGCACCCGAAGCTACAGATGATCCTGTCACATGTAAGCGGTGGACTGGGGGTTGCCTATTCGACGCTGCCGATGATGTACCGCGTGCCAAATTTGCACCTGGATATCACGAATATCGTGGACTACTGGCGGCGGGTAGTGGCGACGATGGGGCCCGAGCGGGTGTTCTTCGCCACCGGGATGCCGTTCTATGATCCGGCGATCTTCGTATCGAATGTACAGTACGCGCGCGACTTGGATGTGACGGCGAAGCGGCAGATCTGCGGGGACAACATGCGGCGGTTGATGGAGGGGGTGCGATGAGCGAGATACTCGAGCGATGGCGCAAGGGAGACGGGCTCCCGGGCGTGCTGGTGATCGATGCTCACACGCATATCGGTGAGTGGCCGCACGGTGAGAACTTTCAGACCTCGGAGGAGGCGGCCGTAGAAGCAGAGAAGTTCATGGATGCATACGGGGTGGATGCGGCGTGTGTCCTGGCCGGTGGTTATATGGCGAACGGCGCCGACTACCGGATGGGCAACGACTGGCTCCTGGACTGTGTGCGGCGCGCGCCGGATCGGCTGATTCCGTTCATTCATATCAATCCGAACGATTCGCAGGAGGGCGTCCTGCGTGAGTTGGATCGGATGTGGGACCACGGCGCACGCTGCATCAAGCTGCTGAACGCCTACCAGGCGTATCCTGGCGACGGGCCCAACCTGATGGCCTTGTATGAGTTTGCTCAGCGGCACAGGATGTTGGTCCACAATCATCAATGGTCAGAGACCGAGATCCGCACGATTTCAGCGCAGTTTCCTGAACTGATTATGATTCGCGCGCACGGCGGGGCCACACGGCTATCACACGAGATCCCCAACGTGTACGATAACATCTGGAGCCTGCACCGGATGGGGACGGTGGAACGGGGAATCCAGGAGTACGGGCCGGAGAAGATCCTCTTCGGATCAGACGCTTTCATGAACGATATATCGGTGGGAATTGGCATGGTTGTCTATGCGGACATTCCGGACGACCACAAGCGGGCCGTGTTGGGCCTGAACGTGGCACGTCTGTTGTCCTACGCTGGCGCATTGCCCGATAGCCTGGCCGGTCGGTTGGCTTGAGCTATGGATATCCTGTGATGAGGTGAGCAACGATGACAGAGACACTCTTCGCACTGACAAACGACGACGCGGGCGGGTCAGCTCCGGAGCTGTTCGAGGAACTGCTGGACTTCCTGGACGCGCAGCAGGTTCCAGTGACGTTCTTCGTATTGCCCCATGGGCAGGGCACACCATTGGATAGCAAGCCGGAGTGGATGGCGCTGCTGAAGCGGGCGCTGAAGTCGGGCCATGAGCTTCAGCTCCACGCGTTCGACCACAGCAGCACCTTCGAGTTCGGAGTCCCACCGGATTTCATGTTGGACATCATCCCGGACGCGAAGGCGCGGTGGGAGCGGGAACCGGAGGTCGTTCAGCAGGCGCATACACTTGAACTGATGAGTGACCGCATTGCGCGGGGTAAGGCGATTTTCGAGCGGGCATTGGGGTATGCGCCGACGGGCTTCCGGGGGCCGTGCCTGTCGATGAGCGCGAATACGTATCAGGCGCTCGCCAACCACGGCTTCGTGTGGAGCTCGAACGAGGTTGTCAACCCGATGGGGTGGCGCTACATCAACAAGGACTATGACGCGGGCGAGCCCTGGCAGCCGAACGTGCCGCCACATCCGTACCGGTACACCGCCGGTATCATAGAGATTCCTATGGTGTCGGAGTATACCTGGTACTTGACGCCGGAGGATATGGATCGTCACTACGACCTGATTCGCAGTGATTTCGACCGGGTGCGTGCGGTAGGTGGCACGTTCCTGACGTTGTCGCACTACTATGCGATGACGGGCGAGTGGACGACTGGCCTGCGTGTGTATGAACGTCTGTTCGAGTACGCGCGATCGCTAGGCGACGTGCGGTTCGTCACAGTGAGCCGTCTGTTGGACGCTTATGGCGTGCCGGACTAGTTGAGGCACGCGGTTCAGTGACCCTCGCTGGACGAGTCAGCGCCCCGGTGGTATACTGAGATCGACACTCAACGGAGGGGAGGTGGCTGATGGGCATTCTGAAGAAGCTGTCCTCGCTGTTCTCCGGCGCGGGTGGGGTGCGAGAGGCGAACGTACACCGCGAATATGTCCGGTGCGCACGGTGTGGCGAGGCGATCGCTATTCGCGTGGACCTGGCTAACGAGCTCACGCCAACCTACGCCGACGAGGGAGAGGGCGAAGGGGCCTACCAGGCCCGCAAGGTCGCGCTGGGATCCGGGAAGACCCGCTGTTTTCAGTCGGTAGAGGTCGATCTCTACTTCGACGCACAGCGCCGCTTCGTTTCGCGCTACATCACGGGCGGCGATTTCATCACGCGTGAGGAATACGAGGTCGAGCAGGAGTCGGCAGGAGACGTGTGACGGTTCGGTTCCGCCTCAGCTCTGCGCGCCGCTGATGTGCGCAAGGTGCGGGAGCGTGGCCGATACTTCTTCAACCACCTCGTGCGCGTCCCCGGCGGTCGCTGGCTCGATGCCCGCCTCGGCCACAGGATAGGCTATACTGTAGATCTGGACACCGTGTGGATGGACCTGATCCAGTGCCGCGATCCAGCGAGCCACTGACCCGGCGCGAAGATCACTGAGATCCCCACGGAACAATGCGTGCTGGACAACGGCGGTCGGCACGGCTCCGATCCCCTCTAAGATGCTGTCGAGTGTCACGCCGCCTGCCGGACGGTTGACCTCGTTCAGCGTCTGGACGTCGCCCACATCCAGAGAGCAACGTGGGCCTGGTGAAACGCATCGACACTGAACACGATGTGGTCTGGCCCGACGGATCGCGCGGCATCCAGGCGCTGGCGGGCGACGGGGGACTGGCGGCCCACGCGCCACTGGTCACGACTCGGACAGGCGCGATACGACGGGCGAGGTCGACTGCACGCAACAGCAGGTCTGGACGCAGGAACGGCTCACCGCCCGACAGCATGATCCAGGCTGGGCGACGGTCGATGTCCAGTAGGGCATCAGTCATCTCTTCCAGAGACATTGTGCGGGCGCGGCATGGACCGGCACGATACCAGCAGTGAGTATACGTCGCCGTACATTCGTACGTCAGGATGATCTCTAGCCCGGTCGTGCTTATTCCCATCGTCGGCCTCTCAGCGGTGAGCATATACGACGTCGGCAACCGCTCAAGCGCCCGGCGCGAGTACGCGTGGAATGTTGTTGACACGCTCTCCCCATCGGGATACAATGCGTGCATCCCAGGGCGAAGTCGTAACGAGATGAGGCCCGTCACAACGGAGCATCGCACTGTGAGGTCATCTATGTGTGGGTTGCTTGATCCGGACGTGTACAGCCGGTTTGCTGGCTGGCTGGGTGACCATCCGCATACCGTGATCACCCAACACCTGCTGAGACATGGCCTGTGCCGCGTCTGGCTGTATGGAGAGGCTTCCGCGCCGGTTGGGGCGATCGTACAGGGAGACGGGCTGCCAGGAGAACCCAGCGGCTTTGGCCGTGATCCGGCTGTCCTGTGGCGCCTGCTACAGCAGGTCGAGGGCTGGTTCTGTCTCCTCGTCGAGTCGGAATGCGCCGAGGCCGTGGGCGCCCGCTTCGAGCAGGAGCTTGGGGTGCACGTGAGCTATCTGGACGATGTCTGTCACGTGCTCGACGCCCCCCCGCCGTCGCTATCAGACCCGGCGGTGCGTCTGCTCACACCGGCAGATCTGTCTCTGTTGGAGGCCGCTCCTGTGGAACTCAGAGAGAGCTGCTGGCCCAGCGTTGAGGCGCTGTTGCATGAAGGTGTCGTGGCTTGTGCGGTGGTGGATGGGCGTGTGGCGGCGACCGCGCTGTCTAGCGCCCACAGCCAGCGGTATGCGGACGTGGGCGTGTACACGGCCGAAGCCCACCGGGGCCGTGGGTACGCGACGACCGCCGCGTCGTTGGTGGCACGACGTCTGCAGGAGCGGGGTCTGACCCCGGTGTGGGGTGCTGGATCGCATAACATCGCCTCTCTGCGCGTAGCGGGCAAACTGGGTTTCCGCGAGGTAGGGCGACGGACGTACGTGATAGCGGATGAATATCGGGAAATGCTGGACCGTCGCCGCTAGCGGTGTTCGCCGGCGGTGAGTTTGGACAGGTGTTGGACCGCGCCAGCGGGGAGGCACCGTGATGAGGTCGACGGTACGATGGCAGTGGAGGATAATCCTGTCGCTGGCGCTTGCGTTGACCGCGCTGTCGCTGCCCGGCCGGGCGCAGTCGCCGCTGGCGCTCGTTCACGTCCGGATCGATTCGATATCGGATCTGACGCGCGTTGACGCGTCTGGGATGCCCATACTGGCGCACCTGACTGGTTCGAACGGCGACTATCTGCTTGCCAGGCTCTCGCCTGATGCCCAGCGGCAGCTTGCATCGATGGGATTCGCTGTGTCGGTGCTGGATGCGAACGCGACCGGCGCTACGTACTACCTGCTCGAGAGCCCGCGCCTCGGGGCGGTGAGCGACACGCCGCTGACGATTATCTGGGACGATGGGCGATACGCAGTGGGCCGGCTGCGCCAGGGGGTCTCCGCACAGTCGGTGGACGATATCGACACACCCAAGATGGAGCTGGGGCCGGATCCTATCGTACTGCTCGCTCGCGCCAGCGCGGCGATTCCCACGACGGTGACATACGATCCGCTCGTGGCGCGCCTTCTGGCACAGGTTACGTCGGACTCAGTGTATGCCTATGCCGGCGGGCTTTCCGGGGCATGGCCGGTCTCGATCGGAGGGGCGCCGTACACGCTGACGACCCGGTACACTTACAGCGGCACGCCCATCGCCAAGGCGACGCAGTACGTCTACGAGCACCTCCAGGCCCGCGGTTACACGACCAGCTACCATTACTACACGCTGTCTGGGAACACGCTGCGCAATGTCATTGGTGAGAAGACCGGGCAGACGCATCCCGACCAGATTGTGTTGTTGACGGCTCATCTGGATTCGCGCGCCGCCTCGGCGCCGCACGATCCCGCTCCCGGCGCCGACGACAACGCCAGCGGCGCGACGGCGCTGTTGATCGCCGCCGACCTGCTGGCGGACCTCGAGTTCGAGTACACGGTGCGCGTTGTGTTCTTCACGGGCGAAGAACAGGGCATGTTGGGCAGCTACGACTACGCGGCCGCCGTCTACAGCGCCGGCGACGACATCCTGGGCGTGATCAACCTGGATATGATCGCTTGGGACGCCAAGTACGGGCCGGACATCGACCTTCACTCGAACACTCCTTCAATCTTCAACGACTCGGACAGGCTCGCGCAGGTCTTTGTATCGAGTATCGGGGTCTACGGGCTCAACCTAACGCCGCAGATTGTCGACAACGGGGCGCGCTTCTCCGATCACTCCCGGTTCTGGGATCGGGGGTACCCAGCCATCATGGCGATCGAGGACTACTACAATGCCAGTGAGGTGGCAGCCGAACCGCGGGACTGGAACACTAATTACCACACTGACAAGGATACGGTGGGGACGCTCAACCTGACCTACTTCCGCGAATACGCACGAGCTGGGCTGGCTACGTTCGCACATCTGGCCCGTCCGATGCGCACAATCAGCGGCGCCATCACGTCCTCGGTGGGCGAGGTGGTGGATGGCGCCACAGTGGTCGCGGCCGGGACGACGGGTACGTTTCAGACGATGACCGACAGTGCGGGCCGGTACGCGCTTCAGGTGCCGGCGGGGACCTACAGCATTTCAGCCTCGGCCCCGAACTACCTCAGCCAGACGGTGACCGGCGTCGTCGTCGAGACTGGGGAGGGTACTCGGAGGGACTTCGTGTTGGGACAGGTCCAGCGGTTCACGGTGCACGGCGCAGTGAGCGATGCGCAGAGCGGTGTGGGGCTCGCGGCTGTGCTTCAGTTCGGTGCGGGTCCCACTGTGAGCACGACCAACGGTGAGTACAACGTTGAGCTGGTGAGTGGAACACATCCCGTGACCCTGACGGCCCCCTATCATCATCCGGTCGTGGATTCGGTTGTTGTCGACCAAGACCAGCGTCGCGACTTCGCGTTGGAGCCGACAGCGTGCATCTTGGTGGTTGACGACGACTTCGATAACCTCGGCAATCGGTTCGATGATCAGGTGTTCTACACGTCCACACTCGACGCGCTTCGGGTGGGCCACGATGTCTGGACAGTACCGGACGATGCAAATGGCCCACCGTTCGATGTGCTCACCCTCTACCGCGGCGTTATCTGGTTAACGGGGCGCGACTGGGATGCGACGATCACTTCCGTGGATCAGGCCGCGCTGGGGGCCTACCTGGATGGGGGGGGGAACCTGTTCCTATCTGGTCAGGATGTTGGATACGATATTGGACGGTCTAGCTCTCCTGCACCTTTCTATAGCAGCTATCTGCGTGCTGCGTATGGTCTGGACGACAGCGGATCCCGAACGTTGGCGGGTGAGGGCATCCTCGCGGGCATCAATGTGATGATTGAAG
>JAAZAN010000119.1 GCA_012514315.1 Chloroflexota bacterium
ATCGCTCATCGTGTCCGCCTTCATTCCAGCACCAACCCCATGCGGGCGAGGTGTCCAGCGACGCGCTCGCTCAATGCTTTCACCTCGGCCTCAATGTTTGGTACCGGCTCGGCGTACCGTTCTTCTAGTTCAGTGACGCGAGCCGTCAAGCGCTGCGCCACGCGCCCTACCTCTTCATTGATGGAAGTTTGGAGCGCGGTCAGCCACTTGTCTTCGATCACCAGCGACTTGATGTCATCTTCCGTCAGCTTGCCATATTGGGCGAGTGTTCGCTCATCGAGGGCACTCTGCGCAGCCTTTACTATGCTATCCGCCTGGGCTTTGACGTCAGACAGCATCAAACACTTCCGCAGCGCGACAAGCTCCTCGTCATCGTCGGTCGTGTTGTCCTGCTGCAATTCCTTGATGCGCGCTCGCACGCTCGACTTGGTCACCTTGTCGGTGTCCGTGGTAGCGTCTGCCAGAAGTCCCTCCTCACCGCTGTGCTCCTCGATGAAGGACTCAAGTTCGCTGGTTACCATATCGGCGGCGGTCTGCAGGCGTTCGAGCTCTGCCTGCTCGGTAAAGAAGTAGCGCGCCACAATCAGCGCGGGCGGGATGAGGTCCGTCTTGATTTTCCGCCGGCCAATCACCAGGTCAGGAGTCTCCTGGATCTTCTTCTCCTTGTCCTGGATAATCGGGCGCGGACGGGCGGCTTCTACCCAACCCTCGGCGCTGATCAGATACAGGTCGTCCTGCATCGTTTCGGCCCAGTAGGTCATCAGCCGCTGGTAGACGTCATATCCATCCAGTAGAGGTATATCTGCATAGCGCTCAAGCAGGTCATCGGCGAGCGCGTGGATGATCTCATTCGGCTGGCTGCCCTGCGTGATCGCGTACAGGGTCGGTTTGTGTGCGGCTTGCCAGGCGTCAAACACATCGCGCACGCGACCAGCATATGCCTGAAAATCAGCGTTGTCCTGAATAACCCGCTTTAGATCGCGCGGTTCGACTTGTGCCATGAGATAGCCGTGCCGGTCACCTGGCGCAAACAGCGTATCGCACAAGGAAGGGAAGACCTCCCAGTAGGCGTGCAATTCGTCCACGTCGCGCTGGGGGATACCACCACGCAAATGCGCATCCAGGTCGTGCAAGTCTTCCGGATCGCTTGAGTCGATATAGCGGGGGATGTTCAGATTGTAGTCGTTCGCCTCAATTTCGGTCAGGGGAACCATGCGGGAATAGTGCGGGATTCTGAGGGTATTGTTGAATACATCGACAATCTTGCGAATGTCCTGCGCACGCAGGCGGTTCTTGTTGCCGTCCTTGATGAATCCCCGGCTAGCGTCAATCATGAAGATGCTCTTACGCGCGTGGGCGTTCTCCTTGTCGATGACGATGATGCAGGCGGGGATGCCTGTGCCGTAAAACAAGTTGGGCGGCAAGCCGATGATGCCCTTGATCAGCCCTCGGCGAACCAGGTTGCGGCGAATATCTGCCTCGGCGTTTCCCCGGAAGAGCACACCATGCGGCAGGATGACCGCAGCCTTGCCGGTGCTCTTGAGCGACTTGATGATGTGCAGTAGAAACGCATAATCGCCGTTTTTGGCCGGTGGGACGCCGTACTCGAAACGACCATATTCGTCACGGGCCGTGTTGACGCCGTTTGACCAGTTCTTCTGAGAAAACGGTGGGTTGGCGACGGCAAAATCGAAGGTTTTCAGGCTGTCATCTGGATTCTTGAAGTAAGGTGCAGCAAGCGTGTTGTCGCGCCAGATTTCCGCAGTGGGATAACCGTGCAAAATCATGTTCATCTTGGCCAGCGACCAGGTGGCGTTGTCCATTTCCTGGCCGTAGATCGTAATCCCGCGCGGTGCTTCACTGGCGGCCTTGAGAAGCAGCGAACCGGAGCCGCAGGTTGGGTCGTAGATTGACTGGGCGGGGCGTGTGTCGGGACCGATACCGACGACTTGCGCCATCACCCGCGACACTTCTGCCGGGGTATAAAACTGCCCCTTGCTCTTGCCGGACTCGGTAGCGAAGTGCCGCATCAGGTATTCGTAAGCATCGCCTAACAGGTCGTCGCCTTCGACGCGGTTGGCTCGGAAGTCCAATCCTTCGAAAATGGCGATCAGCTTGGTGAGCCGATCCTGCATGTCCTTGCCACGACCAAGTTTACTTTCGTCGTTGAAGTCCGCCTGGTCGATTACGCCCTTGAGACCCTCGTGACCCTCAGACGTATTGGCATCGGCAAGTCTCCGGATGAGCTTGTTGATTTTGTCGCCAATTTCTTTGTCGCCCTTGAGCTTGATCATGTCGTCAAAGCTCCCGCCTTCGGGAATGTCCAGCAAGGCGTTTGGTTTGCCGGCGTACTTGTCGGAGACGTACTTGACGAAGAGAAGGGTTAGAACGTAGTCCTTGTATTGCGAGGCGTCCATGCCGCCCCGGAGTTCATCGCAGCTTCGCCACAAGGAGCTGTACAGTTCACTTTTTTTGATCGCCATTGCCATATAAACCTATCTGATGAGGGCTTTTGCCATTGGCTCTATGATACCAGAGGAAAGAGCAACGCCATAAAGAGTTTGACGCTTAGTGAGGTTATGAGCTCTATAGTCTGGAGGTCGCAACTTGGCACGATCCACCTGGACGATGGGCTATGGAACGTGTTGCGCACTCTAGACTTTCCATTATGATAGCAAAACTGTAGAGTACATACGTTGATTTCAGGAAAACAGTAGTTCGACAAACACAATCGGACACCGACTCATGAGCTTCCTTTCCCAGAAGACCACGACGATGGCGCTTGGCATTTAGCTAGAGATCTATCACTGTTTGGCATTGGAGGATACTCGGTGGACCCCAAATACGAGCAACTCAACAAACTCAACGAAGCAGACTTTCGGTCTTCGGTGCTTATGCCGTTACTGAAAAGGATGAAATATGAACAGGTCAGACTTCGGCACGGAAGCCAAGAATATGGCAAAGACATAACCTGCTATCAGACGGGTGTACTAGGAAGTATTAACTACGCAATTGTTGCAAAAGCTGGGGACATTAGCGGGGCCGCGAGCGGTCGTAACTCAATCTTGGTGGGTACAATTCGAGATCAAATCCGGCAGGCTTTTACAGTACCTATCGAGGATGTAACTTATCCCCAGTCTGAGACTTATGTTAACCACGTTATTGTCTGGACTAATGGGAAAATCAGCGGGAATGCTCAAAAACGTATTTTGCACGATATACAAATGGAGTACCGGAATAATGTAACTTTCATTGATGGCCAGAAAACCGTTGAATATCTAGAACTATACTATCCAGAGTTTTTTACCATCGGTGACGCCAGCATCTCAAACTATTATAAGAATGCTAAGACCATGCACTCTCGGCTTGAAGAGCTGTATGCACTGGGAGGCCCAAACGCCCCAAAACATCTCCCCACCATTTTTGTTGCACCAACGCTTAGGCACATTCCAAGAGTCAGATCGAAACAGGCTATGCAGGAAGGGCTTCCGAACAAAAGATATTCTTTCTCAAAACTCCTCAAGCTACGAGTCAACACCTTCATATTCGGCGATATGGGTTCTGGAAAGTCCACACTTCTCCGCAGAATGCTCATCAGTATCATCGAAGATAATGAGC
>JAAZAN010000014.1 GCA_012514315.1 Chloroflexota bacterium
CGGACGCGATGGCGCCGAGAACGATCAGATCACCGGAATGGGGAAACTGAGCGAGCCGGTGGAGCTGGCGCGCCATGTCATCCGGTTCTGAGAGAACGCTTAACGGATGTCGTCCATCGACCGAACTCCCTCCTGCTCCGATCAATATCCGACCACCGTCAGCTCCCAGAATAAGGGTTCGCCCACCGACACGCCCAAGAACAGCTCCGATCCCCGGCGTATCCAGCAGTGCATCGACCAGGTGCGGATGGAGATGCTCCACCTCCGGGAGATCAAGCGGCGCCTCGACCGCGGGGAAGTAGACGTGCGCCAGCGACCCTGACGCACGCACCACGACACCATTTCGGCGCACGAAGTCAGGCGACACATCTACACGAGAGCGCGTACGCCGATTGACAGACTGCATTAGTTTGCTTAGGCCACGTCGAAGGTAGCGAGATCGGCTCTTGCCCAGTGCTGAGAGCTCGCCTATCAGGTAGCGCATATCGTGAAGTGAACGGGAGTCGACCGCGATGGGACTCTCCGTCTCAATCTCTCGGACATCTGTCCCCGCCGCCCTGCCATCCGCGGCCCCAAGACCGATCGTCTCGTGCAGATGCTGTTCCAGCGTACGTCCAGCACCCCATCTGAATGGCACGCTAGGAGAGTTGCCGTGGTCTGATAGAATATAGAGATCGTAACGACGCCGCCGATAGAGACGCCGCATCCGATCGATTTGATGGATCCGACGGTCGATGTCTCGTAAGATCGATAACGCAGCCGGGCAAGCTGGTCCCAGTCTGTGCGCAGCCTCATCATACCCCGTGTAGTTGGCGTAGATGCTGCGCACACACCGGTAGATGTCGATCATGACGCCGAACGTCTGTACCTCAACAAACACCGCGTCGCCAACTGCCTGGATCAGCGGCGTGACCACATCCAGTGCGTTGAACACGCGGGGCTGCAGCAGCGACACAAGGCGCCGCGCCATGGTCAATCCGTACCGGACCAGCGCAGACATGATTACGCGGAACACACGAAACGGGCTCAGAAGGAAGACCACTAGCAGACTCAGACCCCGCACGCTCTCGAAGAACCGTTGAGAATGAAGCACGCTCATCGTGAACAGCGCGAGGTCAGCGTCGCCATCGAACATATTCACGTAACTGGAGCCCCCTTGAAGGATCCCGGGGTTCCGCGCGCTGATCCGTTCCCTCATTTCCCTGACATGGTTGGGGAAGTGCGCACTGATGTTGCGGCGGCTCTCCTTCTCGTACCAACGGAATCCAGGGATGTCGAACCGATCGCCGAACATGATCCCAGCCTGAACAGCTGGCGTCGTGCTCGGGATGCCACACTGCCATGGCGCAACGGCGACGCGGTCAGTCACAAGCAGGCGGCTCACGTACGGGAGATGCCCGGCATCGACGGCCATCATCAGATGCTCGTACGACAGACCGTCGATCTGGACGATGATGAATCCACGACGGCGATCAGACTGCATTGACCGCCGTCCCAGGCTACGCGTCAGCGCACCGTACTTACGGGTGTAGTACGAATGCGCCAGGCGGTCCACGAGATTCAGGACTGTCTCCGAGGTCCACCGAAACATGGTATTCGCCAAATGATCACGCTCAGCAAGTTCGGACGAGTTCGCGGTTCCTGCGCGGAGCGTACACACCGCTCCAGGCCGCCTTGACGAGAAGGCCGCACTCACGGGAATGCGGCCGACATAGGATGCATCACGTTGATCAGAGCCGACGGCTAAGGGCGTCGAGCGGCTGGTACATAGTACCTCTCAGTGTAGTCCTTCACCATGCGGCGAGTAGAGAACACTGGGACTGAGGTTCGAATTGCCTCTTTCATCACACGCAACCAGCCATGTGGCACTCCGGCGTCGTCCCGACGGTAGAAGAGTGGAACAACTTCGTCCTCCAGTAGTCGGTACAATTCAGCAGCGTCCGCACGGTCCTGCATCTGGACATCTTCGCAGACCCCGGTTGCTGCGATCGCCCATCCATTTGATCCGTTGTAGCCCTCCGCCCACCAACCATCCAGAACACTCAAGTTGGGGACCCCATTCGTTGCCGCCTTCTGCCCACTTGTCCCACTTGCTTCGTATGGACAGCGCGGTGTGTTCAGCCACACGTCGACGCCCTGAACCAGGTATCGCGCCACCTGCATATCGTAGTCCTCGATGAACGCGATACGCCCACCCATCGCCGGGTCTTTGGCGACATTGTAGACCTGTTGCAGGAGTCGCTTCCCACCCTCATCCGCTGGATGAGCCTTGCCCGAGAAGATGAACTGAACGGGACGATGCCGATCGTGCACTAGTCGCTTCAATCGCTCGAGATCCTCGAATATCAGGCCCGCGCGTTTGTACGTCGCGAAGCGCCGGGCGAACCCGATGATCAGAGCATCTGGATCCAGCAGGGTCCCTGAGCACAGTACCTGCTCAGGGGTGAGTAGTCCCTCAATCCGCATCTGTCGAGCGCGCTCCCGGATCAGCGTCATCAATTTGCGCTTAAGATGGAGGTGTGCTGACCAGAGCTCCTCATCCGGAACATCGAGGATTCGCTCCCAGAGGATCGCCTCATCCTGTCGATCGATCCAATCTGGAGCAACGTACTTCCGGAAGATCCGGTTCATCGCGTTACCAATCCAGGAAGCAACATGGATCCCGTTTGTCACGTGGCCAATTGGCACGTCCTCGACGCGTCCCTCGGGCCACAACGAATGGAACATCTGCCTTGAGACGGTTCCATGCATCTGGCTCACACCGTTCGTCTGGCCAGCCAGTCTCAGCGCCAGAACCGTCATATTGAATCCGTGTGGATCAGCGGGCTGGGTGCCCAGTGCCAGGAACTCCTCTCGACTCAGACCCAGCTTCGGCCAGTAGCCGTGGAAGTACTTCTCCACTAGATGGAATGGGAACACATCATGACCGGCAGGAACCGGCGTGTGAGTAGTGAACACCGTTCGAGATCGCACGATGTCACTCGCCTCGGCGAATGACATCCCCTCCGCGACAAGTTCCCGCGCCTGTTCCAGAACGAGAAATGCCGAATGCCCTTCATTGATATGAAGCACCGCCGGCGAAATACTCAGTTTGCGCAGAACACGGAGGCCGCCGATCCCCAACAGAATCTCCTGCCGTATGCGCATATCCTGATCCCCACCGTAGAGTGTCGAAGTCAACTCACGATCCCACGGCGAATTCAGCTCGTGATCGGCATCCATGAGATACAGGCGATTCCGCCCAACTTGTACCTGCCACACCATCAGGTTGATGGTCCGACCGTCGAGCTCAACAGGCACGAATGTGCTCTCGCCATCGGTCAGTACCTCTTGCACAGCCACATCCTCTGGCTTGAAACGCGGATAGATCGCCTCCTGCCATCCGTCCGGTGTCATATGCTGCCGGAAGTAACCCCGCTCGTAGAGGAATCCTACTGCGGTAAAAGGGATACCCAGGTCACTCGTCTCCTTGATGTGGTCGCCTGCCAGAACACCAAGCCCACCCGAGTAGATGGACAAGGATTGATGGAGTCCAAACTCAGCTGAGAAGTAGGCAATCGGCCTGTCGGCTAGGACATCGAACGTCTTTGGGAACCACAGATGCCCGTTCTTCAGCACGCTGTCCAGCGCCACCAACACGGCGTCATACTGGCGAAGGAAGAGCGGATCGGTCGCCAGCTCGTTGAGTCGCTCAACCGTCACCTCATCCAGCATACTGACCGGGTTATGCTCTGTGCTTCGCCACAGCGGGTAGTCGAGGTACTTGAAAAGATCCCTCGCCGGTCGATGCCAGCTCCACCAGAAGTTGTACGCGATCTCCGGTAGCCTCCGCAGACGCGGCGGCATCTTCTCCGAATACGATGCGATACCATATTGCACGTCGGTTTCTCCTCTTCTAGAAGCAGATCACTGACAGGTGCAGTCTGTCCACCAGCAGTGTTAGCGCAATCCAACGAAGAGCACGAACGCCCACACGATGACCGCCACGGCGCCGAACTCAATGAGCGTAGCCCGGCTGAGCCGATCCAGCAGGTGCTGATGCGCAAGGTTGGTAATCACGTAGAACACGAGCAACAACAGCAGGCCGGCAACCCACGAACTGACCTGCCAGTAGTTCAACACCCAGGTGCACTCACCGATCACTAGCCCCACAATCCCCGCGAAGATCAGAACGCGCGATAGTGGAGCGTCCGCAATGCTCACAAGGTCAAGCGCGAGTAGCGCGGCTACGAACATGGCAAACGTGGCTGTCACAAGACTGCGTGATCGTGTTGCGTACATCATCGAGAACAGCACAAAAGCGATCATGTAGACGAGCACGTTAAGGACTAGACGCGCGCCCGGGTAGCCGGGAGCGTCTGGTGAGACCGCCTTGTACTCCGCCGATATGGTCAGCGCAACGGCGAACCCAGTCAACACCAGTCCGCCTACCCACAGCGTTGGCAGCAGGTCCTGTGCAAGTGTATGACCGGACAGGCCGGCTACCATTCCAGGGAGGATCCACGCGATGTAGACGGGCCGCCCCGACGCATGCATCTGACGGCCGCGACTGTGCAGAATGAGGTTGGTTCCAGTGCACACCAGTGCGACCAACAGAACGACGATCAGGGAGGCTCCGGTCAGGTGAATCTCCACAGGAGATCCGAGGAACTGGGTTCGGAAGTGCTGCTCTGGAAGCTCAATGTAGCGGAATAGTACGTTGCCCAACAGAACTACGGCAACAAGAACACTAAGCTGGTCGCGATCCACGGGCCGCGTCATATCGTCTTGCATAGGGCGGCATTGTACAGTCCGGACGGTCATTTGTCAACCTCCGCAGATTCCCTGTCATCCAAAGTTCAAAAGTGAACCATCTAAGGCTGAAAAGTGAACCGTTTCCAGTTGAAAAGTGAACTGCCGATGATAGAGTTCTTCCGAGTCGATCTCACGACAAAGGAGGAACAGATGACACAGTTACACAAGCGGTTCAGCGACGATCAGGTCAAAGTGCTACTCAATGGATACTGTCAGGGGGTGCTGACGAGAGCCGAGGTACAGGAGCTGCTGGACATCGGCAAGACCCGATTCTTCGCCCTTCTCAAAGCGTGTCGGCAAGCCCCAGAAGCTTTCTCAATCGCCTACGAGAGGCAGACCCCAGGCAGGCTGTCTCCCCCCGTTGAGGCAGGGATCGAGCGGGAACTGCTGCGCGAGAAGCAGATCGTTGAAGACACGCGATTGCCCATCTCCGGCTACAACTATGCAGCACTGCGCGATCGTCTCAGGCAGCAAGGCATCCAGGTGTCTGTCACCACAATCATCGAGCGCGCCAAACGTCTGGACTGCTACAAACCCCGCAAGAAACACAAGCTCCACGAGCGCGAGGTACTGACGGCCTCCATCGGGGCTCTGGTTCAACACGACTCCTCACTGCACCTTTGGTCCCCTTTCGCCAAAGAGAAGTGGGTCCTGATCACCTCCATCGACGACTTCAGTCGCCTGCTGTTGTTCGCTGACTTTGTTCCAAAGGAAACCACCTGGGCTCACATCCAGGCCACTCAAGCTCTCATGCAAGCTTACGGCATCCCGTTGCGCTATTATGTCGACTCTCTGCGGGTGTTCCGCTTCGTCCAGGGCAGAGATAGTATCTGGCGTAAGCATGTTCTGCAGACCGATGATGTGGATACGCAGTGGGGCAAGCTGATGCACGTGCTGGGTGTGGATGTGACTTACGCTCTATCTCCCCAAGCCAAAGGCAAGATCGAGCGGCCTTACCAATGGCTGCAAGATCGCATCGTGCGCACCTGTGCTTTGGAGAACATCGTCAGGATCGAAGAGGTTCGTGCCGTCCTCAAGCAAGAAGTCGACCGTTACAACTATCACCAAGTCCATTCCACGACCCAAGAGATTCCCAGTATGCGCTTCCATAGAGCCCAGCAAGAAGGCAATAGCCTGTTTCGCCCATTCGGCCTGCCCAAACCTTACACTTCTCCCAAGGACGTCTTCTGCTTGCGCGAGACCCGAGTCGTCAATGGCTACCGACGTATCTCGCTGTTCAACCATACCATCGAGGTTCCCGGAGTGGAACTCTACGAAGAAGTCGAGATCCACCTCGTTCCAGACACGCCCAAGCAGGCCATGGAGATCCGTGTCTGGTCGCACGACAAGATGGTACACTCAGTAGCCCTCCCACTGGAGGAGTTCAGAGTTCACCTTTGAACTGGAAATCCGGCCATAGGAGTTCACTTTTCAACTTTTCCTAACA
>JAAZAN010000120.1 GCA_012514315.1 Chloroflexota bacterium
AGCAGGAAGAACGCTACGAGCGCAAGCGCTGGCGAACGTAAGGCCAGCAGTGAGGCGGGAACCAGCAACACGACAGGAAGCCGCTCCGTGAAGAGACCGATATTGACCACCATGTACTTCTTGCGAGGCAGCCGCTCGACCACGTTCGCTGTGAATAGTTGCGGCAGAAACCAACCCGCCGATGAGATGGTGGAGAGGAGTCCAATGAGTAGTGTACTGTCAGTCAAGTTGTTGACATACAGGGCAAGGACCGTTGAGGGCGCCAGAAAGCCGGATCCAAACCAGAAGAACACGCCGTCCAGCACGTTCGCAACGGCGTTGAAGCGGAAATGCCGCTCAACTTCAGCGTCGACATCCAGTTGGTGAGAGGCGTTCGCTGCGGTCTGTTCCATCACATGAATCTCCCACCCTCCTGACCGGGAGATGCGGACCTCCCGGTAGTCAGTCCTTTGACGCTACGCTGGTCCCACCTGCGACCTGAGTGCGTTTCCTCAGGCTGGCTGACAAACGATCTGATGCAGTCCTAGGCCTCGTACAGCTCCGGCGTCAGGAATCGGGCAAGCGCGAGTTCGAGCAGATGCTCGTATGCCCGCTGTCGATCGAGCAGCCCCCCGGTCAATAGACCTATGGCGCCCGCCCCACGTTTTGTGTCGCGCTGCCGCGTCAGTCGATCCATCGCGACGCCCAGTTCATCCCCATGGTAGATCGCCGCCGCAACTGATTCCGGGAGCAACAAGTTCTCACCCCCTGCGATGCCGACCACACCGTCGCGGCGTGTTACGACGCACCAGGCGCAGGTAAATGAGCGATCAGATACCTCGATGATGCCGCCCTCAAAACCGATGCCAAGTTCGGCGTGAGCAGCGTGGAGTGCGGCACGAGACCGTCCCACTGCGCCACAGAGCGTCTCCTCGTTTCCATAGGGCTGATCTGACACGCCGCTCATCACACGAACTGCCTCCACGTCGATTTGCTCCCCGTAGACACGCCACAGAACCGAGCGGGCAGCTGCTATCTTCACCGGGTTTTCGGAACCGACCGCGATCTTCACCGTGCGTCGCTCTCAGCAGCTGACGCGCTGACAGGGCCGATCATACCAGTCTCGCTGACACGTGGCATCCGAAACAGGGCCAGTACTGCGCCAATTGCTGCAACATTGAGCGCCGCCGCGGCAAGGAATGGGAGTCCGGCGGCCACCTCTACCAGAATCCCTCCCAATAGCGACCCGGTGATCATCGCCAGGTTCCAGAGCACGTGAAGCATACCCAGCACCCTCCCACGCTCCTCCGATGAGCTGGTGTCAGCCACAAGGCATATCATCAGCGTCGACAGTGACCACGCCGCCATCGTCGCGGTGACCCCAAAGGTGAAGAAGCTCCACAGGCGGTCGGCGAACACCGCCATCCCCAGGCACGACCCGACCAGCACTCCAAGTGCGACGATCGTGGGGGCTTTCCGCCCCCATCGATCAGCAGCGCGTCCCACAGCGAACTGTGAGAGCGCTGCAAGGACCTGGCTGGTTGCGGCGAACCAGGCAATGGTCGTTTTGCTAGACGCCAGGCGGTTGATCAACAGTGGGATCAGGACGCCGGCCATTCCCCAGTAGCAGGTTGGCAGGAAGCGCAAGAGTCCAAGGAGCGCGATCGGTGGGCGACGGATGATCGTCCGATAGCTCAGTAGCGTCTGTCCCAGATGGCGAGTCTGATTCGATCGCCCAGACCGCACAGAGGATAGGGCCACGGCCGCTCCGCAGGTCGTGGCTACTGCGAGTGTCACCAGAACGGCACCGAGGGTCCCGAACCCCCGGCGGTCCAGAACCACGCCCAGCATGGGGCTTGCCAACGCGCCTCCAATGGTGATGCCCCAGTTGTAGAGCGCCGAGAATGTGCCAAGCCGCCGAGGACTGGCGGCCTCCATCAAGTAGGCCATACCACCGAGCGTGTGCATTCCCATGGCCAACCCGCTGCACGCCCATAGCACTGCCACGAGCCATGGCTCCCCTATCAGGAACGTCAGGCTTCCCAGCCCGTAGCCCAGAAGACCGACGAGCAGTGTCCGCTTGGGTCCTAGAACATCGCAGAGTGAACCGCCAATCAGCGCGGAGATCATTCCCGCAACCTGCTGGGTGGCGACGAGCGATGAAACGAAGACGGTGGCGTATCCGAGCCGTTCTGAGACAAAGACGGGAAAGAACGATCGATTGGCGGTCAGTGCAATGCCGATCAGCAGCTGGACAATCAACAGGGGCAGCACGGGTCCCCAGCGACCCTCCGGCGCGACTCGACGGTGCTGCAGCGCGGCCATAGACCTCCTCTATACACGCAAACCTTGCGGGAAGCCAGATGGTGACCTCTCGCAAGGTTCGCCAGTATTGACTGCGATTGTAGCACAGGGTCGCGCATCTGCAACTTCGCAGCGGGCCTCTTGACCAGACGAAGCGATGTCACCGCTGTGAGGTTTGCATTCTGGCTTGTCTCTCGACGGTCTCCACACGAACGTTGCCGCTCGGCGACAACCGGGGTATACTCTCGCGTTAGTAACAAGCTTTCTTGTGCTGCGGCCGGAGGAGCCTGATGGCCATTGATATTGAACCTGCCGCCCTGGAGGACGCCGAAAGTATACTGGCACTGCAGAAGCTCGCTTTTGCGCACGAGGGCCGCGTCTATGATGATCATTTGCTTCCACCCCTGCGGCAGACGCTGGCCGAGATTGAGGACGAGTTCACCCGACGCGTGTTCCTCAAGGCGGTTGTTGGCGGGCGCATTGTCGGATCTGTACGCGCGCATGTCGAGGACGGCGTCTGCCACATCGGCCGGCTCGTGGTCAATCCGGACCATTGGGGTCAGCACATCGGAACACAGCTCATGCACGCGATTGAGCATTGCTTCGCGGGAGTGCAGTGGTACGAGATCTTCACGGGGCACCTCAGCGAGCGAGCCTTGCGGCTGTACGAAAGATTGGGATACGCTGAGTGTGACAGGCGGCCTGCGTCGGACCGCCTGACAATCATATACCTGCGGAAACGCGCCTCCCGTGGCCAGGAGCACGCGGGTCGCGGGATTCCGCCCAGTATCGGCTGACTTTACCTACACAAGGAGGCCTATGTGAACGACAAGACGATGACTGGGCTTGTGGCAGTCGTTACCGGAGCAGGTGGTGGAATTGGCTCAGCGATCTGCCGTCACCTGGCACAGGCTGGCGCCAGCGTGGTGCTGACGTATCACGCGAGCGAAACAGCAACGCGCGATGTGATGAATAGCCTGCCTGGCGATGGCCATACGCTGGCGCGTGTCTCGGTCGAGGACACCGGCTCGCTTGTTGACTTGACGGCGCTGGTGTCAGAACGGTACGGCAAAGTGGACTTGCTCGTGAACAATGCAGGGATCACGCGCTTCGTGCCGCATGATGATCTGGACGCCCTGGATGATGAGCTGATCGACAGGATCTTCCGAGTGAACTGGCGTGGCGCGTTTGCGGCCATTCGGGCGTTCAGAGCCCTGCTTGCCCGTGACGGTGGCGGTTTGGTGGTCAACATCTCGTCCACGGGCGGTATCTCCGGGATCGGCAGCAATGTCGCCTACTGCGCGTCAAAGGCGGCTATGAACGTGATGACAAAGTCGCTTGCCAGAGCATTGGCGCCGGATATCCGCGTTCTCGCGATCGCGCCAGCACTTGTCGAGGGCGCTTATGCAGCCAGCTTCGACCCGGAGTGGCGCCGGGCGCAACTGGAGCAGGCGCCCATGGGCCGACTCGTAACGGCCGAAGACGTGGCCAACGCCGTCCTGGCCGCTACAAGCCTGCTCACATTCTCGACCGGCAGCGTGATCGTCGTCGACGGCGGCCGATTGCTGAACTAACGCGCGGTCCTGGTTAGGGTCGGGAGACGTTCTCGAGGAACACGACGAACATACTGCCGCCCAACGCATTGCTCGGCGCAGCCCGCCAAGGCTTGGCAATGATGTCGGGCAGCCCGTTCCCCGTCACGTCACCCACCACCGCCGCGTGCCCACCCAGGTTGGCATCCAGGATCACGTGCTCTCGCCACTCCTGACCCCGCCCGTCGACGTTCTCCCAGATGTACCAGCGTGGAGGTGCATCACCGCCCACAGCCTCCATCTCGCAACTGAACACATCAAGATCGTCGTCACCGTCGAGATCACCGACGTACAGGCTGTGGTATGCGCCGCGCCGCGCATCATCGCTTCGGTTGTAGATCTCGTGGCGCTCCCATCGCAGGCCCGTGCCATCGAGGTTCTCCATCCACCATATCTTCCCGCCCGGAATCTCGGCATCTGTGAAGACGATGTCGTGGTACCCGTTTCCGTTCATATCGGATACGACGCTGTAGGTCGCGTCGAACGCGAAGTAGGGCTGAAAATCGGGTGGGGGAGGCGTGTTGGGGCCGATGGGATGCTCAACCCAGCGCGTACCATCGCCCGCAGCATTCTCAAACCAGACGTTCGTGCGCACTACATCAAGGTGACCGTTTCCGTTGATGTCTCCCACCGATACCCCGGCGTGGACTGCAGGACCAATCTCACAGCAGGGCCATGGCTGTGTTGGATCCTCTGGGATCTTGTACCATCGCAGGCTGTTCTGATCGGACATGGTGATCACTTCTAGATGCCCGTCTCCATCGACGTCTGCACTGCACACATCGTGCACGCCAGTCAGGTCTACGTCAAATGCAAAGCGCTCAAATGTCTTGTCTGGACAGCGCGAGTTCCGGTACCAGGCCCCTCCCGTCACGAAGTCAGGGAAACCATCACGGTCAACGTCGAGGACACACCCGCCTACGTCTGATGGTGAGTCAAGCCCTAGCAGATGGCGAGACCACACTCCTTCACCGTCATAGGAGTACCAGTAGATCTCGGCATACTGCCGGCCAAGTATGTACTCAAGACGTCCGTCCCCGTCCAGATCCGCCAGTGCAGTCTGCGCGTAATTGCCCTCAGGCAGACCCAGATCCATCACGTGTGCTGCAAACCGGAGGTTCATGCGATAAGTCTCCTCTAGGGCCCAACTGTCTACACGATCCTGCCTCATCGAAATACCACCGTGTGGCGCCACCTCGCTCTAGAATGACACAGAGTTGGCTTCTTGTCAAGGCTCGGACTCCTCACACCGTCGCCTACGACATCGCGGCCCCTAACTCGCCACGAGGGCTGGAGGCAACCTGGAAGCGGCCATTGGATCTGGGTCAAGGAGTGTGCCGTTGTACATCCTTGGTTGCTCGTTGATCCGAACCGTGCTAGACTCATCGAACACTCATCACAAGGAAGGGTACCTATGCCATCGCTGCCGACAGGGTTGGCGGATCTCCGCAGTCTGCTTCAGGCGCTTGACTGGGATGCATTGTCCCTGCGCGTTGAGGAGGAAGCTCACACGCGGCTGGCAATCGTTGGCCCCGTGAATTCGGGCAAGTCGACATTGTTCAACCTCATCAAAGGGCGCAAAGTATCGGCCGTAACCGCTGTACCAGGGACGACCAAGGGACTTGTGACAGAGGCGGTCGGCCCGTTTGTTCTCATTGACACACCCGGATTTGGTGAGGTTGGCGGTGTGGACCGTGCGGCTATGGCCCGCGCGGCGGCCGAAGAGGCGGACGTCGCTGTGCTGGTGCTGGATGGCGCGGCCGGCCTTCATCAGTTGGACTTCGAGCTCTATGAGGCCCTGCGGGCGGCGAAAGTGCCGCTGGTAGTGGCGCTGAACAAGATCGACTTGATCAAGCGCGACCTGTCCGCCGTCGTCGCTGACGTCGAGCACAAGCTGGGCGCACCGGTCATACCCATCTCAGCACGGACCGGCGCAGGCGTCGCCGAAGGATTGATCCCTGCAATTGTTCAGGCCCATCCGTGGGTTGGCATTGCGCTTGGACGGGCGCTGCCGGCCTATCGTCATCAGGTGAGCGACAGGGTGGTCCGGAGCGCCGCGATCCTGAATGCGTTGATCGCGGCTACGCCGGTGCCGGTACTCGATATCCCACTGCTATTGGCATCGCAGGTGCGTCTGGTCTTGCGCATTGCCGCCATCCACGGTGAATCGATGAGCGTGGGTCACGCACGGGAGTTGCTCACAGCGATGGCGGGCGGTGTGGGGGTGCGCTACCTTGCTGGCGCTCTGGCCAAGCTGGTACCCGGACTGGGTTGGGTCGTCTCCGCCGTTGTGAACGGGCTCGGTACGTGGGCAATCGGACGTGTCGCCGTGGCGTACTTCTCAGGTGGGAAACAACTCACGCCGGCGCAACTTCGAGAGCGCTATGCACGGCTGCGTCGTCACCCTCGCGGAGCACAGGAGCGCAAAGGTTGACCGTTCGGGCACACGGTATGGCCGGCTGTGATATCGGCGATGCCACGAATGTCGCCAGAACCAAGCCGCCGCACCGCGCCAGAGCGGAGGTTCCCCCGACGCCAGGCAGATGACCGCATGCCAGTGCACCATCGGGAGTGTCAGAGAGCCGGGCGTTCGCGACGCGCCGCGTTGGGACCGGAATGAGTCTGTGATATACTACGTGTCAGTATGGACAATGACGTGGGCTCATGCCCAGACCCCTTCTAGTAGAGAGACGGAGTAGACGAGATGAAACAAGCCATCATGACATCACCAGGTGAAATTGAGTTTCGGGATATCCCGGGGCCAACACCGGGCGCCGGCGAAGTATTGCTGCGCGTCCAGCGCATCGGAATATGTGGCTCCGACGTGCACGTGTATCACGGGAAGCATCCATACACGAGTTATCCGGTAGTGCAGGGGCACGAGTACTCGGCCCTGATTGAGGCCGTGGGGCCCGGCGTCAAGGGCCTAGTGGTAGGCCAGAAGGTGACCAGTATGCCGCAGATTGTGTGTGGGCAGTGCGCTCCCTGCTTGCGGGGCGACTACCACATTTGTGACGACTTGAAGGTAGAGGGGTTCCAGGCGCCAGGGTGTGCACAGGAGTTGTGGGTTACCCAGGCCGATCGCGTGGTCGCTGTACCCGACGGGTTCAGTTTCGAGCAGACTGCGATGGTTGAGCCTGTGGCTGTAGCGGCGCACGCAGTGAGACGGTGCCGCGACGTGGCTGGCCACAACGTGTCTGTGCTCGGCGCTGGTACAATTGGCAATCTCGTGGCCCAGGTGGCGCAGGCGGAAGGCGCTACGGTCTTGAGTGTAGATCTGAGCGACTTCCGTTTGGACGTCGCGCAGCGGTGCGGTATTCGGAACACGTCGAGCGGTCGCACCGAATCCTTGGCGGAGGCGAGTGCGCGAGTATTCGGCGAAGTGGGGTTCGATGTGGCCTGGGAATGTGTCGGCGTCGAGCCAACCATCACAGCAATTGTGGATTGCATCGCCAAAGGGGGCGCCATCGTCGTTGTAGGGGTCTTCGCTGAGAAGCCGCGGGTCGATCTGGGTCTGGTGCAGGACCGGGAGCTGAACATCCACGGCACACTGATGTATCAGCGTGCCGACTACGAGCGAGCCATCGAGCTTATCGCAGAAGGCGGCGTCACACTTGAGCCGCTCATGTCCGAGCATTTCGCCTTCGACGACTACGCTGATGCGTATCGCTTCATTGATGAGCAAGGCGCCAGCGCGATGAAAGTGTTCATCGATGTGGCATAGAGTCTGCGGGCAACAAGCACCACAGTGCTGACGCAGGAGGGCTGCCGCCGCGATCAGGCCCTCCCAGCAGTAGTTGCGCCTATAATGAGTGAGACGAATCGGTGGATGCGGTGCACAATAGCCGGGCTGGCAGTCGCTCTGGCTATCTATCACGTCGGCTGCAGTCCTCGGCCGAGTCCGCTCGAAACCACTGGTGCAGTCACGCCGCTGCCGAAACCGGTTCTGCAGGGCACGATGTCGGTGGAAGAGGCCCTCGCCCAACGACGGTCGGTGCGGTCGTTCATCGACCAGGAGCTGTCGGCCGAGGAGATCGGCCAGCTTCTCTGGGCGGCCCAGGGCGTGACCGATCCGCGGGGTCTACGCGCCGCACCGTCGGCGGGAGCACTCTACCCGATCGAGTTGTACGTGCTCACTCCTGAGGGTCTATATCACTACCGACCTGGCAGCCATTCGCTGGGTGCTGTGGTGGCTGGCGACCTACGTGAACCGTTGTGGCAAGCGGCTCTACAGCAAGATGCACTGCGCGATGCTCCGGCGGTCTTTGTGATCACTGCGGAGTATCAGCGGACCGCGGCCAAATACGGTGAACGGGCTGTCCGCTATGTCCACATGGAGGCTGGCCACGCTGCACAGAATCTGCTCCTCCAAGCCGTCGCGTTGGGTCTTGGCGGCGTCCCGATTGGCGCTATGCGCGATGAACAGGTCCAACGAGCACTGTCGCTACCCAGGGAGCACGAACCTCTCTACCTGCTGCCTGTTGGGCGCCCTGCGCAATGAGTCAACTCGACTCGTGCGGGTGAAGCAGTCTGAGTCGATCTCCCCAGCGGGCGCATCGCCCGCACTCTTCAGTGAGGGTTACGCACAACATGAACAAACATCGTCCTACTTCGCTGCGACTGAGCGGCTGGCTATGTCAAGATCAGGCCGTGCTGGGCGTGGGGCTCGGCGCCCTCTCCCTGTCTCTTTTCGCCCTCTGCTACGGTCTATTGAGCCCGGCGCTGCCACTCCTGGCCAGCGCGTTTGGGATCGGGTTGGTCCAGCAGGGCTCGCTGATGACAGCCTACGCAGTAGGCTATCTGTTCGCCGTGGTGTTCGGCGGTTACTTGGCGGACCGCTGGAGCAAGGAGCGTGTCCTGACATGTGGACTTGGCCTGATAGGCGCCGGGCTGGTCTTGACATGGGCCGCGCCCAACTACGTATCGGGGCTGGCAGCGTTAGGAGTCACGGGAGGAGGGGGCGGTCTGATTGAGATGGTGGTCAGCGCGATTGTCAGCGATTACGTTCCCGATCGGCGCGGCTCCGCCCTGAATCTGCTACAGCTCGCGTTTGGACTGTCCGCTGCCAGCCCCATCATTCTCACCTGGCTCGTGGACACGGAAGGCAGCTGGCGACTGGGATTCGTCGCGCTCGGGGGGATTGCCTGGGTACTGGGACTGCTATCACTGATGCTGACCAGTCGGGGCACACCCTCCGAGGACCGGATCGATCTGCGTGCAGTCACACTGCTGGCGCGCCGGCCAAGACTGTGGGCGATCGCGGCAAGTCAGGCGGCGTACGTCTTCTCGGAAGTCAGCCTCTTGAGCTGGTCGATCACGTTCCTGGTGTCGGGTCGGGGGATCTCGGCGGCACGTGCGAACGGAGCGCTCAGCCTCTTCTGGGTTGCACTGCTCGCTGGTCGGATGCTGACTACCATTCTGGCGGTTCGGATACGACTTGACCGTCTTCTGATCCTGATGACCGTCGCCGCGATGGCCGGGGTGGTCACTCTGGTGCTGGTTGCAGATGGTGAAGCTGCGCGCATCCTGGTTGGCATACTGGGGTTCCTCTATGCTGGAATCTTCGGCACGATCATCGCTTACGCCGGAGACGAGTTTCCACGCTACTCCGGCACGGTCTTTGGACTGATAATGGCAGCCGGCGCGGCAGGGGCAGTGATTGGGCCCTGGGCTGTCGGCGCTGTGGCAGAGGCGGTCACGCTAGAGGCCGCGCTCTGGCTTGTGGCCGCGACTATGGGGCTGACAGGTGTGATATACATGATCCTGGGATCACCTCGACAGATCTGAGGCCCCTTGCCCCTGGCCAGCGTGATCAGCGTGTAATGACTACAGGGATTTCCTTGAGGGAGGGCTGGATCAAGCGATGCCTCAGTAGCTTTGCGGGCTAGTGACGGACTCGATGCTCGCGGCGTAGGACGCTAGGGCCGACAGGCCATCGCGCGCGGTTGAGGGAGGAAGCGCCTCCAATGCCCGGATAGCGTTGGAGGCGTGATCGGCTGCGCAGGTCGCTGCATAGTCTAGCGCACCGCATGAGTGGAGGAACTGGACGACATGGGCTGGATCTGCCCCAGGTCTCAGGTACTCACTAGATCGTGTGCTGGATCGCAGGGCGAACAACGGCGCAAGGCTAAGCTTCCCTTGCGCCAAATCGCACCGCACCGGTTTCCCTAGACTGCCCGCTGATGCGACGATGTCCAGGATGTCATCGCGAATCTGGTATGCCAGGCCGAGTTCATAACCATATCGTCGCATGCGCTCGGAGGCTTCAGCGCCGGCGCGAGCGGCGATCGCCCCAAGCTCAGCCGATGCTGCGAACAACGCGGCTGTTTTCTGGCCGATGATCTCGAAGTACTCGTTCTCCGTCATACCGAAATCACCGGCTCGCAGTACGCCCTGGGCTTCACCCTCCACCAACGCAGCACACGCATCGGCCAGAAGCCGGATCGCACCAGGCAGGATGTCGGTGTGCGAGGCTGAGAGCGCGTGCAACATGCGAACGAAGACGAAATCACCGGTGATGAGTGCGAGGCGGGCGCCGAGCTCAGCATGCGCTGTGGGAAGGCCGCGGCGCGTAGAGCTCTCGTCATTGATGTCGTCGTGGACAAGGGATGCAGCGTGGAGTAGCTCGACCGTTGTAGCGAATGCGATCGCGGAGGTCTCATCCGAACCACCCAGGGCGCGGTGTGCGAGAAGCACGATCCTGGGCCTCAGCAGCTTCCCCCCTGCGTCCACAGCCCGCCGTGCTGCCGCATGCAGGACATCGATCCTGCTGGCGACAATCTCCTGCAGCATCTGTTGAACACGAGCCAGGCTGCGGCCGATGATTGAACACGCGGAGGCATCCGTCATCAGAGCCAGTTCGAGAGCGCGTATGCGGTGCACAGCAGTAGCCCGTTCACGATGTAGAGCTGGATGGTCGCAGCGCTACTGGCGACGATCTTGGATACATTCGCGTAGTCATGCATTGCCCTGCGTATGGAGACGTATGCAATCGGAAGCGTCAGTAGAACCAGAAGGGCCGTAAGCGGCAGTAGGCCACCCAAGACCCCGGCGATCACACAGAGATAGCAGGCGACCACCACAGCACCGTATCCGATGGCCCCAGGTCGTCTGCCCAATACCACAACGGCGGTCTGCTTTCCGACAAGTCTATCGGCTGTGTAGTCCGCGAACTCGTTGATCCAGATCAGCGCAGTCCCCAGTAGGCCCATGACCACCGACACCCAGAGTGCCTCCCACGTCAGAACCTGGGCCTGGACGTAGTAGGAGCCGATGACTGGCAGCGGTCCGCATCCGAGAAACGTGGCGAGTTCGCCCAGACCGTGCCCCACGTAGTTAAGCCGGAGCGGAGGCGCACTCGTGAACACGCCAATAGACACCCCGGCCAGTCCCAGCCATAGCACTACCGGACCGCGGGCCATCGCCAGATACACGCCGATAGCGCTCCCCACCAAGAAAGCCACTACTGACCAACTCAGGACAGCACGCGCTGGGAGGATCCCATCTTGAATGACACGACTTCCTCCGCTGAAGGGCGTCGGCGTCTCATTTACGTCGTCGGAGCGAAAGACGTGATCATAGTAGTCGTTGCACATATTCAGCCCGACGTTGACTGCCGCGATGCCGATCACAGTCAGACAGAGATACCACCCGTGTAGGCCGACGATGGGCAGGGCAGCGGCTGCGCCCACAAGCACGGACGTAATTGGACCAGCAAGAAACGGGGCACGGGTAGCTCTGATGATTGTTCGCAACGTGGTCAAGACGGTTCCTCCGCGACGGAAACGCATCGTCACGCCCGCACGGCTTGGATGTTGCCAGCGTCAAGACCTCTGCTGGCGCTGCTTCCTCTCAGGCGGCACGATTCCCAGCCGCTTAGCCGTATGGTCGCGGCCCAGATAGAAGTTGAGCCAGGATGAAGTCTGCTGCAGGCTGTGATTGACAGGCGGCACCTCGTAAGCGGACAAACTGTCCTCTTCACCATAGTGCTTGAGCCGGGGATACGCTCGAACGTAGATACACCGCTTCTTGCCGGGGTAGACCTCGCACCAACCCTCGAAGCTTCCCCCACACGGCCCATTCCGTTGCCCCTTTGGACACTGACTGGTGGGGCAGATATAGGCTACATCGGGTAGCCCACAGTCACCGCAGTGCAGGCACTCGTTGGTGATGACCTTGGTGAGATGCTCAGCTCGTGTGACGGCGTGCTCACATCGCGACCCATCGACAGCCAGCGCCAGGGCAGTCATCGGGCGGAAGAGCGGGCTCCTCCGGTTGAACAGCGCAGCATGTAGCAGACGGAAGCCGCGGTAGGATATCGGCGTAGGAGGACGCGACCGCGCACGGTCGACAGGCGTTTCTGTGTTAAGGCCAGTCCTTTCATCGCGCTCGAAGTAGTACCAGCCCTCTGGCTGCGGATAGTCAAACTCCCTCGCAATATCCTGCCAATCGTGTGCAAGTTCCTCGCCCCGGTCGACAATGTGCACAACATCGTCGTGTGCGAGACCGTGTCCTCCGATGTGCACACCGGCGAAGCCCATACCCTTCATGAATGCGTACATCTTCGCAGCTCGTTCCATGCGAGCGGCCCGTCCTCTGTCCGCTGCGCGTGCCTCCTCGGCAATCTCGTTGAGCAGCTTGTCCGTGACCACGCACCCAGGGAGGCCATTCCGGTTCATCATCCGTGCTGCGCCCGCTGGCAACACGTAAATGTTTCCCATCACCGGTATGTCGCCGAAACCCAAATGCCGCATGATTAGGATGGTTTCGTGGAACTTGCGGGCATCGTAGCCTAGCTGGGTTACGATGAACCTCGCTCCGGCCCGTAGCTTCTTCTGCAGTTTGTGGTATTGCCCCATCAGCTCAGCCTCGGTCGCCTTGAAGGGGCTGACCACGGCCCCTGCGAAGAAGCTGGTTGGCGTGAGCCGCTTCGTACCACGAAACGTGGGTACCTCGAGTCCTTCATTCATCGCGGTGATCAGACCTAGCAACTGCGTGGCATCCAGGTCAAACACCGGCTTGGATAGGCCCGTATACCCTTCGTTGGAGTAGTCGCCTGTGATAATCAATAGATTGCACACGGAGGCGCGCTCAAGGCCGTGAAGTAGGCCTTCGAGCATGTTGCGGTTCTTGTCCTTGCAGGCGAAATGCACCAAGGGCTCAATCCCGAGCCGGTTCAATTCGGTGGAGAGCATTTCAGCGGAGAGTGCAGGACTGCCGCCTGGATTGTCTGTGATCGTAAGGGCGTGCACGCGGCCGCCCCGGGCCGCTTGCTCGGCAGAGCGGAGGAGCTGGATTTGGTCCTGCTCGAACGACCCTCGCCCAGGAACCAGCTCCCACGTGATGGTGAACGTCGAGGGATCCAACAGAGACGTATGGAATCTGCTGAGACACTCAGGCATCGCGTTGACCTCCGCACTCGTGCCCACCATTATAGCTTCTGAATCGAACCTGTCAACGCTGCAGAGTGTGATGCCGGAAGGGCTGAGAGCTTCAGGACGCCTGATCGCCCCGATGTGCTAATGGCGTCCGCCTGTACGGTAGCGGTCATCAGATGGCACGCCTGTCCTTGCAAGCAACTCATGCGGCAACGACAACGTCAAAGTACGACTTAAGTTGTACCAGGAACTGCGGAAGAGTGGTAGAATATTCTGTGTCGTGAGCTGTAGAGACAGGCGTGAATGATCACAATCTGAGCTACGATTGGACAGTCAAGGAGGTGTGGAGATGACGGGTCGGATGAAATTCGTATGGGTCGCTCTTCGATTGACGATGGGATGGACCTTCTTCTGGGCATTTATCGACAAGCTCTTTGGGCTGGGGTTCGCAACCGAGCCTGCCAGTGCCTGGGTGGCCGGTGGGTCGCCGACACTGGGCTATCTGAAGTTTGCAACGGCCGGGCCATTCGCCCCTCTGTTCCAGGCCATAGCGGGCAATGTGTTCGTCGACTGGCTGTTCATGCTGGGTCTTGGCTTGATTGGCCTCGCTCTGCTCCTGGGTATGGGCGTTCAGATTGCGGGTTGGTCGGGTGCGTTGATGATGGCGTTCATGTGGCTCTCCAATCTCCCACCGGCTAACAACCCGATTGTTGATGACCACATCATCTACATATTCGTGCTGATCGGCCTGGCCACTGTGAAAGCAGGGCAGTGGTTCGGGCTGGGGCCGTGGTGGTCCAGGAAAGTCAAGGATTACCCGTTGCTGGTCTGATGACTATCAGCATCCAGACAGGCGTCTGGGCCACGCCACGTCACTCGCGGCGCGTGCCACACACAGCGAGGAGATAGAGCAGATGACGAAATACGTCGGTGTGCTGACAGCGGGCGGCGACAGCCCAGGTCTGAATGCGGCGTTGCGGGCCATCGGGCGCTCGGCAGCGGACGTGTATGGGATGCAGGTCATCGGATTTCTCGATGGCTTCCGCGGATTGATGCAGAATCGCACACTCAGGCTGGAAGGCGCTGCGCTGTCAGGGATTCTGACACTAGGGGGGACCATTCTGGGCACGGGCCGGGACAAACCGCATCGTATGCCGGTCGGCGGCGCCGAGCTTGATATGACCGATGTCCTGATCGACACTTACAATCAGCACCGGCTGGACGTACTGGTATGCTTGGGGGGTGGGGGGACGCAGAAGAGTGCCCACCGACTGATGAAAGAAGGGCTAAACATCATCACTCTGCCCAAGACCATCGATAACGATGTGGCCGAGACCGACGTCTCGTTTGGCTTCGATACTGCGCTAGGTATTGCCACGGAGGCCATCGATCGACTGCACAGCACCGCACACAGCCACCATCGTATCATTGTGGTCGAGATCATGGGACACAATGCTGGCTGGCTGGCGCTTGGCGCGGGCATAGCCGGTGGCGCCGATGTGATCCTGATCCCTGAGATCCCGTACGATGTCGAGCTGATTGCTGAAGCGATTCTGCGACGGAGCCAGATGGGCAAGCGGTTCAGTATTGTAGCGGTCTCCGAGGGGGCGCGGTCGTGCGATGAGATCGACGGATCCAAGGACGATCCGAAGGGGGCGCAGCGCGCCGGGACTGATGATGAAGACGACATGGGAGAGCTCCTGATCGGCCGTGGCAGCCTGCTGCTAGCCCGGCGCCTCGAGGAGTTAACAGGACTTGAGTCGCGGTTGACCATCCTCGGGCACTTGCAGCGCGGGGGTACACCCTCTGCCGCCGACCGGCTCCTGGCTACCCGGCTGGGGACTGCTTGCGCCGATCTTATCCACGAGGGCACGTATGGTGTGATGGTCGCGGCGCGTGGCGAGGGAACGAAGGCTGTGCCCCTCAGTAAGGTGGCCGGTAGACGCAAGACGGTCGCGCTGGATCACCCCTGGATCCAGGGCGCCCGGGCTGTCGGCACGTGCCTGGGGGACTGATCGCGGCCACTTGCGCCCCCGATCGTCCTGTGTATGATGCGGTTCTTACAGTCTGCAAATATTTCAGCGGAGGATACTATGGGGAGAAGGCACCAATTCATTCTAGCGCTGACCTGTCTGGTCCTGGCCATGCTGGCATGTGGTCCTCTTAGCGACTTCGATATCTTCGGTGGCGCAGAGCCCACGGCTGACCCGGCTGCGGTTGTTACGATCGTGCCCACCGTAGCAGTTGGTTCGTCGTCTCCCGGCGACAGCACAGCGAGCGGATCGTACCTGCGACAGTGGGCCAGCGGCGCGAAGGCTAGCTCTGAGTATGGCGAGGATGCGTGGTCCGCGATGCAGGCGACCGGAGCACCTGACACCCCAGGATGCGGCGACATCGAGTCGGCTTGGGCATCGGCCGAGCCGTCTGGGGCGGACTGGATCGAGCTGTCCTACGCGGTTCCCGTCCAGCCGATTGAGGTTCTCATTTTCCAGACCCATAACCCTGATCACGTGGTACAGGTCGAGATGGTCACGACTTCTGGTGAGTATGTCACAGTCTACGAAGCCGAAGCCAAAGATCTGGGTGAGGAATGGTGTCCCTACAATCTGTCCATCGCCGTCAATTCCGACTACCTTGCCAGTGGCGTGCGGATCACTATCGACCAGACTGAGTTGTCTGACTGGTGCGAGATCGACGCAGTCGAGCTGGTTGGATACACCCAGGAGTAACGCACAGCTATGCCTATCACCATCCGCGATGTTCGCACGATTCTCACACAGCCGGCAGGGTCCCGTCTTGTAGTTGTCAAGGTCATCACCTCGGAGCCCGGGCTGTACGGTCTGGGCTGCGCGACGTTCACACAGCGGTTTCACGCCGTACACGCTGCGATTGAGCGCCACCTGAAGCCATTTGTAGTCGGAAGAGATGTGTCCAGGATCGAGGAGCTGTTCCGAATGGCGATGGTGCACGGGTACTGGCGTAACGGACCTGTTCTGAACAACGCGATCTCTGGTATCGATATGGCGCTCTGGGACATCAAGGGCAAGGTTGCCGGGATGCCCGTATATCAGCTTCTTGGCGGCAAGTGCCGTGAAGGAGCGGCGGTCTACGCCCACGCAGACGGCCGTGACCCGCGTGAGGTGGTCGACAATGTTCGGCGCTTCCTGGCACAGGGCTATCGCTATGTCCGGGTGCAGATGGGAGGCTACGGCGGGAAGTCCGACACGATGGTCAGGCCGGACGAGGCGCCGGCCGGCGCATACTACGATCCACGGGAATACGCTCGGCGTATCCTGGGCATGCTGGAGTACGTGCGTGCCGAGTTGGGCGATAGTGTCGAGTTACTGCACGATGTGCACGAGCGTTTGCAGCCCATTGATGCGGTTCAGTTCGCTAAGAGCGTCGAACACTTCGGGCTGTTCTTCCTGGAGGACATACTGGCGCCGGAGGACTTGGACTGGTTCGCGAGAATCCGCGAACAGTGCTGTACGCCCCTGGCGATGGGCGAGCTCTTCAACAATCCACGGGAGTGGCAGCCCCTGGTTGTCGCTCGGCTGATCGATTTTGTCCGCATGCACATCAGTCAGATGGGCGGCATCACACCCGCTCGCGACGTAACGCTCATGGCGAATGCCTTTGGTATCCGAACGGCCTGGCACGGGCCGGGCGATGTCTCGCCAGTTGGCCACGCGGCGAATCTACACCTGGATCTTTGGGCGCCCAATTTCGGAGTCCAGGAATGGTGTCGCTTCCCGGAGCTGGTCTACGAGATGTTCCCCGGTACGCCTCAGGTCCGTAATGGGTACATGTATGCGAGCGACCAACCGGGACTGGGCATCGATATCGATGAAGACCTCGCGGCGCGTTACCCGTGCAGTGACGAGGTCGAGCAATGGACGCAGACGAGGTTGCCAGACGGCACCCCGGTGCGACCCTAGCGTTGGTTGGATTCGGCCTGAACGCACTTCTCGAACGTAGATGGCGATCGCGCCACTGGTCTAGCACCGGCCTGTAGGAGGCGGCACTGGCGTGAAGCGCGAGGCTGTTACTCCAGATTGATCGGGTAGATGCCGTAGCGCTGATTGGCGTCGGACAGCATCAGCACGTTGTTTGGATCGAGATAGCTGGTCAGGCTGTTGCCACTCGTGAGGATGTAGCCGCCACCTGGGGCGACATCACGGATCAGCTCGCGAACCTCGGCGTCCACCTCCTGTGGTGTACCGATGGACAGCAGATTGAGGTCGACGTTGCCCAGGAGACAGAGGCGATGGCCATAGCTGCGCTTCATCGCTCGGATGTCCATCGCGCCCTTCTCGATGGGGTGAAGACCGGCGACGCCGAGTTCAACGAACCAGTCGACGAGCGCCATCACATTTCCGTCAGTGTGCACTACCCAGGGGATCGTGATCTTGGGCGCTACTCTCTGGTATCGCGGGAGCACTAGGTCCCGAAACACTGACGGAGAGAAGAGTGTGCCGGACTTGTGAGCCATATCATCGGTCGTCACGAAGACGTCGAAGTCAAGCCCACATACGCGTTCAGCGACGACCTCCATCCAGTCGAAGTAGATGTCAAGCAGAGTCTCGACGAATCCCGGGTCGTCGTACAACGCCAGACTGAACGTTTCCATACCCATGCTCAGCATAGTAGGGAAGATGCCCATTCGGGTCACCAGGCACGCCGCATGGTCCCCTTTCTTGCTGGCGAACTCCGCGGCCTCTTCATACAGGGCGTCGCTATATGGGTCCGGCAAGACGACGCGCGACAGATCCTCCCGGGAACGGATAAGACCATCGCCAAAGAAGTCGCGTCCGTCGGCGCCGCGGAGACGCTCTGCGAACACGGGCGCGCGCAGGACATAGGAAACGTTGTCGAGAGCAAGATGGTCCGCAATTGCTCGGGCCTCGCCTATCGTGAAGAGGTTCTGGTCGATGCAGGCCGTCTGACCGTCGTTCTCACGCCCCTGCAGTGTACCCGGTGGAAGAATGCGCCGCATCAGCGCAAGATCGATGCCGAACTCGCAGCGCGGTACCCGATCCGGCTCGCGCCGGGCTAGTGCAGTCAACATCCGTTCACGAGAGTTCATAGTGCGGCTCCTTCCCAATGTAGCGTCACAGGCTTCGGTAGAGCATAGCAGAAGAGGAGGCCTTGTCAAGCACCAAGGCTGTTGCACGAACAGCGAGGTACGTGTGCAAGGATCATAGGTCGACCGAAGGGCGTCATTCCTGGGCACATGCGCGCATGCCTGGCCAGCCTGCCGTGAGTGGCTTCTTGAAGCGCTGCGTATATCTGAAGGTAGTATCCCCCCTGTGGTTTGCCAGGAATCCGACCGGGTTCGACCGTTCTATCTAGTCTTGACAATGCCAGCGTATGGGGTATAATCACGGTCGTCGTAGCGCACTACATCAGGCATGAAGTGCACACTGAGGTGGTCTGATGGGGGAGCGTGCAGCGCGCTACAATGGGTCGACAGCAGATTGTACCGCGCTGCTGCGGTCACATCGGGGCGTAGCGCAGTTTGGCTAGCGCGCTACAATGGGGTTGTAGAGGTCCCGGGTTCAAATCCCGGCGCCCCGACTGAGACGAGGCACCCAGAACACTGACTCACCAGTCAGTGTTCTGGGTGCCTCATTGTTTGCCCGTTACCGCAGACTCACGGGCTGATGCTACCGCTGTGAGCGTGAATCCGCTGTTGAAGCCGGCGGTACTGCGGTGTCTGCGCGTATGCCCGCAGCTTCTCGATGCGCCGAATGGTCATCGGGTGCGTGGAAAGGACTTCGGCCAGCCCCGCCATCGTGTGGTCATCCTCTTGTTCCACGCGCCGCATAGCGCCTTCCAAGTCCATCTCGCCGCTCAGGTCGCGAACGCGCTGTGTCAGTCGCACAAGCGCCGAGATCGCTTTGTCCGGATTCCCGCATGCCAGAAGTCCGGCGCGGTCCGCTGAGAACTCGCACATACGGTTCCACCAGAGAAACGCCACTGCCAGGAGCGCGGATGCGGCAAACGGGCTCGGGATGCCCGCCATGCCCCCAACAAGCGAATTCAGCCACGTGTGCCCCAAATGAATGTGCCCCAGTTCGTGGCCGATGATGAAACGGAGCTCGTCCCTATCCATATGATCCAGCAGGCCAGCATACATCACCACGGTGTACGGAGGCACGAGCCCAAAGGTATAGGCATTGAGGGCCCGCACTGGCGCGACATAGACCGTGTAAGGGCCGATTCGAATCCGTCGTCCTACATCGCTGACGATTCTGGCCAGGGCGGGCGCCGTCTGTGGCGTCACCGGGATCGCCTGTGCGATGACGTTCCTGTGGTGAGAACGGGTGGCCAGGAACGATATGACGACCATCACGGTGATGAATGCCGCGCTCAGGCAGAGTGTTGCTGACGCAGTGACGGCAATTACGACGAGGACCAGGAGCATCGTGATCACGAGGACCAGCCGCTCGTTCGGATATCTGTACGCGCCCGTCGGTACACTCATAGCCAAGACTGTCCCTCCGATGGAGCGGGTTGCCTCAGGGCCGCTGTGCTCGGGCACAACGGCTCTCCAGACTCTCGATGCAGATTGTCGTCGTCAGGCGGCAACCTTGACCAATGTCTTGCGCCCAGCTCGTTTCTCCCACTCGACCAGAAGCGGAACGGCGATGAAGATTGCTGAGTACGTCTCGCTGACCATCCCGACGAGCAATGTTGCGATGAATGGCCGGATTGTCGATCCGCCAAACAGAATGATGGCGATCATAACGAACATGGCATTCAGTTGGGTCGCTAACGATCTGTGCAATGTCTCCAGGATAGACCGATTGACGATGCGCTCGTAGGGCTCGCCACGCCGTTTGGGAATGTTCTCCCGAATTCTGTCGAAGACCACAATAACATCCTGGACTGAGAAGCCGATCACAGTGAGGATCGCCGTAAGGAACAGAGCGTCCACTTCCCATCCCGCAACGATGCCCATCACTGCATAGAATCCGAAGGTCAGGACCAGGTTATGGGTCATGCCGGCAATCGTGCAGACTCCATATCGGAGCGCGTGAGGCACGCGCCGGAATGAGAACCACATGAAGGCGACGATGACGAGGGACGCCACCAGAATCGCCATTCCGGCCGCACGAGCGACCTCATTGCCCACACTGGGTTCCACCGAGTCAAACTGCAACGCATCGCGGTCCAGCGCTCCGATTCCCTCGTCAAGTGCCGTCAGCAGGCGGCTCAACTCCTCCGACGTCACCTCACGCGTGCGCACCTGCCACGTATGGTCATCGGGTCCCCCCAACGGTTGCACAATTGAGTTCTCGAATCCGAGGTCGTCGAAAACCTCACGAATGGACTCAGCATCTGCCGGTGAGTCGAACTTCAGCGTGAAGATGCTGCCGCCCACAAAGTCAATTCCCAGTCGGAGTGGTTGACCGTATCTCACAGCCGAGAGGACCATCACGATCAGGCTCAGAGCAATCAACACGCCCGAGAAAGCGAAGTACCAGCGCCGTTTCTCAACGATGTCGAACATAGCTACTTATACTCCCATCAGCCAGCGGCGTTGCTCGAGTGAATCGCCGGCCAAGACGGCAACTCCACGTACCAGTGTGCGCGTCGCAAACACGGCTGTGAATAGATTGACAGCTGTGCCGATTGCCAGCGTGATCGCGAAGCCCTTGACGACGCTGGCGCCGAAGTTGGTGCCGAAGAAGAAGAGGATGATACAGATGATCAGGGTGGAGATCTGAGCGTCTCGGATCGAGGGCCAGGCTCGCGTGAAGCCTGTCTCAATCGCCGAGCTGAGACGCCGCCCGCGCCTCATCTCCTCCTTCATGCGCTCGAAGATGAGGATGTTCGCGTCGACCGCCATCCCGGCCGAGAGTATGAAACCTGCGATACCCGGTAGTGTGAGCGTGACCGGAAGGGTCTTGTAGAGTGCGAGGTTGATGAGCACGTAAATCAAGAGCGCGATGTCAGCCAGCGCGCCGGGCAGCCGGTAGTAGACTAGCATGAACGCGAGCACGACCGCGAGCCCGATGACGCCTGCCCGGATCGACTTCTGGACCGACTCAGCTCCCAGGGTGGCGCCGATACGATTGAAGCTCTCTACCCGCAGGGGCACCGGGAGGGCGCCGTACTGAAGTTGGATTGCCAATTGTCGGGCGGTGTCATAGGTAAAGTCACCTCTGATCTGCGCCTGGCCGCCTGCGATCACTCCCTCGACAACCGGACACGATATGACCTCCTTGTCCAGAACAATGCACAGATACTGGCCGATGTGTGATGCAGTGTAGGTTGCGAACAGTTGGGCCGCATCGTCGTTCAATTCAAATGGCACGACATAAGCGTTCTGGTCGTCGACATCCAGCCCAACGTTCCTGATGCCGGCTCCGGTGAATATCGTCTCAAGCACCCGCGACTCGATCGGCGGCAGACCAGCTTCGTCTGCGCCTGCTCCTAGCCCAGCCGTCTCGTATGCTCTGAGGTCTGGCCCGCCCATCGTCGTGGTGACCAGCGTCCCGGCAGCCAGGGGAATTCTGCCTGCGTCTGCAAACTCAAGGAGCGCCGTTCCCTTGATGGTGTCAACTGCCTGCTCCGGGTTCTCGATGCCAGGAAGCTCGACGATGATTCTGCGTTCGCCCTGTGCCTGAACCAAGGGTTCCGTGAGCCCCAAGCTGTTAACACGGCTCTCAACAATGCGACGAGCAGTCTCCATTGATGCGGCATCAAGCCCCCGGTCGGAGGGTACATCGGCAGCGAGGAGTACCTGAAGCCCCCCCTGCAGGTCGAGGCCCAGGCGTAGTGCGATGTCACGGTGTGCTTCTGGCTGCCAGAAGAGCGCACTCTTGAACCAGTCCGCGTGCACGATGTTGAGGTCCACATAGAGTGCCAAGAGTGTCACTGCCACAATGAAGATGAATCGCCAGGTCTCTGTCTTTCTCATAGTCATCCTTTCAGCCACCGCGATGCCGGGTATGGATTATAGTACGAGCGGTCAGCGGGTCAACGCGAACCGGGGCTCGTGGATGCGCTCACCAGTGTGCCTTCTCGGGCTGAGGGATCCACCAACACTCTGCGAAGCAGTTCAGGTTCCAGCCCGGATGCGATCTGCACAGTAGTGCGCTCCGACTCCCTCACGAGCTGAAGCATACGAGCGACTTTGGTTGTCATCCCTCCGGTGACGTCCACACCTCGACTTCCTCCCAAGACGCCCTGCAGCGCGTCGAAGTCGTCAGGGCTCACGGACGTAACCACCTGTCCAGATCGGTGAAGGATGCCTGGGACCTCGCCAAGCATCAGCACGCGATCTGGATGCATTTGACCGGCAAGGTACAGGAAGATATCCTCGGTAGAGATGATGGTGCCACCACGCACGTCGTCCCAACAGATGTCGCCAAAAACCACCGGCACCAACCTCTTCTCCATCGCGGAGAGCAGCGGACGGACATCAAAGCGAACCAAGCGGCCATCCGTGGCCCACGCTGTGGCCGACGGCTGAACGCTGAGCACTGGGATGCCGGCGTTCAGCAACACATCTGTCACTATGCGGTTTAGGCGCGATGCGGCAGCACCAACCTCCGCGAAGCCGCGCCACTCTCTTCGGGTAGTGACACCTGCCCGCGTATCATACTCCTTCGCTGCCCAGTGCCCGTAGGACCCCGATCCGTGGCCAATCAGGAGTCGGGTGTCAGGGACGGCGTCGAGCGCCGACCGGATCTCCATTGCCAGTCGGCCCAGCGTATCATCACGTACTGTGTAGGCGCGCGTCTTGTCGGTGATCAGCGATCCACCAAGCTTGAGGAAGACCAACTCTCGCTCTCCTTGATCACGCATCTTCGACACCCCCATCCGTCGCCTTGTCGGCCCTGATTCTCGCGTAGATGATCCGAACGGCGCCCGCAGTTAGCAGGGCTGTGGTTACAGCGTCTCTGGTCGCTGAATTGACCAGCGCAATGACATTGCCGCCGCATCCCGCTCCTGAGAGCTTGGCTCCCAGCGAGCCAGCGCGGCAAGCTGCCTCAACGAGGGAATCAACCTGGGGCGTTGAGATCTGCAGTCGCTGCAGCAGAGCGTGGTTTTGTGCCATCAGACGTCCCAGGGTTACCACATCACCAACCTGCAACACCGTGCGGGTCTCCTCGACAATTGCGGCGATCGAGTCGAATATGCCATCGTACTGCTCGCGATCATGATTCCACAGCGATCGCACGTGCTTGACTGCCTCACGTGTGGAGCTTGGCATACCAGAGTCAGCTACGATCAGCTCCAACGACTGTCGAACCCGCAGCGGTTCGATCGGGCGGCCCGACTCATAGAATACAGGTTGCTCAAACGCGATGACTGTGTTGTCGATCCCGCTTGGCGTCCCGTGGTGGATTCTCTCAACCTCGTACGTGAGGGCCGATACAGTCGCCGGGGCGAGCTCGCACCCAAGAGCCCTGGTCAGAGCCCGGATCTCCGCGACAGCGACGGCTGCGCCGCTTCCGAGGCCACTGGCAACAGGGATGTCCGATCTGATTGTGAGCGTCGCGTCCGGCTCAGGCACGCTGAGGCGCCTCAGTACTTCCAGTGCAGCGACCGCGAGAGGGTCGTTGGGCGGCGCAGCAGAGAGGCCGTAGCAGGTTCCCAGGTCGCGCGCACAGATCTGAAGCCCGGCGCCTGTCCGGGATGGCAAGACCTCCGCACGCGCTCGGATCTGTGAGAGGGGAACAGCGATAGCCGGCCTGTGATAGACGACGGCGTGTTCGCCGCAAAGAATCACCTTGCCGCAGGCTGATGCATGAGAAGGCCAAATCTTACCGCGGATGGTATCGCTCCTCTCAGTTCAGTACGTACATAATGAGTAGTATGGTGAGCGACCACAGAGCGACCGCGACGAGCAAAGGCCGATCTGAGAGCAGGACCTCCTCGGGTGCACCGCCTACCTCTTTGACGTGGATCAGATAGAGGTAACGAAAGATGGCATACAGCACGTAAGGAATCGTCAGCATCATACTGTGATCCGGGGGAAGGTTCGGCGCCGAGAAAGTGTAGAGTGCGTAGGTCATCAGCGTCGACGCGGTGACGATCGTCAACGCGTGATCAAGCAGCGGCAGATTGTACTCCTGCAGACTCTGCCGATGGGCATTGGCGCTGGCCCGGAGCAGCACGAGCTCGTGGCGTCGCTTCCCGAAGCCGATGAGCAAGGCCAGGAGCGTCATACTCACATACAACCAGGGAGAGAACCGCTCGGCCTGGACCAGCGGCACTCCTGCAGCGACTCGCAGCACGAACCCCGCGGCAATCACGAGCACGTCGATGATGACTAGGTTCTTCAGCCAGAACGAGTACAGTACCTGCAGAACGAGGTAGCACGCCAGAATGATGCCGAACGTCGGATGGACGTACAGACCCAGGGGTAGGGCGACGGCGGGGACCGCGATCGCTGTCACTATGGCTGGTGATCGACTGACTTCGCCAGAAGCGATCGGTCTGAAGCGTTTGCGAGGATGCTGTCGGTCCTTCTCCATATCGACCAGATCGTTGATCAGATAGACCGCGCCTGAGACTAGGCAAAGCAGGATGAATCCGGCGAGTGACCGTAGGGCATAGCCCACGTTGAACAGTTTCACGTCGAACACTAGAGGCGCGAACACGACGACGTTCTTTGTCCACTGTTTGGGGCGCATGGATCGGACCAAGCCAGCAATCAATTGGAGCCTCCATCGGTCAATGCGGTCCTTCTGGTCAGTCTGTACACTGGCCGCCGGGCTGGATCATACCAGATGTGACTGGTTTCCGCAAACTGAACGGTCATCTAGACGGCCCAGTTCACGTTGCGGTGAGGCCGGTTGAATGTGGAGCTCGCCATTTCGCTGTCGAATGAGGGGCGTTGCAGACTTACCCGCCGAGCACTTGCCGGCGAGGCGGAAGTGATGTATGCTTAACCGAATGGTCAAAAAGCGACTCGATGTACTCCTTGCAGAGCGAGGGCTGGCCCGGAGTCGAACCGAAGCTCAACGCCTGACTCAGGCTGGTGCGGTTCGCGTCGATGGACAGCTCGAGAGCAAACCCGGCGCCGAAGTAGACGTCGAGGCGGCGCTGACCGTCGCTGAACGGCCGCGGTACGTCGGACGCGGCGGTGAGAAGCTCGCGGCAGCATTGGATGCCTTCGGCCTGGACATTGAGGCCAAAATCGCGGCAGATGTCGGTGCGTCGACTGGAGGTTTCACCGACTGCTTGCTTCAGCACGGAGCTCGGAGGGTCTACGCGATTGATGTTGGGTATGGACAGCTTGACTGGGGGCTCCGCAATGACTCCCGAGTGGTCGTGATGGAGCGCACCAATGCACGATACATCACGGTCCTCCCGGAGGTGATCGATATCGCGGCCATCGATGTGTCTTTCATATCGCTGCGTGTCATACTGCCGGTTGTCGCAGGGTGGCTGGCGGATCCGGGCGAGGTCATCGCTCTCGTCAAGCCCCAGTTTGAGGCCGGACGTCGAGAGGTGCGAAAGGGCGGAGTTGTCCGCGACGCGGCTGTGCATCGGAGAGTGCTGCGCGAGGTGGTTGGTGCGGCCCAGGCGTGCGGCCTTGCGCTTCGGGGCATGATGCGATCCCCTTTGCAGGGTCCGGCCGGGAACACCGAGTTCCTATGCTGGTTTCAGCGAGGAACCGAGAGAACTGACGTTGAACTGAGAATTGAGGAGTGTACTGATTGAACCAGTCACATATCCGTGACTTCTGCATCATTGCTCACGTAGACCATGGCAAGTCGACTTTGGCGGATCGCTTGCTGGAAGCCACCGGCGCCATCTCCGCCCGGGAGATGATGGCACAGGTGCTGGATTCCATGGATCTCGAGCGCGAGAAGGGCGTTACCATCAAGGCATCGGCGGTAAGGTTGGACTGGGTCGGTCCATCAGGAGACACCTATGAACTCAACCTGATCGACACACCCGGGCACGTCGATTTCTCCTATGAGGTCAGCCGTGCCCTGGATGCCTGTGAGGGAGCTTTGCTGGTTGTCGATGCCTCTCAGGGCATTGAGGCGCAGACTCTGGCGAATCTGTACCTTGCGCTGGAGTCGGACCTCGAGATCATCCCAGTTGTCAACAAGATAGACCAGGCGTCGGCAAGAGCTGACGACGTGGCAACCGAACTCGCAGAGTTGCTGGGAGTGAATCAGGAGCAAGTCCTGCGGGTATCAGCCAAAGAAGGTTGGGGTGTGCCCAGCGTGTTGGAGGCGATAGTCGACCGAGTGCCGCCTCCCCGGGGCAGGTTGGATGAGCCTCTGAAAGCGTTGATCTTCGACTCCCACTATGACCCGTACAAGGGTGTCATCGCTTACGTGCGGGTGGTCACCGGTGAGTTGAAGTCGAACGCCCCGCTCCTGCTCATGGCGACCGACATTCCGGTGGAGCCCGTGGAAGTCGGCGTGTTCCGTCCTGCTCTGACACCCGTTGATCGGCTCGCGGCAGGTGAGGTGGGCTACGTGGCGACGGGCCTGAAGACAGTTCGCGATTGTCACGTAGGCGACACGCTGACCAGCCTAGATTCACCGGCCGCCGAGCCATTGGTCGGGTACCGCGCGGCAAAGCCCATGGTGTTCGCTGGGCTCTACCCGGTGGACAGCGACGAATACACTGACTTGCGGGACGCGCTCGAGAAGCTACAGCTCAATGACGCGGCGCTCGTGTTTGAGCCGGAGACATCCCAGGCGCTTCAGTTCGGATTCCGCTGCGGCTTTCTGGGTCTCTTCCACATGGAAATTGTGCAGGAGCGTCTGGAGCGTGAGTACGATCTAGATCTCATCGTAACAGCGCCTAGCGTCGCATACGAGGTCGTTACTGACAAGGGAACCGTTGTCGAGGTGGACAGTCCGGCCGACCTCCCGGATCCATCAGCAATGGAGCAGATTCGGGAGCCGTGGATGCACATCCAGGTCTTCACGCCCGCCGAATACATCGGCCCGATCATGGAGTTGGTGACCCGGCGACGCGGCGAATACGAGACAACTGAGTATCTGGATAGCCAGCGTGTGGTACTCCACTATCGGATGCCGCTGTCTGAGATGATCGTCGATCTGCACGACCGCCTGAAGTCCGCGACCCGCGGATATGCTTCACTCGACTACGTATTCGACGGCTACCGGGCCGGTGACTTGGTTCGCATGGACATACTGATCAATGAGCAGCCGGTGGATGCTCTGGCGCTGATTGTCCATCGCGATCTGGCCTACGAGAAAGGATCGGCGCTGGTGCGCAAGATGAAGGACGTGATTCCTCGCCAGCTGTTCAAGGTCCCGATCCAGGCTGCGATCGGGGGCCGAGTGATTGCACGGGCTACTGTGAATGCGCTACGCAAGGACGTTCTCTCGAAGTGCTACGGCGGAGACGTGACCCGTAAGCGCAAGCTCTTAGAGCGACAGAAGGCCGGCAAGCGAAGGATGAAGCAGTTTGGGCAAGTGAACATTCCCCAAGACGCGTTTCTGGCCGTACTCAGTCTGGACGACTAGCATCGGAGCTGATCACTACTCAACCGCCCTCTGGGCCAGCGAGAGACGTCACGGAAGAGGCTCAGAGGTTGTGGTGGAACAGCGCAGGATCGTGCTGGGCGTCGCGATCCAGTGCACGCGTTGATCCCATTCCGCGTGTGGGAGGCGGTCGACCAGGTTGGCATCGTACGTGATTCCTATGCGAATAGCCCGCGTCGTGGGCAGGAACCGATCGTAGTATCCGCCCCCGAACCCAAGACGTCCCCCCTTGCGATCGAACGCGAGCCCGGGCACGAACACGAGATCAATCTCCTCAGGCGCGATAGCTGGCAGACTCTTGGCGGGTTCCATCATCCCGAACGGGTGACGGACCAGTCGCGTGGGGTCATACGCGTGCACACACATGCCCCGTTCCACAATACGCGGTGCGGCCCACTGAATCTCAGGGAACTCAGGGAGTAGTCCGCTGAGGTCTATCTCATTTCTGAACGCGATGTACGTGAGCACCGTCGAGGCGTTGGAGAAGAGAGGCCAGCTCGCGAGTTGTCTGCATACAGCGAAGGATGCGCTGGCTACCTCCTCACGCGTAAGGCTGTTCCGATAGGCTGTGTGGAATCTCCGCAGGTGCGGCTTGTCTTGCAGGGCCATCTCAGACTCCTACCGGATCGGGATACGTCTCCCCGTAGCCGAGTGACGGAAGCGGCCGAAGTCAGCAACTGAGTCCAGTTGAGCGACATCGAACACCGGCCCGTCCTTGCACACGAGCAGTCCGTCGACGGCGCACTGCCCGCAGATGCCGATACCGCACTTCATGTAGCGTTCGAGACTGAACTGACCGGGCAGGTCCATCTCAACACACATCCTGTGTAGAGTGACAAGCATGCCCTCGGGGCCGCAGGCATAGATGGCCGGCGGTATGCCACGTTCCCGGACTACGTGCTGCCGCACGACCTCGGTGATGAATCCCTGGTGGCCCAGCGATCCGTCATCCGTTGCGAGCACCAGCTCAACGGAGGGGGCCAGCTCGCGGAATGCGTCCTGGAGTGGCATCACCACGTCGCTGCGAGCTCCCAGAGCGACCGTGGTTGGCACACCGAGTTCTTGGGCTACACAGGCGAGGAAGTAGATCGGCCCCACACCGCATCCCCCTGCGACCAGCAGGGCGGGGCGGTGCTGATCCAAAGCGAATCCACGCCCGTAGGGGCCACGCCAACCGATGTAGTCCCCAACCTTGCGTTGGTGGAGGTCTGTGGTAAACGGCCCCACTCTGGCGACGGTGAAGGTGAGAGGGGCGGGCGATGTGATTGACATCGGTTTCTCGTCGTTCCCCGGCAACCACACCATGATGAACTGACCGGGCTGTGCGTCAGGCGCCGCTGCATCGAGTGTGATGGAGCGAATGTTGTGCGCCTCGTCACGCACGCTGGTGATGATAACTGTCTGTGGTAGCGTCATGCCGTCTCTTGTCCGATGATCGTCCGCTCGGCCAGAAGGGTCCGTCTGGCCAAGCGGAAACGTTGTTAGTAGTACTCCAGATAGAGTGGTGCGCCGTTAACGACCACCCTAATTCGTCCGTCCACGACGCCATCATCGGCGTCGGCGTGCCACTCCTCATTGCCGAACATGTCCACGACGCGCAGCGAGGACGCCTGAACAGTGTAGAAGATCGTTGGGTCATCGTCCGGATTGAATCGCGTACCATCCTCTGTCCATACGACGTCGAGTCTGCGTCCAGAATGCCAGAAGACGTAGCCAACCAACTGACTGGACCCGGTCTCAGCCGGAGTCAGAGCGCGCCGGAATGCTACACCATCGAGCATCTCTGTGGCCATATGCTGATATACCAGGAATGATTCCTTAGGCTCGAGACTGACTGAGAGAAGCCCAGGGAGTCCTGCGTCTCCGGTGTCCTCAAGATAGTACCACGAGACCACGCTCAAATCAGCCGCCAGACCACGAACGTACCCCTTGACGACGTATCGATTCTGCAGCTGCGGGCTGCCCCAATCACCGCCGCTGCCCCAGGACATCTCAGTAACGAATATCGGCAACCGCCCGAACCCGTGCGCCTCAAGTCGCTGACGAACATAATTCGTCTTGCCAATGATATCGGGCCCGTACGGATCCCAGTAGCTTCGATAGAATGGAAAGTAATGGAAGTTCATAACATCAAAACACTGGTATCCACGACAGGCGGCGAGCACGTCGTCGAGAAATCCCGAGTCAAACGGGCCTTGGTTAAGCTCCTCAAAACCGTCCAGGGCGAGGCCGCCGAGCACGAGCTTGGCGTGTGGATTCGCCTGCTTGACCACCGGGTAGACCTGCCGCAACAGCGCAGCGTAGGCGGCGCCATTGTGTCCCCACAGCCCGTACCCGCCGTTTGCTGCTCCGCCTGGCCAAGCGTTGTCCGGTTCGTTATAGAGCTCGAAGTGGCCGATATCGGGAGAACCTGGAGCATCTGCGACACCATCCGCGTCGTAGCGCTCGACCAGCGCCCTGACAAAATCGAGGAGGTCGACTGTGTTGGTCACGGGCCCCATCTGGTAAGCCGCCGCCCAAGACGGCTGGCCACCGATCGTCAGGATGAGGCGAATATCCTTCGACACCGCATCCGAAATCGCCTGATCCCAGTATGTCCAGTTGTACGTTCTGGGGCTCGTCTTGACAGGCTCGATCGTATACCACTCGATAGGCCAGCGCATCCACTGGGCGCCTGCCTCGGCCACGTACGAGAACCGTGCAGTCTGCCGACTCAGCTCGTCCTGGCCGTACACCTGAATGCCGAATGGTATACCGCTGTATTCGTCATGCCGGTTCAAGACAACCGGGACATAGAGCGTGTACGTCTCGCCTGATGTGGACGCGGCGGAGGCTGAGAGATGCGAAGGGGGGTACTCGGACTGATCGCTGGCGCCGACCACTCTGGCGGCAAGCGCATTCGTGACGGCCAGCAGAACGCACGACAGTGCGATCGCGGTAACAATGCCTCTGGCTGGTCTCGAGATTGCGGTCGTCATAGGCTAATCCCTCCAGGGAAGCACGAAGTCCGTGATGCCATAGGTGATCGACGGATGCGGACGCCTGTGCTGATCTGAGCAACGGAGCGGATGGTACACTGACTACCCTGGGTTGTCAAGCGACGGCGACCCTGACTTCGGCGTCACGAGGCGGCGAGGATGCGGCTTATCGATCAGGTTGAGACAGGAAGATCCACGAGTTTCAGATGTCAGACCACTTGACACGCGGCAGCACGTCTGGTACAATCTAGGTGACCATATCACATGGTCACTCTACATCTCCACTTTCAAACCTGTCGGGAGAGCTATGGCGGGATTGCGCAATCAAGCCGAAATGGTCTTGTATGAGCCAGTGTCCAAGGGCCAGCTCACCGAACGCGTCGTCGCGCGCATTCAGCAGCTTATTCTGAGTGGACATCTAGTTGCCGGCGACCGGTTGCCGGCTCTGCGCGACTTGGCGCTGAGTCTGGGCGTGAGCCAGACGGTGGTGCGTGAAGCGATCCGTGTGTTGGAGGAGCGGGGCCTGCTCGTCGTGCGAGCCGGTAGCGGTACCTACGTCTCCGAACTCACTTCTGGACCTGCCTCAGAGTCAATTCGGCTTCTCTTGCGCCAGGGCAACGTCTCTGCGGCACATATCGCAGAGGTCAGGCGAACACTCGAGATCGAGATCGCCGGGCTGGCCGCGGAGCGAGCCACCGCACGCGATTTGGAGATCCTGGACGCTGCGATGCAATCAATGCAGGAGTACATCGGCGATCCGCATCGGTACATTGATGCGGATTTCGCCTTCCATTTGGCCCTCGCAGAGGCTACGAGAAACCCCATTTTTCCGATACTGACGAACGTATTGTTGGACGTGTTTCAGCACTCGCGGGAACTGATCTGGAATGTCCCCGGAGCGCCCGAGCGCGGGCAGAGGCATCACCGCGCGATTCACTCAGCGCTACAGGGCAAGGACCCGGTCGCGGCTCGTCAGGCCATGCGGGAACACCTCGATCAGATAGCGCGTGATGGAGGTCGGGCGGAGCTGATCGCGCTGCGTGGAGACTGACACGCCGTCTGGGCTCAGAGCGACGGACCGTGGCAGACGGTGTGCGCGAGACAGTGGAAGGAGGTGATCGAAGCGCATAGGCCAACAGGTGATGCTCAGCGAAGGTGTAGCCGTGGTCTGCTGCGAACACACATGTGTGAAGCGACATGAGTGTGGTGGTCAGCAGTCAGGTGGCCACCGGTCACCCTGAAGCGATTGGCACATACCACGAACCTCATGTCGCTGCGGGGTTCGCCCGCTACCGGTAGGGCCAGGTCATTGTGTTCGTGGTTGGGCGTCTGGTCAGGCGATCGGTGGAGATTCGGTGGACACGGGTATCCAGTGTCGGGACTGTGAACGTGCACACGATTCCTGGTCCATCGTGAGCGTTTGCTGACCGGTGGTCTTTGCAGGTGCGTATCGAATCGCACTTGCGGGACATTCGACTGTAGGTCCCAGAACGGAAAGGAGATGCATGATGTCGGATAGGGGCTGTAAGGTGGTGGATGCTGGCGTGGGATCCGCCGTGGATCTGGCGAAATACGCTCAGAGGCGGTGGTGGACTGGTGGGCAGGGACACGATCTGACTGTTCACGCAGTCTCCGTAGATGATGATGGGAATTGGTTGCCCGGCCGTGATCCAGATTCGGGAGAGTGGCAGGTTGGATTGGAGTGGGACGAGCCACGGGATATCCGCGAAGTGGTCGTGAGACTTGCTGGTTCCGGGGAGCCCTCACCCAATCTGCGCGTGCAGTACTGGCGCAAGAACTGGCCAACTCCGGCTCCGGAGCGTCTACCTGGCGCCCGGAGGGGGTGGATTGGCCGCGATGACCCCTGGCACGGTGAATGGGTGACAGTGCGCGCCGCTCGGATTGTCGAGGGCGCAACGTGTCGATTCGTGTTTGACCCGCTCGATCTTGCTGAGTTTGCCCGTCGGCAGGGAGCCGACCAGCTGGTCGAGGCTGAGGACTACCTTCCAAAGTACCGTCGGACCCTCAAGATCCGGGTGGTGGGCGACGACGAGGATCAACCTGCAATCGCTGGGGTGGAGGCGTACTCGACCGCACACTGGAAGCAGGGGACGATAGTCGTCCATTTCCCCGCGGGTGACCAGGTTGTTGACTGGAGCGGGAACGTGCAGGCATACAACGGGCGCGTGTTGGACGTCGACGGGCTGTATTTCGGAGTCGGCGATGGTGTTGGCGATGACGGCCAGTGGCGATGCACCGTTGGTTCAGGCGATGCAACCAAGGGGATTCGGCTCTGTGTTCTGTACACCGATGCGGATGGGAGTTCCGCGGATCGGACAATCGTCACCATCCGCACGAACGCGCGTAGTTTCAGTTTCCTTGTGGCCGATCTGGACTGCGGACCGATCTATATCAAGGACTACGGTGTACTGGTACGATGGTCGGAGCAGGATGCATCGGTGGCTGATCTCGACGCCGCCCGTGCTGATGCGCCGCAGCCGATCTACGACCGAATCGACGATGAACCAGAGCAGTCATTGTCGCGCGCTATGGCGGAGATTCCACCGCTCGATGTGACGAAGCAAGCGCCCTTTGGCCGGTACAGCCCTCTCGGTGTCGAGGCGGGACGGCAGGAGTTCGCACTGCGCTTCAACGGTGAGCTGTTCGTAGACAAGCGCTTGATCAAGATGTCCGGTCGAGACGCTGCGCGCCTGCGTTATCCGGGGAGCCAACTGAGGTTTCGCTTTGGAACGGGCGATCCACCAGACTTTCGCGAACGACGTGACGGAACCCATCAATCGATGTTGGAGAACTGGCTGCCTGTCTGCATCAGCGAGTGGCTCGATCGCGAGATCGAGTACAAGGAGACGGCGTTTGCGGCACTCCTCGACGAACCGATGACCCCACCGGAAGCAAGGCGCGGCGATGAAGACGTCGTCGCGATGGTCAGGTTCGACATTCGCAACGTGACCCACGGCGTGAAGCGCGCGCGGGTGTGGATTGTCATCGCGCCGCAAGAGCAGATCGAGCTTCGTGACAATCTCGTCGTGGCGACTGGTCGGGTGGTCCCCGATGTCCAGGTTGCCCGTCAGTGGCGCGTCGATCCGTACGAAGAGACCTACCTGCGGTTCGCGGTTGACACAGGAGGAAGGGGCGTCGTCACTGCAGTGCCGTTTGTGGATGAGCCGGGCGTGTCGGCGGCAGTGCCGACGGCCGTCGCTTACGACGTCGACCTGGAGGGTGGGGAGTCGCACTCGATCGTCCTGGCCGTCCCGTTCGTAAGTCTGACCGACGAGGCGGAGTGGCAGAAGGCGGCCGAACTCGACTATGGCGCGAAGCTTGCTGACGTCGTCAACTACTGGCGCTCTGCTGTAGAGCCTGGTGGACTCATGGTCGTTCCGGACACGATTCTGACTGAGTTCCACAAATCGGTGCGTGCACACATCGGGATCGCTGTGGACAAGGAGCCAACCAACGGCTTGTACTCTGTTCCTGCCGCAACGTGGGCCTACGGAGTGTGTGCCAACGAAGCCTGCTGGCAGATCACGATGCTCGATCAGGCAGGTCACCACGATAAGGCCGAGGCATATCTGGACAGCTTCCTGCAGACGCAGGGGATGACGAGGCTGGACGGTCTGTTCCAGTCGGCCGAAGGCGTCATGCAGGGTAATGACCTGGACGATGGTGTGCCTTATCGGAGCGGATTCAGCTACAACCTCGATCCCGGCTTCATCATGGAGTGTCTGGCGAACCACTACTGGCTGACGCGAGATGCCGAGTGGCTTGAGCGTGTCGCCCCCAACCTGATCGCCGCCTGCGAGTTCGTGATTCGAGAGCGACAGGCTACCAAGGTCAATGGGCCAGACGGTGGGCGGGACCGCGCCTGGGGCCTCCTGCCAGTGGGACATCTGGAGGATAACCCAGAGTGGAGGCACTGGTTCGCTGTGAACGCGCACGCGTACGCCGGTATGCGGGATCTGGCGCAGATCCTGTCGGACGAGGGATACCCTGAGGGAGAAAGCTTGCTCGACGAGGCAGCCAAGTACCGCGAGGATATCCGTGCTGCCGCGCGGCGCGCCATGATCGAATCACCCGTTATCCGACTGCTGGACGGAACCTACATTCCGCACGTCCCGACACGGACAGGTATCCGCGGGCGCGAGTGGGGCTGGTTCCGCGAAGTCGCCTACGGTCCGATCCAGTTGCTCGAAGGCGATGTATTCGATCCGAACGAAGAGGAGATGACGTGGGTCATCAAAGACTCCGAGGACAACCTGTTTGTATCCCGGGAGTGGGGCCGACCGGTTGATCTGGAGAGATACTGGTTCAGCCACGGCGGCGTGACGATCCAGGCTAACCTGACCGATATGGGAGTTGACTATCTTCGGCGAGGTCAGATCAAGCACGGGCTGCGCGCTCTCTTCAACAACTTCGGGGCTTCGCTCTATCCGGACGTTCGATCGTTCACTGAGCATCCGGTCGTTGAGCTGGGACACGGTGTCGGACCATTCTACAAGACGTCGGACGAGGCGAAAGCGCTAGTCTGGCTCCGCGCATTCCTCCTGTGGGAGGAAGACGACGAGCTGCACCTGGCAAAGGGTGCGCCTCGAGCGTGGTTTGCCGATGGCCAATCGTTCGGTGTTGAGAAGATGGCGACATTCTTTGGGCCTGTCACCTACAAGATCACGGCAAACGACTCCGCGGTGAAGGCTGAGATTCACCTGGACCCGGGGCGTGCGCCGGGCGCCCTTGTGCTCCACGTGCGTCTTCCGGAGGGCGCGCAGATCCGGGCAGTTACGGTGGATGGCAGGGCCCACACAGAGTTCGACGCTCAGGCACAGACGGTTCGGATTGCGAATCCTGCCCCCAGACTCTCGGTCGTCGTCGAGCTGTAGTCCGGAGGGCTTTCGATCAATGTGTGTTTCCCCTTGCACATAGCGGACTCGCTGTGTGCAAGGGGGTGACCGATGTGGCGACACTTCGGCAAGCTACCGTATTGTGAGCCCGCTAGAGCCAGGCGCGTGTACGCGCCTCGGCGGCTAGATACGGAGCCGCGAACGACCGCGTGTTGCGGCGTCCCGCTCGATCTTGCGCCGCGTGGCGTGAACCACGAGGTCGGGATGACATCCAGGAATGCAGAACGACTGAGTGATCCCAAGACGCGATAAGACCATTGCAGACGGAGGGGTAGTATGAAGGAAGGGCCAAAGGGCGGAATGCTGAGGGTACTCAGCGACAGCGATGTGGAGCAGATACACAGCGCCTCTCTGGCGCTCTTGGCCCGGCACGGAATGTACAGCGAGTCGGATGCTATTCTCGATATCTTCAGGGACGGGGGCGCTGACGTCGATCTTCGGTCTCGGATCGTGCGGCTTCCGCGCGATCTGGTTGACTGGGCGCTATCAAGCGCGCCGGAACGGGTGGTGCTGTATGGTCGGGACCCCGCTATGGACCTCCTGCTTGAGCCTGGGCGGGTCTACTTCGGGATGGGCGGCAGTTCAGAGCCATTCATCTGGGATTACGAGGCGAGGGCGCCGCGCGAACCGACGAAGGCTGATATGGTTGCCAATACACGCGTCGGTCAGGCTGCCAGTAACGTTGATTTCGTTATGGCGCTCTGTTCAGCGGGTGATGTGCCAGACGACGAAATCTACCTGCACGAGTACGATGCGCTGTTGCGCAACACGACGAAGCCAGTCATCTACTCGGCCCCAGGGGAGATGTTCACGCGTTGGTTTTTCGAGATGGCAGCAGCAGCCAGTGGAGGCGAAGCGGAGTTTCGTCAGCGGCCATGTGTCGTCCATTGGACGCAGCCGATTTCGCCGATGCAGATCGGAGCCTACACTGAGGGTGCGGTAGTAGCGGCTGAGTTAGGTGTGCCGATCATGTTCTCTCCCGGCCCAATGATGGGGGCGACGAGCCCTGCTACACTGGCTGGGACGTTGGCGCAGGTCAATGCGGAAGCGTTGGCGGGCATCGTCCTTGCGCAGATCATACGGCCCGGGACTCCCGTAATCTACGCGCCACATACGGGTGTGATGGATATGCGAACTGCCCAGTGCACGTACGGGAGTCCAGAGCAGTCGCTGGCGCGCGCTGCGGTGGCGCAGATCGGCATTCACTACCGTCTCCCGTCTTTCGGCCTTGGAGGTGGAGTGGAGGCCAAGCTTCCCGATTCTGAGGCCGCTGCCCAGGCCATGATGGGGATGCTGATGAACGGGCTGTCTGGTCTGACACTGACTCAGACACTTGGCACGCTGGCCAGCGGTCTCTATGGGTCGCCCGAGATGTTGTTGATCTGCGATGAGATTGCGCATATGGTCAAGCGTATCCTGGCCGGTCTGTCGGTCAGCGATGATACGTTGGCAGTAGGCGTGATCGAGGAAGTTGGCCATGGTGGTCATTTCCTGGAGCACGAACATACACTGCGGCACTTCCGCAACGAACTGTTCTTCCCGTTTCTGTTCCAGCGCCAGTCGATCGACGAATGGATTGGACAGGGCTCGCGGCCTGTGGACCAGATCGCTCATGAGCGTGTGACACACGTTCTGGCTTCCGCAGCGCCAATCGAGCTTCCTTCAGGCGCTAACCAGTCTCTCACGGAGGTGCTGTGCAGAGCCGTCGCTGATGTGCGCTCAAGGTCGAGAGGCTAGTTGATACGGGCCCGCGCACCGCACCGAACGCCAGATAGGATTCATCGAGCGGACTTCTCTGTCGTCGATGCGGCTATGACCGACCGTGAGGTAGAACGGCGCAGCCCGTGTTGAGCATTTGCTCAGCCGTGTTTCCGACGGTAGAATCATTACTAGGATTGGCGCGAGATGGTGATGCCGAACACCTGTTTCCGGCATGTTGCGCCATTCGTAGGGTGGACTGCCGCCTATTGGCGGTCGTGTGAGATGCATCAGTAGCAGTCAATGGAAGGAGTAGCGATAAATGAGTAAGCCAAACGAAGTGGCAGTGCAACGACGATGGGATTGGGAGTACCCCATCATCGCGCGAGCGGATGGCATCTACCTTTGGGACACCGAAGGACGACGCTATATCGACGGTTCAGGTGGATCCTCTGTGGTGACTGGGATCGGGCACGGTGTGAAGGAGATTCCGGCTGCGATGGCGAAGCAGGCGGAGGAGTACTCGTTCTATCCAGCGCACGTCTTCTCCAACGCCAAGTTGCTGGAACTCGCTGACCTGATGGCCGACATCGCTCCCGGCGATCTCAGGAATAACTGCAAGATCTGGATGACCGTCACGGGCAGTGAGTCGACTGACGATGCGGCGCGTCTGGCTCGCCAATATTGGGTTGAACGCGGCGAAGTCTCGAAGCACATCATTATCAGCCGATGGCAGGCATTTCACGGAGACAACATCTTCAGTGTGAGTATGTCGGGGCTGACAACGCGACGACGCATGTACACGCCGATGTTCAGAGATATGCCCAAGATCCCACCGGCCTTCTGCTACCGTTGTCCCTATGAGAAGACGTTCCCTTCGTGTAAGCTGCTGTGCGCGCGAGCTCTCGAAGACGCAATCTGCCAGGCGGGGCCCGAGAACGTCGCAGCTTTCATCGCCGAACCGGTGGTCGGCTCTGCCCTGGCGGCGTATGCCGCGCCGGAGGGCTATTTCCAGATCATCCGCGAGATCTGTGATCGGTACGATGTGCTGCTCATCGTGGATGAGGTCATGACCGCTCTGGGTAGAACAGGTAAGATGTGGGGTGTCGAGCATTGGAATGTCACGCCTGACATCATGGCCATGTCCAAGTCCATGACTTGTGGATACTATCCTGTGGGCGCTGTTCTGGGCCGGAACAGTATCTGGGAGACTCTGAGACAGAATGACGCTCACTTCCGCGCAGGTCATACGCTCAACGCGAGCGCTGTGGGCATGGCGGCTGCCATCGAGACGATAAAGTACATCCAGAACCATGATCTGGTGGAGAATGCCCGAGTCGTTGGGGGATACTTCCTGGAACAGCTTCAAGGTCTGCTTGCCTATGACACGATTGGGGACGTTCGTGGAAAAGGCATGATGGTTGGTTTTGAGTTCGTCACAGACAAGAGGACCAAGGAACCTTTCTTGCCACAGCAGCAGGTGTCACGATTGTTCTCCGAGATCACTTTCCGCCGTGGCTTAGTCAGCTACCCCTGCGCTGGGACAGTTAGGGGTGTTGCCGGCGACACGATTCTCATGGCTCCGCCTCTGATAACCACACGGGAACAGATCGACGAGATCATGACAATTCTCCACGCATCGATGCAGGAATTCGAAGCCGGACTGTCAAGGAACTCCTGATGCCGTCATTCGAGAGGGAGACTGGACTATGAAGTTGTCGTTGGCTATTCAGACGCCGGAGGTCGATCGCGCAGTACCGGTCGCTTTGCTGTCTGGCTCGTTCGATGAGCGTCTGCGCAAGGCCCGTGCGTTGGGTGCGGATGGTGTCGAGCTGATGACCGCGAACCCCCGGGCTCTGGATGCGAACGCCGTGGCTGATATGTTGCAGGCGAACGGCCTCGAAGCGGCTGCTGTGGGCAGCGGAGCGGTGGCCTTCAGTACGGGACTCACATTGCTCAGCCCCGACCTTCAGCAGGCTCGGCAGGCCAGGGAGAGATTGACGGATCTCATAGACTTCGCTACAGCCGTCAGAGCGCCTGTGGTCACGATCGGAAGCTTCCGTGGGAGGCTGGCACACGCCGGGCCATCAGCTCGACAGGATCTGGTGATTGCGCTCAGGGACGGCGCAGGATATGCTGAGTCGAAGGCCGTCCGACTGGCAGTTGAGCCGATCAACCGATACGAGTCGGACATCGTGAACTCTGCGGCCGGGGCGATGGAACTGGTCGGTGATGTCTCCCATTCCGCTCTCGGTATCATCCTGGACACGTTTCACGTCAATATCGAGGAAACGTCCTGGACTGAACCATTTGAGAAGGTTATGGCAGCCGGCCTATTGTGGCACGTGCACTTGGGCGACAACAATCGTCTATATCCGGGGCAGGGCCTGATTGACTTTCCGGCGATTGTATCCACTCTGCAGGCTTGTGGATACAACGGGTACCTGTCAGCCGAGTTGCTCGCGCTGCCGGATCCGGATACTGCAGCGGCTGAGACAATGCGATATATGCGCAGTCTCGTAGGAGGAAGACCATGAAGTTGAGCTGTCTACCGGTATCGTTCTTCTCCGACATCGTGGAGGGACGGATGTCGGTCGGTGAGTGGGCTCAGATGGGGGCGGATCTGGGGCTCGATGGCATCGATATCAGTATCCTGTTTGTGACAGACCGATCAACAGAGGCTCTCATATCACTCAGACAGGAGATTGAGCGTTCGGGTCTGGGGCTTGTTATGGTGACAAGCTATCCCGATTTCACACATCCAGACCCTGCTCAGCGAGAGCGTGAGCTGGCAATGGAGCAGGAGGTGGTATCAGTCAGCGCGGCACTGGGCGCTCAATACGTGCGCGTGACCGCCGGTCAAGCCCATCCAGAGACCTCACGAGAGGATGGTATCGAATGGGCCGTCGACGGGCTCCGGAGACTGGTGGACACGATGCAAGGTCAAGGCGTTACACTGGTCTATGAGAACCACGGTAAGCCCGGCGCCTGGACCTATACGGACTTTTCCCAGCCTCCCGACATCTTTCTGGAAATCGCCCGACGTACCGAGGATGTTGGCCTGCGAATCAACTTCGATACAGCAAATGCAGCGGCGTTCTCTGATGATCCGGTTTGCCTGCTGCGACAGGTTGTGGACCGGGTGGAGACGGTGCACGCTGCTGACACCGCGATTCGCGGTGAACTGCAGCACGTGCTCCTGGGCACCGGCGTCGCACCATACCTGGACCTGTTCGGTGTTCTGAAGGCGGCAGGCTGGGATGGTTGGATCTGTATGGAGGAGAACGCACGACAGGGACGGGAAGGCGTGGAGCGGGCGGCAGCCTTCGTGCGGACGGCCTGGACAGAGGCCGCGCCTGTGTCACGATAGTGAGCTAGTCGAGGATGGATGCAATGGATATCAAAGAGCAGATGGTGCGTGCTATCGCGTCCGAGAGGAGACAGCGAGAGCTGGAGGCTGCGGAAGACGTTGTTGCGCTGGTCAGGCAAGGCAACGTGTCCAGAGCGGTGGAGAATTTGATCTACTTCGAGGCGCCTGGCAGGTTCGGTGAGCGTCTGGGCGCGATTCTAAGTGAAATCGGCGCCGCGGAGCTTCCTGGCGCGGACGCGTGCACAGCACGCGCGGTCCTGCGGTTCCTGTGTGAGCTAAACATCAGCCTCGTCTCCTACCTGCCTTCGTGGAATCTGCGGGACAGCGCGCGTCATGGGGCACAGGCGTTGTCGGGCCAGCAGGTTGAGGAAGCCTCAGTTAGGGTACGGGATGCTGTGATTGAACTTGCGCGGCGATCTCCTGAGCCGATGGGGGAGCTTCTCGATGAATGGCGTGCATACCACGAGGCACGGCTGGGGGCAGAGGAGGCGAACGACCCGGCGGGCGCTGCTCAGCAGCTAATCGGTGTCAGCGTTGGCGAGTACCTGGCGAACCTACAGACGGAGATCGACGGGAGCAACCTGAAGCGCATCGCGGAGCTCAGGCAGAAGGGCCAGACGCTGACCGAGATCAGTAACGATTTCGCGGCGTTTCTGGAGCATGCACTCTATCTGGGGGCCTCTTTCGCGACGACGAATCCTCCTCTGGTCGAGATGGCGTGGCGTTCTGACCCGGCGCGATGGGATCCTGTGGTGGATCGGATCGTTACGGAGAACCCGGAGGCCGGTCTGGATCTCCTGGGGCGCCTGGTCACGCTGGAGGTCGTACTCGCCAACATGACGCTCCTGCGGCCAATCTTCTTGCTCACTGAGGGGCAGATGGGCTGCGTGTGCCTGCAAGTGAATCCGGTCAACCACGGGGATCAGGATGCCATGATCGGCGATGCGCTGTTCCTTTACGAAAGGTTCCAGGCTCGTCTGGGCGGTGGCATTCCAAACGTTGTGTTCAAGCTTCCAGGCACCCAGGCAGGTCTGGCGGCATGTCGTGAGTTGACCAAAAGGGGAATCGGTGTGACGATCACTGTCAACTTCGGCATGTTCCAGCATGTGGCCTTCGCTGAAGCGATCCGTGACGGCGCGGCCGCCTTCAGTTGTTTGGTCGAGATGAACGGACGGCTGGCCTATCCCGTGCGCGACGAGCTGTTGTCCAAGATCGATGTATTGGCTGCTCAGGGCATCACCGAGGGGCAGGCCCGCGAGGCGGCTGCATGGGCAGGCGTCGCTGTGACCAAGCGCATGTACTCCTATCTTCGTTCTCACGGGTACGATCTAGGCGCGTGCAAGCCACTGGTGGCCTCGCTGCGTATCTACGAAGGAAATGGCTACGACGGCCTTCCATCGGCCTTCCCGGATATCACCGAGATCCTGGGCGCCTCGATCCTCAGCGTGTTCCCGAATATCCGGCGACCCTTCGACGAGATGGCCCAGGTCGATCTACATCCGATGAGTGTTGAATCGCCGGTTCCCGAGCACGTTATGCGCGTGCTGGCGCACAGTGAGATCTTCCGACAGGCTTACTTCGCAGGCGATCATCTGGATGTTGAGGGAGACGAGCGGTACAGGCCTGCGTACGCCCTCGATCTCGCTGACGAGGACGCGGTGTTCAAATGGGCGCCCGTTCACGCGACGTTGACTCAGTTCATCGGCAGCTATGAGACGTTCATCGAACGGATTCGGGAGCATCAACTCATGGTGCAGTAGGGTCTCCACGGTGATGCTCCGCAGTCTGAGCGTGTAGTGTGTGAATTGAAGGAGGTTGTGTCATGACAGGTTTCGAATCAGCTAGAGGGATGTTGCGCGAGTTCAAGGGAGATGCCTATATCCACGGAATTGGTGTGCTTGGGCAGGTTGGCCAGGCCACCGCACGCCTGGGAAGCAGAGCTGCTCTCGTTCGCGACGTGTTTCCGGGCTCTGAGAAGTTCGTCGATGCGCTCAAGACAGCGCTTGCGGAGGCCGGCGTGGAGTTGCTGGGTGAGATTGACGGCCCAGCGCCCAATGCCCCACTCGAGGATCTCGCACGCGTCCGAGCAAGCTTTGAGCAGATGGAACCGGACGTCGTGATGAGTTTCGGAGGTGGCAGTACCATCGATGTGACCAAGGCAGCCGAGGTCCTCAGGACTCTGGGTGGCGATATCGGGCAGTTCTTCGGAACAGGCCTGGTTTCTGAAGCACTGAAGGCCAGCGGCAAGTCGCTGGCGCCGCACGTGGCGATACAGACCGTCGCCAGTTCAGGCGCGCATCTGACCAAGTACTCCAACATCACCAACGTGGAGACGGGTCAGAAGAAACTGATAGTGGACGACAGCATTGTGCCGGTTCAGCCGGTGTTCGACTACAAGGTGACGTTCGGGGCGCCGCCTTCGTTGACGTCAGATGGTGCGCTCGATGGCGTTGCGCATTCGCTGGAGGTTCTCTATGGCGCGGTGGGCAAGCCCAACTATCAGCAGGTGGCGGAGGTTGCCCGCGAGAGTATCGGGCTGGTGGTCAGGTTCCTGCCGCGCGTGTTGGACAGTGCGACGGACGCTGACGGGCGCGAGGCTTTGGGGCTTGCCACAGACCTGGGCGGATATGCGATCATGCTGGGCGGCACGAACGGCGGCCATTTGACGAGCTTCTCGCTGGTCGATGTTCTGAGCCATGGCCGCGCCTGCGCCATCATGAACCCCTATTACACGGTCTTCTTTGCGCCAGCCATTGGGGAACCCCTGCGCGTCGTCGGTGAGATCTTCCGGGACGCTGGGTTCACAACAGCGCCGTTGGATCAGCTTGGTGGACGCCAGCTGGGGATGGCGGTGGCAGAAGCGATGATCTCATTCCAGAGATCGATCGGGTTCCCCACCACGCTCGGCGAGGTCAAAGGCTTCACGGATGGACACATCGATCGCGCACTGATGGCTGCCAAGGACCCGCAGCTCAAGATGAAGCTGGAGAACATGCCTGTCGCACTGACGGCTGAGATGGTCGACGACTACATGGGCCCCATCCTGCAAGCTGCCAAGACAGGCGACCTGTCGTTGATACGGAACGTCTCCTAGAGAAAACAACTGTGGAAGGGGGCAGCGATCCTGCCGCTGTACCCCTTCAACAGGCTTCTGTCAGGATACACGAGGAGCTTGTGTGTATGATTAGAAAACTGGTGTTCGTCCATACGGTGGGTTCGCTGGTGACTCTCTTCGATCGGCTGGCTCAGGAATTGTTGCCGAATGATGTGAAACCAGTTCACGTCGCGGACGAGTTGCTCCTGAGTGTCGTGCTGGAGGCGGATGGACTGACGCCGCAAGCGTATCGCATGGTGAACGCGCATGCCACGGCGGCTGAAGAGGCTGGAGCATCGTGGGTACAATTGACATGCTCATCCATCTCGCCCTGCGCGGATGTAGCCCGAAAACTGGTTGGGATTCCGGTCCTGAAGATTGACGAGCCGATGATCGATCAGGCAATAGGCCTGGGACGGCGGGTCGGTATCGCCGCTACGGTGCGCACGACGCTCGGCCCGACACAGCAGTTGGTCGAGATGCGGGCTAGTGCACTGGGGCGCGGTGTGACCGTCGATCCGGTACTCTGCCCTGGCGCCTACGAGGCACTCCAGGCGGGTGATGCCGAGACTCACGACCGGATTGTGAGAGAAGCACTGGTCCAGTTGGGGGTCCGAAACGATGTCGTGGTACTTGCGCAGGCATCGATGGCACGCGTTGCAGATACCATTGCGCCAGAGGAACAGGTTGTTCCAATACTCTCAAGCCCACGCCTGGCGATGGAACACCTGGCGCGAGTGACGTCTGGATAGCGAGCCATAGCGCCTTTGGCCCGACTGGCTCAGCCGCCACAACAGTGGCTTAGTGGGAGGAATTGACGTGGGGAGTAGAAAGAAGGTTCTGGTATCGGGCGCCTCCTCTGGGATAGGCAGAGCCACAGCACTGCGGTTCGCGGAGGAGGGATGGGATGTCTGCGTAAACGCACGCAGGCAGGCTCTGCTTGAGGAGCTGGTCGCCGAGATGCCCTTGGGCAACCACATTGTGTGTGCGGGCGACTACAGTGATCCAGCAGTCGCGTCTGCTGTGGGGACTGCGATCGAGGACAACTGGGGGCGGCTGGACGCCTTCGTCAATTCGGCGGGTGTCTCAATGGGAGCAGATGCAATTGAGAGCCCGTTTGAGGTATGGCGGGCGCCGTTCGATCTCATGGTGAACGGAGCTGTCTATCTCACCCGGGTTGCTGTGCCTTTGATGGGCGATGGAGGGCGCGTCATTCACATCACATCGATCCACGGAGAGCGCACAGAAGTTGGGGCGAGCGCGTACGCCATGGCCAAAGCAGCGCTCAATCAGTACTGTAGAGCCCTGGCGACTGAGCTGGCGCCGCGAGGGATTCTGGTGAATGCAGTGGCGCCTGGGTTTGTCCGAACTCCGATGAGTGTCAAGGACGATGGGACGAATGAGCTGGATACCGAGTGGTTCCGGGTCAATTACGTCGATGGTCAGCACCTGCCACTTCGTCGTGCGGCCCGCCCCGAGGAGATCGCAGGGGTATGCTTCTTCCTGGCCGGTCCGGATTCTAGTTATATCACCGGTCAGGTTATCACGGTTGATGGTGGACTCACCATAACATTCTAGCTCTATCCACGGACGGCTTGGTGTATCAGGCAACCAGGCGCGGGCATTCGCCTCGATAGGGCGGTGCTTGGTGCTCTGGAGAACCACACCGGCGCGTTGGCAGCTATTGACAAGTCATCTGGACTGTGATACAATATCTGCACATACGTGCACTACTTGGGAATCTGTGCATTCCCAGTGTGGAGATGTTGTATGACAACGCGCGATGAGGTGTTGGCGCAGGTTGCTAGCCTATACTATGAGCAGGGGCTCACGCAGGCGCAGATCGCCAGACAGGTCGGCGTCTCGCGATCTACCGTGTCTCGTGCAATTCAGGAAGCGCGGGATTCCGGTCTGGTTGAGATCATCGTGCACTACCCCTGGAAGCAGGCGCCTGAGGTCGAGCAAGCGCTTATGGATCGCTACCAGCTCAGGCAGGCGAAGGTCCTTACTGGGGTGGAGCGGTCTTACGAGGAGATGCTGCGTGGACTGGGGGTGTTGGCTGCGCGCTATCTCCATGAGATACTGTTTGACGGGGCGATCCTGGGTATCTCGTGGGGAATGGCCGTCTACTGGACGGTGCGTGCGCTCGAACCACGCCGTCGGTTGAATCTGACTGTCGTGCAGATGGTTGGCGCTGTAGGTGAGGGAGATCCTTTCATCGACGGCCCGGACCTGGCGCGGCTTCTGGCGAGTATCTATGGAGGCGAATCGAGATATTTGCACGCTCCTCTGATTGTCGAGGATGCACACACACGCGACGTCTTGTTACAGGAACCGCGCATTCGGGAGACGCTGGCACTGGCACGTAGAGCGGACATTGCTCTGGTAGGTATTGGCGCCCCCAAAGAGGACATCTACAGCATGCTTCGGGCAGGCTATGTCAGTCAGGGCGACCTGGTGGAGCTCCGATCGCTCGGAGTCGTCGGCGATGTCTGTGCTCGGCCCTACGACATCGATGGGCAAGCCATGGACCTACAGCTCACACGTCGCATCGTCGGGGTTGAGCTGCGTGACCTGCGGGGTATCGAGTACGTGGTGGGCGTGGCAGGCGGAGAGACCAAGGCCGAGGCAATCGTTGGCGCGTTGAGGGGACGGCACATCAATGTTCTCGTCACCGATGAGGCGGCAGCTCGCGCTGTGTTGGCTTTCGGTTGAGGTGACGCCTGATAAGGATGCAACGCTGTGCATGACGCGATAGTGGCCGGTCACATCTGCCTGGACGTAATTCCCGATCTGTCTGCCCTGACGGGGACGGAGCTAGGGGCGCTGCTGCGTCCCGGCAGGCTGATCACTGTTGGGCCGCTCACGTTCTCTACAGGTGGGGCCGTCTCGAATACGGGAATAGCCCTAAACCGACTCGGCATCTGCACCAGGTTGATGGGTAAGATCGGGTGCGACCTGCTGGGTGGGGCTGTACGGGACATCGTCGATCAGTATGGGGAGAATCTCGCCGATAGTATGATCACAGACCCCAAGGTAAGCACATCGTACACGATAATCGTCAATGCGCCAGGCGTTGATCGGGTTTTCCTGCACTGTCCAGATGCGAATGACACGTTTGGAGCCGGCGATGTGGACTACGAAGCGGTGGGCCGTGCACGGCTGTTTCACTTCGGCTATCCGCCTCTGATGCGGCGCATGTTTGTCGATGATGGCGAAGAACTCATCGAGATGCTTCGGAGAGCTAAGGCGACAGGCGTGACAACATCGCTGGACATGGCGCTTCCAGATCCGGCATCGGAGGCAGGCCGAGCAGATTGGCGGGTGATCGTGAGCAGAGCTCTGCCCTTCGTGGATATCTTCCTTCCCAGCATCGAGGAATGCCTGATGATGATGCGGCCCGGCCTGTATGCCGAGCTCATCGCTCGTTCGGATCGCGGTGACCTACTGTCCTTCGTTAGTGGCTCGCTGCTTTCGGACCTCAGCTCTGAGTTGCTGGGCATGGGAGCTCGCATAGCGGGCCTCAAGTTGGGCGATCGCGGTCTGTATCTGAGAACTTCTTCAGCGTCGTCAATTGAGAGTATGGGGAACGCCCGGCCACGAGATGCCGCCCAGTGGGCCGACAGGGAGCTCTGGGGAGCCTGCTTCAAAGCTAAGCTCGTGGGAACCACTGGGGCGGGTGATGCGACCATCGCCGGGTTTCTTGCTGCACTTCTCCGCAACACTTCTCCCGAAGACGCGCTCACAGCAGCCGTTGCCGTGGGAGGATGCAATGTGGAGGCCGCTGATGCACTGAGTGGCGTGCGGGAGTGGGATGAGACGTGGCAGCGTGTGAGATCGGGTTGGGGCAGGCACGAGCTGATAGTCGATGACCCGGGTTGGTTCTACGATACCGAGCATAGCTTGTGGAGAGGGCCGGCGTGCGGCTAGCGGGTGGGGCTCGTCGTAGGCCACACAGCCCTTCTCCAAGTGCAGAGTGACGGTGGATGTGGATAGATACCGAGGAGGCGTAGCTGATTTGGATGAGGAAAAGCGCACGAGCGCGGTGATCTTTGGAGCTGGAAGTGTGGGGCGCGGCTTTCTGGGGCAGCTCTTCTGCGAATCGGGACATGAAGTCGTATTCGTGGATGTAGACGAGCCACTGGTTCAGGCCCTTGGCGAGAAGGGCGCCTACACACTGAGGCTCGCCGGTGTGGAGAGCACGCAGGACATCACTGTAGGCCCTGTACGTGCTATTGATGGGCGCGATCTTGAGGCAGTCGCGACGGTGGTTGCAGGGGCACAGCTTGCGGCGACCGCTGTCGGAGCGCGCGCGCTCCCGATCATTGCGCGCCCCATCGCCATGGGGTTGGAACAGCGTTGGCGCTCGGGCAACGAGCGACCTTTGAATGTGATCATCTGTGAGAATCTGCACGATGCACCGGAGTTGCTGAGCGGGTATGTCCGGGAAGCACTGCCGGAGCAGTGGCGTTCACGGTTGGATGCGCTGGTGGGTTTCGTGCCTGCTGTGATCGCGCGCATGGCGCCCGTGCCGACACCGGAACAGCGGGCAGCGGATATCACTCTGATCGTAGCGGAGCCGTACAAGGTGCTTCCAGTTGACCGAGACGCGTTTGTGGGCAGGATCCCGCAGGTGGTCGGGATGGCGCCGGTCACTCCATTCTCCGCCTACGTCGAGCGCAAGCTGTACATTCACAATGCCAGCCATGCGATGCTGGGCTATCTTGGGTACCGCCGGGGCTGGGAGTATGGATACGAGGCGCTTGTGGACCCGGAGGTACGTCGGCGTCTCGAATCCGCGGTGGACGAGTCTGCGCGCGCACTCGTCGCTGAGCACGGTCTAGATCTGGACGAGTTGCGAGAGCACGTGCGAGATCTCCTCAACCGATTTGGTAACCGGGCTCTCGCTGATCCGATCGACCGACTGGCACGTGATCCGCTACGGAAACTCGCGCCACAGGATCGACTGGTCGGCGCCGCGCGGCTCGCGGAGAAACACGGCATCGCACCCGATGGGCTGGCGTGGGGCATCGCGGCTGCTCTTGCCTATGACAATCCGGCCGATGAGCATGCAGTCGAGCTGCAGAGGCGCATTTCGGATCGAGGAGTAATCTCGACGTTGGCCGATGTCTGTGGCATTTCGGAGGACGAGTCTCTGGCGGAGGCGGTCCTCGAACGTTACGAACAGCTTCAGAAGGCATCGACCTGGCAGGATGATGCGCAGTAGCGCGGCGTCTTCTGCCTCACATTACTATGATTTGAGAGGAACACGATGAGCAAGAAAGCGACTGAGTCGAGGAATCACGGGATATCGAAGGAACGTGGTCTGGACCTGCTGCGGCAGATGTGGGAAATCCGCATGTTCGAGGACAAGGTCTACGATCTGCTGGGCCGCGACCTGATCAAGGGGGCTTCGCACCTCTACGCGGGCGAGGAGGCAGTGGCCGTTGGCGCCATCTCGGTCTTGGATGATGAGGACCTGATCACGAGCACCCATCGGGGGCATGGACATTGTCACGCGCGAGGCGCGTCGATCGCCGGCACCGAGGAGGCGAAGCAGGAACACTATCGAAAGATGATGGCTGAGTTGTGCGGTCGCGCTACAGGCTATTGCGGTGGTCGCGGCGGGTCTATGCACATCGCCGACGTCCAGCACGGGAACCTTGGCGCAACTGGCATCGTGGGCGGCAACATCCCCGTGGCGACGGGAGCTGGTCTCGCGCAGCAGATGAAGAAAACCGGTCAGGTGGTGCTGTGTTTCTTCGGTGATGGCGCATCCAACACCGGAAATTTCCACGAATCCCTCAATATGGCAGCCCTCTGGAGTCTGCCGGTAGTCTACATCGTTGAGAACAACCTCTATGGTATGTCGGTGCCCATAGAAAAGGCCACGGCCAAGCTCGATATCGCTGATCGGGCATGCGCCTACGGGATCCCCGGCGAGCTTGTCAACGGGATGGACCTGCTGGCAGTCCGTGAGGCGGTGCAGAGAGCGGTTGAGCGAGCTCGCAAGGGGGAGGGACCCAGTCTCATAGAGTGCCAAACCTATCGCTGGTACGGGCACTCACGGTCTGATCCTCGCAAGTATCGCACGAAGGAGGAAGAGGCGGAGTGGAAGGCGCGTGATCCGATCACTAACTTCGCGGCGTGGCTGGTCGAGAATAGCATCTTGACAGAGGCCGAAGTGGATGCTGTCGAGGAGATGGTCGAGGAGGCCATCGAGGACGCCACGACATTCGCTCTCGAGTCACCAACTCCGGATCCGGAGGAGCTGGAGAAATTCGTTTACGCTCCGTTCAGGTGGACAGAGGAGGACTACGCGAGGGAGCGGCGGCTCAGGGCTCTGTGCCGCGATGGCGGGCCAGGCACGCGGAAGATTCTGTATCGTCAGGCTCTTCAGGAAGCGGCGCGAGAGGAGATGCAGCGCGACTCCAATGTGTTCATCATGGGAGAGGATGTAGGGCTGTACGGTGGAGCTTACGGCGCTACCAAGGGCCTGTTCGATGAGTTTGGACCAGAACGTGTCCGGGATACGCCCATTTCCGAGGCCACCATCGCGGGTTCCGCGGTAGGCGCCGCGATGTGCGGGATGCGTCCGATAGCCGAGATTATGTATGTTGATTTTACTCCTCTCGCAATGGACCAGATCGCGAATCAGGGAGCCAAGAACCGCTATATGTTTGGTGGGAAGACAACGGTCCCCGTAGTGATCCGCTCTGAAGGCGGAGCTGGACGCTCGATTGCGGCGCACCACTCGCAGTCGCTCGAAGCGCTGTGGACGCACTTCCCTGGCATCTATGTGGTGATGCCTAGCACTCCATTTGACGCCAAGGGTCTGCTGAAGGCCGCTATACGGGATGACAATCCAGTGATGTTCATCGAGCACAAGATGCTGTACGGCATAGAGGGCTATGTGCCCGAGGAGGACTACATCATCCCCTATGGCGTGGCCGATGTCAAGCGTGAGGGGAGCGATGTCACCGTCGTTACTTACTCGCGCATGGTTCATCGATCTCTGGAGGCGGCCGAGAAGTTGGCGGATGACGGAATCAGCGTTGAGGTCATTGATCTGCGCACGTTGAAGCCGCTTGACATGGAGACGATCTCTGCCTCCGTCAAGAAGACCGGGCGTGTGATTGGAGTGACCGAGGCCTACAAGACAGGCTCATTCTTGAGCGAGCTGGCTACGCGGATTCAGGAAGAGCTCTTTGATTGGCTCGATGCGCCTGTCCTCCGGGTCGCCGCGGCTGATGTGCCGGTGCCGATGAGCGAACCGCTCGAGGATGCTGCGATCCCTGGGGTGGACGTAATTGCTCAAGCGATCCGGAACGTGTTGCGATAAGGGAGAATCTCATGGTTACCGAAGTGATCTTGCCCAAGCTTGGGCAGACTATGACTGAGGGAGCTATCGTCGAATGGCTCAAGACCGAGGGCGAGCCAGTAGACCGAGGTGATGTGCTGTTCACCATCGAGTCGGACAAGGCGACGCTCGAGGTTGAGGCGCCGAAGAAGGGCTATCTGAGGAGAGTCCTTGTTCCGGCTGGTATGTCAGTTCCTGTGCTCTCGATCGTCGGGCTCATCACCAAGGATCCCGATGAGGATGTCTCCGGCTACCAGCAGGGCGCCGCTGCGCCACCTGAGGAGTCTGCAGCTGGGACGGCTTCTCCGGACGATGCCGCGCCCGCTGCTGGCGTGGCGCTTGCAGAAGGGGCTCAGGCGACAGCCGGGCCATCTGGTCGGCTCTTCGCCTCACCTCGAGCCCGGAAATCCGCCGTGGAGCACAACATCGACTTGACGGAGGTCGCGGGATCTGGACCGGGGGGACGGATCGTCGAGCGGGACGTTCTGGCATACGTTGAGTCGCTGCCGACAGCTACGCCAGTGGCGACGCGTCTGGCCGAGAGTCTGGGCATCGATCTGCGCGATATCACCGGGACTGGGCCAGGTGGACGGATTGTGAAGGAAGATGTCCAGGCTGCGGGACCTGTGCCAACGCAGCAGCGGATCGCTGCACTTGAGCCGGTTGCAGAGGTCACGCCAGTCGCTGACGAAGCAGAGATTCCGATCACCGGCGTACGTTCAATCATCTCCCGTCGGATGTTTGAGAGCCATCAGACAACGGCGCCAGTGACCATCACGATGGAGGTGGATGCGACGGAGCTCGTCTCACTGCGAGAGCGGCTCAAGGTCAGACTGGCGGAGGAACTTGGGTTCAACCTGGGCTACAACGATCTCCTGATCAAGGTGGTCGCGCGAGCGCTACGCGAGCATCCGAACGTGAACGCGCGTCTGGAGGGTGATCCGACAACGGGCGTCATCCGGCAACTAGCCTCAGTGAACGTTGCCCTGGCGGTGGACACGGACCGAGGGCTGCTCGTGCCGGTAGTTCACGATGCGGACCGGAAGCGCCTGGTGGATGTGGCCCGCGAGTTACGGGAGGTCATTGGACGTGCCCGTGAGGGAAAAGCTACCCTGGACGATCTCAGCGGGGGAACTCTGACAATCACGAATCTCGGGATGTACGATGTGGATGCCTTCACACCCATCATCAACCTGCCAGAGATGGCAATCCTTGGCGTTGGACGTATCAAGGCTAAGGCCGTGGTTGTAGATGGCCAGATCGTGATCCGCAATATGATGTGGTTGAGTTTGACGTTTGATCACCGGTTCGTCGATGGCGCGCCGGCGGCCAGATTCCTGCAGCGGCTCAAGGAGCTTGTAGAGGAGCCGTACCTGTTACTCGTGTAGTTCGGTTACCCACGGTCTATCGGGCACCTCCTGCCACATCAGCTGGCAGGAGGTGCTGGCTTGTTGAGACGCGACTTCGGACTGGTAGGGTTGACAGTTCAACCTATTCCGACTACAATACCGCCCAACTTGGAGGGCGTTGGCATTTATGGAGACAATGACAAGTGCGCAGGTGCGCCAGAGTTTCGTCGACTTCTTTGTTGAGCGTGGGCACACCGTTGTGCCCAGCGCTGGTCTAGTGCCTGCAGATGATCCGACACTGCTGTTCACCAATGCCGGGATGAATCAGTTCAAGGACGTATTCCTTGGAATCGGCACGCGTCCATATACTCGGGCCGTTAACATGCAGAAGTGTCTGCGGGTTTCTGGTAAGCACAACGACCTCGACGAGGTTGGACGGGATGAGACTCACCATACCTTGTTCGAGATGCTGGGCAACTGGTCTTTCGGCGACTACTACAAAAAAGAGGCGATCGCGTGGGCGTGGGAGTTCTTGACTGATACTCTGGGGCTTTCCAGGGATCGCCTTTGGGCCTCGGTCTTTGAGGACGAACTCGGTCAACTGGAGACCGACCAGGAGGCTGCCGAGTTCTGGCGAACCCAGACCACCATTGACCCCGATCACATCGTGTATTTCGGGCGCAAGGACAACTTCTGGGAGATGGCCGATGTCGGTCCGTGCGGTCCGAACAGCGAGATCATCTATGACCATGGTCCTGAGGCGTGCCGTTACCAAGACGATCCGCAGCATATCTGCCAGGTGAACGGTGACTGCGGCCGCTTCGTGGAATTCTGGAACCTGGTCTTCATCCAGTATGATCGTGATGCTGACGGCAACCTCACGCCGCTTCCGGCAAAGCACGTCGACACCGGTCTGGGATTCGAGCGGCTGGCGGCCATTATGCAGGGTGTGCAGTCCAACTACCAGACGGATCTGTTCGTTCCGATCATCGAACGAACCAGAGAAATGGCTGGGCACTCCGAGGCCCAGGTGCTTGAAGACATTGTTCCCTATCGAGTCATTGCGGACCACAGTCGCGCTATCGCATTTCTCATCGGCGACGGTGTACTGCCGGGTAACGAGGGGCGCAACTACGTTTTGCGCATGATCCTCCGCCGTGCCGTGCGGTTTGGTCGTAAGCTGGGCTTCGTCGAGCCATTTCTGGCTGAGGTGGCCGAGACAGTCGTCGACGTGATGGGCGCACACTATCCAGAGCTTCAGGCGCGTCGGCAGTTCATCCTGAGTACCATCACGCAGGAGGAGAAGCGATTCCTGCGAACGGTGGATACGGGCCTCGCTCGTCTGGATGAGGTTATCAGCGAGCTTCTGGCTTCGGGAAAACGAACCATCCCGGGCGAGGCGGCGTTTCGTCTGTACGACACGTTCGGACTCCCGCTTGAGATCACCCGTGATGTGGGCGCCGAGCACGGGCTAGGAGTGGATGAAGCAGCGTATAGAGTCGCCCTGGAGGCTCAGCGCCAGCGTGCACGCGGCGCGGATACATTCGACGGCCACGATGAGTCCACCGCGGTGTATTACGGAGGACTGCTGGCCAGTCTTAGGGAGCGCGGACTGCTTGGGGAAGCAGGGGTTGTGTACGACCCCTATTCGACCACGGAGGTCGAGACGCTGGTCGCCGCGGTGATTAAGGACGGTGAGTTGGCGCCCCATGCCGCAGAGGGCGATCGAGTCAGTGTGGTGCTGCAAGCTACCTGCTTCTATGTCGAGTCAGGCGGTCAGGTTTCGGACACTGGATTCCTGGCTGCCTACTCCGATGGCGACGACGAGCCCGTCTGGGAGATAGAAGTAACTGACGTGAAGCGGCCTGTGCCTGCTCTGATCATCCACGAGGGTGTTGTCACTCGCGGTCGACCTCGTCCGGGCGATGGGGTGTGGGCGGTGGTGAATTACGACCGCCGGATGGATGTCGCGCGCAATCACACAGCGACTCACCTGCTGCAGAGTGAACTGAGGTACTTGTTGGGTGAACACGTTCAGCAGGCAGGTTCAGCTGTGTCGCCCGACCGACTGCGGTTCGACTTCACGCATCCGGGAATGCTGACGCAGGATGATCTGGATGCAGTAACGCGATCGGTCAACGACGCGATCCTCGCGAACTACCCCGTGGAGGTCACGGAGGAGTCCTACCGGGGCGCGCTGAAGGAAGGGGTCATCGCCCTGTTTGGGGAGAAGTACGGCGAGAGTGTGCGAGTAGTCCGTGTAGGATGGCCGGATGAACCTTTCAGCCAGGAGCTGTGCGGCGGAACGCACGTCAGTGAGACGGGCGAGATCGGGATATTCCAGATCGTGTCAGAGGAGGGCGTTGGGGCCGGCGTGCGAAGGATCGAGGCGGTGACCGGTCGCGGCGCTATGGAGCTCATCGCGCGTCAGCTCGGCGTGCTGCAGCGAGCTAGCGCCTATCTGGGAGTTCCGCCCGATGAGGTAGATCGCAAAGCGCTGGGCCTGATCGACGATCTGCAGTTAGCACGCAAAGAGATTTCCCGGTTGCAGGAGCAGCTGGCAAGGCGAGAGTTCGATGCGCTCCTTGAGCAAGTTCAGACAGTCGCGGGCGTGTCGCTTCTGAGCGCACGGGTTGCCGCGCAGAGCCTGGATGTGCTGCGTGAGATGACCGACTGGTTCCGGGAACGACTCGAGTCGGGGGTTGTCGTGCTGGGTGCGGTTCTTGGGGAACGGCCTGCCCTGATCACAGCGGTGACGGACGATCTGGTGCTACGAGGAATCGATGCTGCGGCGATCGTGCGACGGTTGGCGCGAGTTGTCGGAGGGGGTGGGGGAGGCAAGCCAACCCTGGCTCAGGCCGGAGGGCGGGACGCAACGCGCCTGGATGAGGCTCTTGCACAGGCTCCGTTCGTGTTGGCGGAGTTGATGGATTAGTCCGCTCGCTCGCCGCGATTGGCGACGGATTGCGTTCTGTTGAGCTGATATCTTGAGCAACGGCTCTGTTCTTAGATTGGGAAGTACGGATGATGCTGTCGCGGTGTCCCACCAGTTAGAGTGGCTGGGCCCGGGGCGGGTCGTGCTTGCACTCGACTGGGATAGCCCTTTCCCCTCGCGTCCGCTCGACTTCGAGCTCCTACGTCGCGAGGCGGCTCGAAGACAGCAGGAGATTGCGGTCATCTCACCTGATTTTGAGCGTCGTCGCTTAGCGCGAAGCTGCGGTTTTCCCGCATTCGGCACGGTGGACGCTGCTCAGCAGACGCATGTTTGGGCTTCTCATCCGCCAGAGCGGATCAATCCACCCCCAGCACACTGGTGGGATGCTCCCGTAGAGATCTGGCGCAGACGGCCTGTGCGAACTCCCGCCGTATGGTTCAGGTGGCTCACGCTGCTGTTTCGGCTTGCCGTGTTCGCGATTGCGCTGACGATCCTGATCGGCACAGCCTACATCGTGATTCCCAGCGCCAAGGTCACCCTGGTACCCGCCGGGCAGACTGTGACGACGATCGTGGCGGTGTCGATGCAGCGCGAGGCTGAGGGGATTGATCACGGAGGTCAGGTCATCCCTGCCCGACGCCTGGGTGTCGAGGTCGAAGGGTACGTTGAAGTGGAGACGACTGGAACCGCAGACATCGCAAGCGGCTATGCAGCGGGGGAGGTGCTTTTCACAAACCTGTTGGCTGAAGACTATCTGGTTCGGGCTGGCACAACCGTGCGCACCTCATCCAGTAGCTATCCAGTCCGGTTCCGTACGACGGCCGATGTGATGTTGCCTGCCTCAGGGCAGGCAACGGCGCCTGTGGAGGCGCTGCAGGAAGGCGTTGGGAATGTCGGCGCGTTCCAGATCAATCAGGTGGAGGGGGTTGCTGGTTCTGCCGTACGGGTGACGAATCCGACTCCCACAAGCGGTGCTGAGCCTAAGCAGACCCGTGTGGTGGATCAAGCGGACTATGACCGCGCCAAGCGGCAGCTCACCCAGCAGTTGCTTGATCAGGCATACTCCGATATGCTGGGACTGCTGGATCCGACGGAGATTCTACTCCGCCAGTCGCTGCGCATTGAGGCCGTTCCCAAGGAGACGTACTCGCGTTTCATCACGGAACAAGCTGATTCGGTCGGCCTCAACCTACGGCTCCTCGTCTCTGGTCTCAGTGTCGATGTGGATGATGCTGAGAGCGTGGCGTATCAAGCACTCGTGCGCCGACTGCCCGAGGGACATATGCTGGTTGCAGCGGATTTCGAGCTTGGTGAGGTTGCTGAGGAAGACATCGGATACGGAGACTACACCATCTTCGTGACTGCGCACGGCTACGCCGCGACCTCACTCGATGTCGCGTACGCCACCTCCCTCATCCGTGGGCAACGAGTTGAGCTCGCAATGGAGAGGCTGAACACCGGCCTGGAGCTGGCGGAGGATCCTCGCATTGAAGTCAACCCCACTGAACTGCGGCGTCTGCCAGTGTTGCCTTTGCGCATCACGATATCTGTGCTCCCGGCCGGATTGGCCGACGAGGCCCTGGTGCTGGCAAACCAGTAGATGGGATTTCTAGCGTGCGGATTCTGGCTCTGGACCCCGGGAGACGACGCGTCGGTATCGCCATCAGCGATCCTTCGGGTACCATCGCGCGCCCGCTGATGACACTGGAGCGTGGATCGCGTGCCTGCGACTTCGAACGAATCCACCAACTGGTGGTCACGCATGGGGTCGAGCGGGTGGTGGTTGGCCTTCCGCTAACACCGGCTGGTAAGCGTGGCGCCCAGGCGCGAACCGTTGTACGGTATGCTGAAGCGCTTGCGGTAGAGTTGCCAGTGAGTGTGGTTCTCTGGGACGAGCGGTATTCCACGGTGGCCGCGCAGTCGATCCTGGCGGGCAGGCGAGAGAAAAGAACCTCAAGTAAGCGTCAGTCCGACGATGTGGACGCAGTGGCCGCAGCGGTAGTCCTGCAGGCCTATCTGGACGAGGCAGGGCCAGTACACGGATATCCTGGGGATAGTGCGATGGGCCCACCGCTGGACAACCCAGGCGATGACACACAATGAAGTAGGAGCGAATGGAGTGAAGAGAGCGGGTAGAATCCTCGCCTTCGTGGCGGCGATGGCAGCTGTTCTGGCGGCCATCGGAGGCGTTGTGGCCTTCATGGCTGGCTCCTTCTCCGGAGAGGCAGGGTCGATTACACTGGGGTTGTGTGGGCTCTCTGCGCCGGACAAGGCCCTCATTGGTCTGTACCTGGAGACACGGTCCGAGGAACTGGAGCTGCCTGCGGGGACAGATGACACGCCGGTGGCGTTTGTGGTCGAGCCGGGCGAAACAGTGGTTGAGATAGCTGACGGACTGCAGGAGGCGGGGCTGATTAGCGATGCCGAGCTGTTCCGCCGGTACGTTCAGCACGAGGGCCTGGACTCCGGTATCGAGGCAGGTCATTTTGAACTGCGCCAGACGATGACGATTCGGGAGATCGCCCAGGCTCTTCAGAGCGGCCGACGCCAGTCACAGATGGTCACCATTCGCGAAGGCCTGCGACTGGAACAGGTCGCTGAGGAAGTGGCTGCTCAGACAGGTATCGCGCACGACGAGTTCCTGCGAGTGGCGACAACGGGCTGGCGACAACTGCAACTCCCTGCGTACGACTTCCTGGCGCAGATTCCGGTGGATGGGAGCCTCGAAGGCTTCCTATGGCCGGACACCTACGAGCTGACGATGGATGCCGCAGCTGATGATCTGATTCTGCTGATGCTCAACACGTTTGATCGTCGCGTCACGCAGGACATCCGGATGGCTGCGAACGACAGCGGATTGGATGTCTATCAACTGACGACGCTGGCGTCGATCATCGAGCGTGAGGCTGTCCGAGATGATGAACGATCCGTGATCTCCAGTGTGTTTCACAATCGGCTGAGCGCCGGGTGGTTCCTCGGCTCGTGTCCGACTGTGCAGTACGGGCTGGGTGAGCCTGGGACCTGGTGGCCGTCGCTGACCTTGGATGATCTTGATCTCGACCTGCCTTACAGCACGTATCGTAATCCCGGCCTACCTCCTGGTCCCATCTGCAGTCCTGGGTTGGCGGCGATCGAGGCGGCAGCCCGTCCCGCACAGACAGGCTATTACTTCTTCTTAGTCGACTGCGAGCGCGATGATGGGAGCCACCTGTTCGCGGCCACAGAGGCTGAGCATCTAGCCAACTACGATCGGTGCGGTAGTGGATTGCCGTGAGCGCCCCGGTCGGTGTCCTGCACGCACGGTCTGAGACCCTCAGCCTGGTCCTCAGGGTGGGCTTCGCAGCCATGCAGGTCGCGCTCCTTGCGTCGTGCGGGGCGCCGGGTGATTCAGATCAGGTCATCAAGATCGGCCTCGTGGCGCCATTCGAGGGTCAGTATCGTTATGTGGGCTACGATGTGATCTATGCCGTTCGGCTTGCCTTGCGTGAGGTGAACTCCTCCGGCGGTGCAGGGGGCTACCGCGTGGAGCTGGTGGCCTACGATGATATGGGGGACCCAGAGAGCGCTGTCGAACAGGCTCGCAAGCTCCAGATTGACTCGGATGTACTTGCCGTTGTTGGTCACTTCCGCCATGCAACCACTGAGGCGGCAGCCCCCGTCTACAACGATGCAGGGATCGCGTTGGTTGCGCCAGCCCACTTCGCGAACACGGACTCTGGGACCGGATCGGGGATGGTGCTCAGCCTCGCTCCCGACATCACTCAGCTTGCTCGACAGATCTCGGAGCTCACCGACTCGTGCACGTGCACGGTGGGCCTGACGGATGATGGGGTGCTGTGGCCAGCGTTTGTGACAGCGACTCAGGAAGGCGACACCATGGCGTGTGTTGAGACCTCGTTCCAGTCTCCACACTGGCGTGACCAGGTGACCGCCACGGGTGCAGACTGCCTGTTCATTGATCTTGAGGCAGTGGCCGCCGGAGAGGCAGTCGCCCAACTCAGGTCTGAAGGGTGGGGCGGGCGCATCGTTGGTGGCCCTGCGCTGTCCGAGCCGCCATTTGCGTCCGTCGCGGGCGACAGCGCCATAGGCGTCGAGTGCGTGACAGGATGGCCGATATCTGCGGCCGGCCCTGACTTTGACGCGGCCTACCGCGCCGTCTCGGCTGGTACGCCGCCCGGGCCGATGGCTGCTCTGGCCTACGAAGCAACGTGGATACTGATCGAAGCGGTCGAGCGCACGGTAGCTATCGGAGCGCAGCCATCGCGCTCCGATGTGGCGCAAGCGCTGACGGCCACGCAGCGGCAGGGATTGGTGGGCACGATTGTCTTCAGAGGGGATGGGGCCTGGGTCAATGCACCCATCTGCCGATATCGGATGGACCCATCAAGTGGGCTCGTCCCTGTCGACGATAGTCCTCGATGCAACCGGGCTATGCTCAAGTGATCCGATCGTAGAACAACGGCAGCGGGCGAACGGGCTCATCCGTCAGCGAATGTGCCTCGAGGAGGCGCTCCTGTGCCCTCTCAAGGCCGACCTCATCATTGGCCAACACTGTGAAGAGGGGATCGCCTGACTCAACCAGATCACCGACACGGCGATGGAGTATCACCCCAACGCCGTGATCGATGGACTCATCCTTCTCGTACCGGCCACCGCCCAAACGCATGACGGTCAAGCCGACCTCAGCGGCCTGGATCGCGGCGACGTACCCGCTCACGCGCGCGACTGTGATTTCCTGCACTGGAGCCTGCGGTAGTAAGTCCGGCTCGTCCACGTACCGTACCTGTCCACCCTGGGCCACGACCAGTTCGCGGAACTTCTGCCAGGCACTTCCGCTCTCAATAGCTTCTCTCGCCCTGAGCAATCCCTCTTCAATACCGGACACACGCTGGCCTAGCACGAGCATCTCCGACGCGATCCTGAGGCAGTGGTCAGCCAGATCGCCAGGACTGCCTCCCCGGAGGACGTTGATAGCTTCTCGCACCTCGATCGCGTTGCCAACGGCGTGTCCCAGCGGCTGGTTCATATCTGAGATCAGAGCCGTCACTCTAAGGCCCAGGGCTGTACCGTGGCTCACAAGCGCACGAGCGAGCTCGCGCGCGTCATCCAGTGTCTGCATCAATGCTCCGTGCCCGACCTTGACATCGAGGCAGACGGCGTGTGCGCCACCGGCGATCTTCTTACTGAGAATCGACCCGACGATCAACGGAATGGACGCGACCGTCGCGGTAACATCTCTGAGGGAGTAGAGTTTCCCATCGGCGGGGGCCAGGTCCCCTGTCTGGCCAGTTAGTACGACTCCGATCCGACTGAGCTGCGCTCGGAACTCCATCTCGGTCAGGTCTGTGCGGTAACCGGGAATTGACTCGAGCTTGTCCAGCGTTCCACCCGTAAAGCCCAGGCCTCGTCCCGATATCTTGGCGACCGGCAATCCGCACGCAGCTGCAACCGGCGCTACGATCAGGCTCACCTTGTCACCGACACCGCCGGTAGAGTGTTTGTCAACCACAAGCGGTGCGATGTCACTGAGATCGAGACGATCTCCCGACTCCGCCATAGCCAGCGTCAGGTCGCGTGTCTCCACATCGTTCATCCCATTCAAGTACACGGCCATCAGCCATGCGCTCGCCTGGTAATCGGGGATCCTGCCCGCTGTATAACCGTGCACGAAGAAGTCGATCTCAGCACGCGTCAATGCGTGACCATCGCGCTTTCTGGCGATAATCTCGACTGCATCCATACTCTCTCCAACCTTGACAGTGAATAGAGACTGTCGTTTTGCAGCCCGGCTACTCCGCATGTGCTACGAAGAACCGGGGCTCTGTCGTCAACTGGACGACAATCGCGCCATCATGGATTCCGTCCAGGTCCCCCGACTGACCATCAAAGATATAAGAGCTCTCGCCGTTACGGTTGGTCACCGAGACTGTGGATGCCGCGGAGAAGCTCAGTGTTCCTGTACCCCAGGCAACCGTCTTGTCCGGAAGACACACATTCCGAAAGACATAGGCTTCTCCCGCTACGCCACCGATCGTGTGGTGGTAGGAGTATGCGGCCAGCTCCCGGGTCAGCGTCTGGTAGGCGTAGTAGGCGGGTTTGGGTTCCCGTGTGTCCTGATAGAGCAGTCCCTGCTCATGGGGATCGTAGGGGGGCGAGACAAGGGCGAACCACGTGATGTTGTCGACTCCAGCGGCAAGAGCCCGGACGTGCCCCTGGATGACGTACCGGGCCTGGTTTGTCAGCGAGTCCACATCTCCAGGATATCCGTGAGAGGCGAGTTCCGTGATCCAGATCGGCCTCTGGACTCCGAAACACGTCCCGAGGCGGTTCCGCAGGTGATTTGTCTTCGCGATCACGTCGATGCCTCCCGCATAGTAACTCGCGCCAATGCCGTCATCGACAATGCCGCATGTCGGAGCAGGCAGCCAACCTCGTTGTCTGTCTTCGGAGCTGGGATCCCATCGTTCCCATTCCTGGAAGTAGTCGTCGAAGTAATGGAATGTCACGGCATCTACCGCCGCGCCGCCGCCTGCGCTCATCACGTCGTCGACGAAGTAGCGATTGAAGATGCCCTCGTACTCGGTGAATCCATCGTACGCAATACCGCCCATCAGCACAATGGCCTCCGGATCGGCATCCGTAATCGCGCTATATGCCCGCGCCAGCATCTGTGCGAAGGCTTCGCCGTGGTCGCCCCAACAATCGAGGCCGGATATGTAGCTGGGAAGAACCCCGTCCGGCTCATTCGACATCTCCCAGATCTTCACATCGTAGGGGGGTTCGCTATAGCGCAGAACCAGGTCCGTCAGAAACTGACCGAAGTCATCCAGCCTGTCCGGGGTAATCGGCGGGCACGAGTCGATCCCGGCCCAATCCGGAGGTCCAGCGACGGTTACGATCAAGTCAACGCCAGTGGCCGCTACAAGCTGAAGCTTCGTATCGTACCAGCCCCAGGAGTATGGAGCAGGGGGCTCTGACTGCTGAATCTGCCACCAGGCGACCCTCACACGGCTCCACGCTGCCCCACTATCCCGCAGCGCATCTAGTAAGTCCCCGTATGTCTCGCGGTAGAGCGCCAGGGTCTCATCCTGAGTGAGGGGTCTACTGCGCTCGGCCAAGAGCGATGTGGAGTCAATCTCGTGAAGTGCGGCGATCTGCAGAGCAAACGGCGATGTCGGTGTATACGGAACACAATGGTGGCGCATTGAAATCGGTAGAAAGCCTGTGTATGCGCTGACGCTATCGGGCAAGTGGAGTGATTGGGGCGCCCCCCTATATATGGGCGCCGCTGTGACGGTCTCACTCCGGGAAGGCCCACCACTCACGGCCAGCAGTGCCAGCGTCAGGAGCGCTGCTAGAGCAATCGTGGCGCCAATGCGAACTACACGAGAGGACATGTACGGGGACTCGACAATATATTCTACGCGACCACCCAAATGGTCCACCTCCATTGCCATTGCGGCAAGTCCAAACCCATCAACAGCCGGCTGAGTCCTCGATGCCGACCATTCCCCAGTCACGCGGAACCGACTGGAACCTCTTGTGGATCTGCACGTCGAATTACCTTCGTGATTATACCTGGACCGGCTTCAGTGTCAACGACATCAGCAGTTGACTATTGAGAGAGGATCGCAGTACCACGAAGGTCCGACAGCCGGTTGAACCCATGCCGGACCATGAAATCACATAGCTCCTGACAGACCTGGTGAAAGACATCGATTCCTCGGTAATACACGCCCGAACCGATACCCACGGCTGTTGCGCCGACAAGGAGCATCTCCACGAGGTCGCGTCCCGATGTGACGCCTCCCACTGCCAGAATCGGAACATCCACCGCCCTGCGTATGTCCCTGATGCAGCGAACCGCGATGGGGCGAATCGCCGGCCCACTGACGCCGCCCGCTTCGTGGGAGAGCACCGGGCGCCGTGTCTCGATATCAAGGATCAACCCTGGTCCCAGACTGTTGATCGCAGTGATCCCATCTGCGCCAGCCTCGACCACTGCTTCCGCTACTCTGGCGATGCTCGTCACATTGGGAGACAGCTTGACCAGCACGGGGATATCGGTGTTCTGCTTGACCCGCCGGGTCACCTGCCCCGCAACGTAGGGGTCTGCAGCAAACACCTGCTGGTACCGGTCATCGATGTTGGGGCAGGAGATGTTGACCTCGATCAGATGGGGCCTGCCCTCATTGGCAAACTTGGCGATGGTTCCGAAATCGTAGATGGTATCGGCGAAGATACTCGCGATGATCGGGGCGCCGAGAGGCGCCAACAACTCACGAGCTGCCTGTATCTCCTCGACCATAACCTCGATTCCGGGGTTCGACAGTCCTACGGCGTTGATCATGCCGGACTGCCAATCCAGCACAACTGGATTGGGATAGCCTGGGCGCGGTCTCAAGCTGCACGACTTGGTCGTGACAGCGCCTGCTCCTGCCTTGGCGACTCGGGCCATCACCTCGCTGGTCAGGCCGAGAATACCAGAAGCCAGCACCGTGGGATTGGGCATCGCGACGCCGCACAACTCAACGCCGATATCGAGACCTGTCATATCGCCTTCCTCATTTCTCAGCCCGCGTTCAGATAGCTGAACACCTCGGCCATCCTCTCGCTGTCGATGCGACCAAGCTCCCCCAGTTGAGTGATTAGGCCACGCAGCCCGAAGATGGAATGCAGCCGGTAGCCGCGCTGAGCCAGGTCCTGAGCTCCTCCCTGCTCTCGGTCAATGAGGACGATGACGTCCTGGACAGTGAGGCCGGCTTCCTCCAGCGGCGTGATCGCTTCGATCTTGCTGTCGCCGCGTGTGATCAAGTCGTCGACCATCAGCACGACCTCGCCGGTCCGGTAGAGCCCCTCAATGCTCCTTCGCGTACCATACTGCTTGGCCTCCCGGCGCGGATAGATCAGAGGAGCCTGCATCTCGAGTGAGAGCGCCACGCCGATGGGAACGCCCGCGTAGGGGATCGCAGCCAGTCTGTCGTAGGTCAGCCGGCTCGCCGTCTCTGCCATCGCGCTGGCGACGTGCTGCAGAAGACCTGGAAAGCTGACCAGTAGCCGCAGGTCGATGTAGATGGGCGACTCCAGGCCGGATTTCAGAGTGAATCGCCCGAACTGGACACAGCCAGCCTGGAAGAGCTCGTCGGCCAGGCGTATCTTGTTCACGTAACAGTCCTCCTGAGCAAGTTGATCTCGTTTCTTAAGTCTATTGCAGCCGCCCGCGCGGCCTTGGCGTAGTCGCCTTGTGACGAAGCATACAATATCCCGCGCGATGAGTTGATCAGTGGTCCCACACCGCGCACAGTCGCTCCGTTCTCCACGGCATCGGCCAGGCTGCCGCCCTGTGCGCCGATGCCTGGAATGAGAAACGGCAACGTCGGCGCGATCCGACGCAGACGACTCAACTCGTCCGGATACGTCGCTCCAACAACGAGGCCGCAGTCCCCGACGCACTCGCCGTCCCAACTGAGGGCAAGCCGTGCCACATCCTCGTAGATGAAACCCGCTTCAGTGGACTCGTTCTGGACATCAGGGGCCGAGGGATTGGACGTTCGTGCTAAGATGAACGCTGCCCGGTCTGAGCGTGATACGAATGGTCGTATACCGTCAATACCAAGGTAGGGGTTGGCCGTGACCGCGTCGGCGCCCAGCACCTCATAGGCGGCAGCGGCGTAAGCCGAGGCTGTATGGCCGATGTCGCCGAACTTGCCGTCGAGAACCACTGGGATGTGAGAAGGCACGCAGGCGATGACATCGATCAGGTCCGCGAGTCCCTCCGGGCCTCGACTCAACCAGAAGCCAAGGTTTGGTTTGTAGGCGCAGACCACATCAGATGTCGCGTCGACGATCGCTTGGCAAAAGGAGAGGAAAGGCCGCGGATCCCGCCCAAGCGGTGATGGCAGTCGCTCAGGAACTGGGTCGAGGCCGACGCAGACCCAACTATTTGTTTGCTCCTGAGCCTGACGAAGCTTGTCAACGAAGCTCATCATCTTGCCTCCATAGGTGGTCGATCGGTTTGTACTGAATACTCGCGCCACGCGTGCGACCCGCCCGCCTGCCTGTACCGCTGAATTCCTATGAAAAGGACCCTTGGTCATGAACCAAAGGTCCTACCGTGGCATCCAGTGTTTGTCGATGCGGGATGTGCCGTCGCCAGTTGGCGGTACAACTCGCTGCACTTCATTGGGTCGCGTGATCATCGAACGGGGAGTATAGCCGAACCGTCTTCAGGTGTCAAGTTGTGTTGGCCTCGGACAGCCGGTAGAATGGAGCGTGATGCAGCGCAAGCCATATGTGATCTGTGCCATCTGTGTTCTGCTCGCGGCGGCGTCCCTGCGCCTGATGTATCCTGATTGGGACGCTGGTTTGGGCGCCCACCCCGATGAACGCTACATCGTGGGTGTCGCCGAGGCTATCCGATGGCCAGGCCAACTGAACCCCTATGTGTCAGCCCCTGACTACGCGTATGGACATCTACTGCCCTACGTGCTTGCCCTGGCACGCGCGGTCATCGGCGGGCTCGATGCGCTGCTGCTGAGTCGACTCATCGCGGGTATGCTTGACACCGTGACTGTGGCCGTGACGATGCGGCTGGGCCGTGAGGTCTTTGGACCTCCGATTGGCCTACTTGCCGCCGCACTTCTGTCATTCACGGTGCTTCATGTGCAGCACGCCCACTTCTACACTCCCGATGTCGTCCTTGGACTGACGGTCGCGGTGACGCTTTTTTTTGGTGTGCGCACATCACGAACGGGGTCGGACCGAGACGCAGCCCTGGCAGGCGTGTGTGCTGGGCTCGCGATCGGCACCAAGGCAAGTGCTGCCCTCGTCCTCCCGGCGCTATGGGTCGCCACGGGCGGTCCGCGCGAGGACGGTCTCGCGGTGTGGAGACGAAGGAGATGGTGCTGCGTGGCCGCACTCACGGCCTATGGTCTCACCAATCCATACGCCGTGGCCAACCCCTGGACAACCTGGCGGAACGTCTCTGCGCAGTCAGCGGTTCTGAGCGGGGCGATAGTTGTTCCTTACACCAGGCAGTATGCAGGGACAATCCCGTATCTCTATCCCTGGATCCAGCAGATGCGGTGGGGGATGGGGTGGGGTCTCGCCGTAGTCTGCTCGTGTGGGTCCGCGTGTATGGTGTGGCGTGCAATCAAGCAGCCCCTGCCGCGGCAGGAGTGGGTACTTCTCGCCTGGATCGCGCCATACTCAGCGTTCTTCGGAGCATTACACGCGAAGTTCCCTCGCTACTGGCTTCCTGTCGTCCCGATCGCGCTGCTGTACGGTTGCTGGACAGTCGCGTGTCTCGCTCGCAGGAATCGATGGGCGGCGATGGCTGTGACCACACTCGTTCTGTCTGAGGCTGTTTTCAGATGTGCGAGTCTCCTGACCATGTACACACTGCCACATCCGTGGATTGTAGCCTCTAGCTGGATAGCCGGGAATGTACCCTCCGGGGCTCGGATCGCTGTCGAGGAATGGGATCACCCACTGCCAACCGATGCGGGCCAGTATACGGTGTACTCACTGCCTGTGGTTGGACCCGTAGACCCGGCCAGATGGGCAGAGGTCGAAGAGCGACTGCTGGATGCGGAATACGTGATCGTTGCCAGTCGGCGCGGGCTCGTGGCGGCGGCGCGGGCCACAGCTGAGGAACCTGCGGCGGTACAGTACTACCGAGGGCTGTTTGATGGAAGCTCCGGGTACAGACCAGTAGCATGTTTCGAACGCCTGCCTGGAGTGGGCGCGTTGAAGCTGACAGATGATGTGCTGAGCAACCTGTCAATCTCCACGCCTGACGTGTGCCTGCAGTCTGAGCGGGAGCGAATCAGTCTGAACGTCGGCTGGCTGGACGAGAGCTTCGTGGTGTATGACCATCCGCGGGTGATCATTTTCCGGCGCGTCCAGTAGGATGTAGTGTCCTGCACGTCCCGGGTGGACTGCCTGGTCGGGCGCTAGCTTACAGGTCCTCATTGCCCGAGAGCGCGTGCGGTGGTATAATCAGCCCTCGTGAGACAAACACGCCTGTTGGTCAGCATAGTTGTCAGCGCGGTCAGCCTTGTCTTGGCCGCGTTGGGCATCGATTGGAGCAGG
>JAAZAN010000121.1 GCA_012514315.1 Chloroflexota bacterium
ACCGGTACTTGACAGGGTCTGGTAGTTTTTGAGAGTGGAGGGGTGCTATAATGTCAACACTCGCCGTCCCCGCGGCGAGCTTGTCTGCACGCAATTGGTGTGTACTCAGTGAGAGGAATCGAACGTGATCTCGTCGCGCGTGAGTGGTTTCTATCGTTGGTCCCTAGGTGAACGCGCCAGGTGGGTCGCTCGTTGGGGTGGGCCATCTGATGGTGTGGCGGCTGAGCGCGTGAATATCCTCTGTGGGCCAAATGGGCTCGACCTGACTCGAGCGGACCAGATGGTTGAGAACGTGATTGGCCTGCACGGGCTGCCGCTGGGTGTCGCGCTCAACTTCGTCATCAACGGACGGGATGTCCTGGTTCCTATGGCTGTTGAGGAGCCGTCCGTCATCGCGGGCGCCTCCTTTGCCGCCAGGTTGGTTCGTGAGGGCGGAGGTTTCCAGACTGATAGCAGCGATTCTGAGATGATCGGCCAGATTCAGGTGATCGATGTTGTGGACGTCTGGTCGGCGCGCTTCAAGCTGCTATCAGCGCGTGAGGAGTTGCTCCAATGCGCCAACGAGTGTGATCCGGTCATTGTCGGTCTGGGTGGGGGCGCACGGGATCTTGAGGTGCGCGTGCTGGAGAGCACCCCGATTGGCGCCATGCTGGTCGTGCACCTGGTTTTTGATTGTCTCGATGCAATGGGGGCGAACACGGTCAATACTGTGTGCGAGGCACTGGCGCCGCGGATTGAGGAGATGACCGGGGGACGCGTTGGGCTGAGGATCCTCAGTAACCTGGCCGACCGTCGCCTGGCCCGAGCGCGTTGTATGATACCGGTGGAAGCGCTCGATACCGATGACTTCGCGGGTGAGCAGGTCGCCAGGGGCATTGTCGAGGCATGGGCTCTTGCCTCAGTCGATCCATACCGCGCTGCGACCCACAACAAGGGGATTATGAACGGCGTCGATGCCGTAGTTGTGGCGACCGGTAACGATTGGCGAGCAATCGAAGCAGGCGCTCATGCGTATGCCGCCCAGTCCGGCCGCTACTGTAGTCTGAGTGCTTGGGAGCGAGACAACCAAGGAAACCTAATTGGCACACTGGAGATGCCTATGGCGGTCGGTATTGTCGGTGGAGCTACGCGGGTTCACCCGGTTGCCGGACTGGCCGTCGAGCTGTTGGGAGTGCAGAGCGCGCGTGAGCTGGCGGAGGTTATCGTAGCGGTTGGACTGGCCCAGAACCTGGCCGCATTGCGGGCATTGGCCACTGAGGGAATCCAAAGAGGACATATGCGGCTTCACGCCCGGCAGGTGGCGCTTGCTGTGGGAGCTGCGGAGCACGAAGTGGCCTCAGTGGTCGAGCGGATGATCGCTGAAGGACATGTGCGGCCAGATCGAGCTGAGGCGATTCTCGCCGAGCATCGGCGCGAGGTCAATCCGGGGAGTCATCAACGTGGCCAGTAGACTATGAGCGAGCAAGACGGGGGATCAGGTAAGATACGCAAGCCCGATCGAGCGGTTGGCATTGCGGGCTATGGCGCCTACGTGCCCTGCTACCGATTGCCGGCGACTGAAGTGGATCGGGTCTGGATGGATGGGCATGGTAGCCCACCGATCACGGAGAAGTCGGTGCCTGGGCTCGACGAAGATGTTGTGACGATGTCGATTGAGGCAGCACGGAATGCTGTTGCGCGAACCCAGGGAGCAGATATGTGTGAAGTGGGCGCGGTCTGGGTTGGGAGCGAATCTCACCCCTATGCGGTCAAGCCGACTTCCACCATCGTGGCGGAGGCTATCGGTGCGACGCCGCATACACAGGCTGCCGACTGGGAGTTCGCTTGCAAGGCCGGTACGGAGGCCTTGTCAGCGGCATTCGGATTTGTTGGGTCGGGCATGGCCCGGTATGCTCTGGCGATCGGAATGGACACCGCTCAGGCGCGTCCGGGTGATGCGCTGGAGTACACGGCCGGGGCTGGGGGGGCGGCATACCTGGTTGGACCGGCTGATGAGGCTCTGGCAATCGTGGAGGGTGTCTATTCATATGTGACGGACACCCCGGATTTCTGGCGTCGTGCATATCAGCACTTTCCGTCTCATGGGGGGCGGTTCACTGGTGAGCCAGCCTACTTCAGGCACGTGATCGAAGCTGCGCGTGGATTGATGGGAGGGCTGGGAGTTAGCGCGGCAGATTATACGTACGCGGTTTTCCATCAGCCCAATGCCAAGTTTCCGGTGACCGTGGGGCGAGATCTGGGCTTCACTTTGGGGCAACTTGAGGCAGGATTACTTGTGGATCGTATCGGTAATACCTACTCAGGGTCCGCCTTGATTGGTCTGTCAGCCGTTCTGGATCGAGCAGTACCGGGAGATCGCGTCTTGCTGGTGAGCTATGGATCTGGTGCGGGTTCGGATGCAGTCTCCTTGCGTGTTGTCGATGCTATCGAGAGACGACAACACTTTGCGCCGACGACGGAGGAGTATATTGCGAGACGGGTCGAGATTGATTACGCGACCTACGTTCGCTTCAGCGGGGCATTGGTGAGATGAGAGACGTTGCCATCATCGGAGTTGGACAGGTTGCAGTTGGCGAGCACTGGACAACGAGCATCCGCCATCTGGCTCTGGGTGCTCTTCAGGCCGCTATGGGCGAGGCCGGCGTGAGACGAGCCGATATGCTCTATGTCGGTAACATGTTGTCAGGAGAGTTGACTGGTCAGGAGCACCTGGGCGCACTGGTCGCTGATTTCGCTGGGATGCGAGGCACGGAGGCATTCAAGATCGAAGCCGCCTGTGGCTCGGGGGCCGGCGCCTTGCGAATGGGGTATATCGCTGTCGCCGGTGGTATGGCGGACATCGTTGTGGTCGTCGGTGTGGAGAAGATGACCGATATGTCAGGCGCAGACGTGACGGCTGCCCTGGCTATGGCGGCGGATGGAGACTACGAAGCTTCCCAAGGACTCTCATTTGTGGCAGTCAATGCGCTGCTGATGCGACGCTACATGTTCGAGCATGGCTATGACCGACAGGATTTCTCTTTCTTTGCTGTAAATGCACACAGGAACGCTAGCCACAATCCGAATGGAATGTTTCAGTTTCCGGTCACGGCTGGGCAGTTTGCACGGGCGAAGTTGGTATGCGATCCGATCAGCTTGCTGGATAGCTCGCCAGTCTGCGACGGGGCTGCGGCTGTCGTCCTGGCGCCTGCGGATGTTGCGCGATCGCTGTCCCCTGCTCCTGTGCGCATCGGCGCTTCAGCCGTTGGCACCGACGCCGTGGCTGTGCATGATCGGCGTGACCCACTTGTTCTGGATGGCGCGGTTCTCTCTGTGCGGCGGGCCTATCAACAGTTTGGCGGCGGGCCGGAGGATATCGATCTTTTCGAGCTGCACGATGCGTTCAGCATTATGGCTGCCTTGAGTCTGGAGGCGGCTGGTTTTGCTGAACGGGGTGGTGGGGTGAGGTTAGCTCTCGAGGAAGACATCGGCCTCAGTGGCCGGATACCGATTGCCACAATGGGCGGGTTGAAGGCCCGGGGGCATCCGGTTGGGGCGTCCGGCGTCTATCAAGTGGTGGATGTTGTACAGCAGTTGCGTGGATTGGCTGGCGCAAACCAGGTTCCGAACGCACGGATCGGCATGGCCCAGAGTGTTGGTGGAAGTGGGGCGACTGTGATCACCCACATACTTGAGCGGATGGTCGAGTAGGTGAAGCGCGGGCCTATGTAGCTATCGTGAAGTGATCGGTTCATTTAGAAGCGGTGATGTTTGATCTGCGTATTGGAGGGTGTAATGAGTGTAACCAGGAATTGGCGACTGCAGGCGCAGCGATACCGGATGGTGGGAGAAGTGTGTAATGGGTGCGGTTCGAAGATTTTCCCGCCGCGTGATGTCTGTCCAACTTGCGCAGCTCCAGCCCAAGCACCTTTTGAGTTCAGTGGACGGGGAGAGGTCTACTCCTACAGTACGGTGTATCACCCGCCCGAAGGCTTCAAAGAGTATGCGCCCTACGTGGTGGCGTTGGTTAAGCTGGATGAAGGCCCGATGGTGACAGCGCAGTTGACCGATGTGGGCGCAGAGCAGGTCAGTATCGGTATGCCGGTTGAGATGGTGACGCGCAGGGTCCAATCTGGTGGTGAGGAAGGAGTCATCAGTTACGGCTACAAGTTTCGGAAGCCCATTCAACAACCTGCTTGAGTCACTGGCTGAGCCCAGGGACGTAGTTCCAGCCACATGAGTGCAACGCCCAGACGGCGAGTTTCGATAGGGTGTCCTGGAGCTAGATGAGGCGTCTCGGTGTGGTCTATGCTGAACAAGACGTCGACGTGCGAGCACTCAGCCAATGCCGAGCCCGGCACTCTGCCGTGAATGAGAAATGTACCTGTGGGCATCGTCTCCTGGACCGTGTCGATCGCGTGGTCGTTGATATGGACGCGCAGGCTGTGTACAGCAGCTGACGTCGCGCCGCGAAGCACCTGACAGCGGAAGAGGATATCTTCCCCAGAGGCACTCAGACTCTCTGGTAGGGGCAGACGTAAAGAGGCGCGAGGTTCAGGACCGCTCCAGCGGAAAGCACCATGATCCGCGTTATACTCAATGGCGTACCAACCGGTGCCTGGCACCGGTTGGTCAAAGCGAAACAATAGAACGTTTGGGCTGAGCTCATCGGATGGACTCCCTTGATACGTGCGGATTACCGAATCTGCAGGGCCCACCTTCTGTATTCGGCCGAATGAGAGCCACACGGCTCGGTCACAGATTTGTAGCAGAGTATCGAGGGCGTGGGAGACGATCAGGACAGTCGCTCCGTCCCGTCGCAGTTGTTCCATACGTTCCTGAGAACGTTCCTGGAAATCGATGTCCCCTACGGCGAGTACCTCGTCGACAATCAACACCTCCGGTTCGACTGCGGTTGCCACTGCGAAGGCCAGTCGTGCCAACATCCCGCTGGAGTATGCGCGGAGCGGGGCGTCGGCAAAGTCCCGCAGACCGGCGAAATCCACGATCTGCTCCACCTGTCTTGGAGCAGGGTGGCCATGTCCCAGCAGCGCCCACTTCAACACGACGTTCTCACGACCGGTGAGGTCCGGGTCAAACCCTGCGCCCAGGTCGAGCAGTGGCGCGACGCTGCCTCGCACGCGTATTCGTCCTGTAGTTGGCTTCAGAACTTGGGCCACAGTCTTCAGCAGAGTGCTCTTCCCAGACCCGTTCGATCCCACTATACCGAGCGTCTCGCCGCGCTGTACCGACAGGTTGATCCCCTGCAATGCCCAGAGGTCGCGATGCAGCGCATGCCCTGTGATGAAGCTGGACAGGTAGTGTGCCAGGGATAGCCGTTGTGGTTCGGTCTGCAGGCGGTATCGTACTGACACGTCCTCCAGGAGCACAGCCAGGTTGCGGTCATCATCGATCATCGGTGTAGCCTCAGATGTAATAAGGGAATTCGTCGGCTTTCCTGGTGTGGAACCACCACCCAACGACGAGCGTGGTACTGGCAAGCGCGATGGCTATCAAAAGGTGAACAGGATCCGGCACACGGTTCTCGTGGAGTACTGCACGGAACAAATCAACAATAGGCACCATCGGATTGACCCGGAATACCCAGGCGAACTGATCCGGCACGATCTGGCGTGGGTAGACCACCGGTGTGATAAAGAACACAACCTGAACCAGGGCGCTGTAGATCGGGGCCACATCGCCTACCAACACTGCTAGAGTGGATACCAGCAGGGAAACGCCCAACGAGAAGGCAGCCAATATCAGAATTGGCAAAGGCAACAGCAGCCAGGAAATGGCCGGCTGATACCCAGCCAGTGACATCACGAGGAACAGTGGCAACAATCCCAACAGGAAGTTGATCACGCTGGCGCCGACCACGCTCAAGATGGTCAGCCCACACGGAATGTAAATCCTCCGACTCAACTGGCTGCTTGAAATTGCTGATCCTATGCTCTGCTCTGTGGCTTGAACGAACAGTGTCCAGACCAGAAGGCCGATCATGACATATACTGGATAGTTTGGAATGTCACTGCGAAACAACTGGCCGAAAGCGAAGCTGAATACCAGCGTGTTGATAAGCGGGCTGAGAAATATCCAGGCTGTACCCAACACAGAGCGCCGGTAGCGAGTTCTGAACTGATTGGTGATCATCAGGCTGAGAAGTCTGCGGTAGCGCACGATCTCGTGCAGCTCCTGCCTCATCCGCCCCGAAGTCTCGGACGAATCATAGGTCCAGGAATTGCCGTTGCCCGTCATCGCGGGTGGTTACCTCTTGGGCGGATTCCCATTTTCATCTCGTATCCAGGCGCTCTAATGAGGACATTGTTCTGAGTGAATGGTCCATCGCTCATCAGAGCACGTCGGTAGCGGGACTTCAGGGTACGGCACAGGCTAGAATCAGGCCGGTTGCATATTGCCCGATTATGTCACCCTGCTCTGTCGAGTGGTGCGATTGTACTGTGCTTGGCCAAGTACGACAACTTGTTCAGGTCTCACGCAAGCCGCCAGGCTCACCTGGGCTCAGTGGAGGTCGATGCACTCGAGACGTGTAACGGAGATTCCATATGGATGAACTCCAAACAGCCCCGTAGGTATCGTGCCGATGTCCAGCTTGTCCCACGTCATCGCAGGAGCGCCGGCTGAGCTGAAGACGCGGTAAAACTGGTCCGACTCCACAAGGCTCACATAGGTCGAGAATTTATTCATGTCGAGTGCGACAAGATTCGAGTCAAGCACCAGGCGATCGCGACTCCAGAAGCGTACCTTAAGTGGGTTGGGGCGTGCCAGAAAGTGCCAGACTGGGTAATTCACCTGAAACTGGATTCGCACGAGGCTGCAGGTTGCGGGTGTGAAGAGTGAGACTTGCACGCTGTCAGGTCGGTGTGTGGTTGTCAGGTACTCAACCTCGTTCCGGTGTAGCGTGCGCTGGCGATCACTGCGCCGAAGGAGGTAGTATCCGGGTTCGCGGGGCTGTTCCGGAGCCAGCTCGAAGTGGCTGACCAGGTACTCGAAGATAAGGGGAACCCGCGAAATGTGCTGCACGCCCTCCAACATCCCAGATACAACCCCGTCCAGACCGTAGACGATCTCCAAATCCTTTCCCGTACGTTCCAGATCTGCTATGAACTTGCGTTGCAGTGGGAAGGTACAGGCAATATTGGCCTGGAGAGTTGGTGCAACGAGGCGTCGTCCAGCGGCCACGGCGATGTAGTTCTCGTATGGAAATGTCAGGAGTGGGGCATCCGAGGCCGTCAGCAATGGAGTGAGACCACCTGGAATTAGCTCTTCCGGCGCGGCGCTCTGCGTGAAGTACTCGCTGACTCGCGTATGGATATCTGGAAGGTGTTTGAACAGCGACGGGGCCGTGGTCAACCAGCGAATGCTGCTTGGGGGCCACAGCGCGAGTAATAATACTGCAAGTAGGAGCCAGATGCCGTTGGTCGGGCGTGTGCCGGACCAGTCGATTCCCAGCAGCGGGAATACCAAGACCAGCCCCAGGAAGCCGTGGACGATGTGGCCGGTATCCGAGCGGACTACAGCTCCTCTGGTCATGGCAATAGAGAATGTGATGGTGCAGAGAAGCAAGGAGAAGCTGCTGAGTGCGAGCCTGCGGTGATTGAGAGCCAGCCACACCGTGCTGTATATGACAAGTGCTGCGAGCAGTAGTGTCTGTGGTATTCCCAGGCTCCATCGATAGGGCATACCATACTGGTAGCCACGTGCATACTCGAGGCTATAGCGCTGATAGTCGAACAGGCGGGAGTAGGAGGGTGATGTCAGATAGAAGACGGTAGAGATGATCAGGTTTCCTAATCCGACGACCGCCAGTATGATGCTCAACAGGACCAGATACTCGCGCGGGGTATGGAGATCGGTGCGACGCCAACGCACATGAGGATGCGCGAGCACCGTGCACCCTAACAAGACAGCGGTGGCTGCGATCACAGTATACACTCCACCATCAAAGGTGATCAGTTGCGCGCCCAGGCACATACTGCCCACCAGTGCTGCGAGTATTCGGCGCGATGTAGGCCGCCTCGCAGCAAGGCAGCGTGCAAGCAGGACGGCGGATAGCAGTATCCACGTGATCCGGTGTAGCTGAGAGTAGTTGACCCCACCGGTCCACGCAAGGTATATGAATGCGATGAGCGTAGCTTTCCAGTTCAGACGTTGGATCAGGATGAGGGTCAATGAGAACGTGCCCCAACCCACGAGAACGAAGGTGACAAGGATCGCTGAGTATGCGAGCACAGGGGATCCACTGGATGATAGCTGCGTTGGAGCCCAAGCTATCGACTGCATCAGCGGCCCATACGGGAACTGGAAGTCGCGGCCGCTGATCTGACCCTGGTCCCACGTCGACGCCAGAGCAACCAGCCACGAGCTATCCAGGTCCGGGGGACCGTCTCGTCCAATGACAATGGGGGGGATCGATGCGACTGCGAAGATGACCGCGTAGACTACGCCACAGAGAATCACCAGCAGCTTAGCGACGAGCGCCAGGCGGTGTCGATAGAGCGTTGAGGTGTTAGAGTCCTGTCGAGAGCTCATTACTGGGAGTGCCTTGTCCATAGTGCAAGCCTTGGATTGTCGAGCGTGAGGATGAGCGTGCCTGCCGGTCGCACGATCTCTGCTATGGAGATTGTGCGACAGCGAGTTCAGGTAACCGCCTCAGCATTGCCGTGGTCGCAACGGAGAGGCAGTGATTGGCTCGGATGTCGGCTGCTGCCTGCATCGCGCGGGCTGCGGCTTCCTCACGGTCTTGAACCACCCGGCGCATAAGCTCCGCAGCCTGGTCGAGATCTGGATCGGCCCACGTCCAGCCAGCTCTATATGGACCGTAGCTGTGTTCGAGTTCCACCTGTTTGTAGTCCACCAGGTAGCTATTTCGGGAGTCCATGAAATCCAGGCAGCCTGAGTAACCGGTGGCTATGCATGGCTTTCCAAAGTACATGGCCTCGGCCAGGGTCAGCCCGAATCCCTCACAGCGATGGAGCGAGACATAGCAGTCGCATCGGGCGATCAGGGCATTGATGTCAGAACGGCTGAGGCGTTGGTCCAGGAGGATCCCCTGAACGCTCCCCGTTTCACGGTGCAGTCGATTCATCCATCCAGTCTTCAGCCCATATGTAGCCTCTTGGCCAACGGTTCTGTCTACGTTGTTTACGTGGATCACGAGCGTGGTCTTCGTGGGCCGAGGGCCGAAAGCGCGTCGATATGCCTCAATCAGGCCATGTGGATTCTTGCGCTCGAGGATACTCGTTGCATCGAAGGCGAACAAGAAGACGAGGCGGTCCTTGGGCCAATCGAGTACAGTGCGGGCAGTATGCGCAGGCAGCCGAGGTTCCACCAGTAGCGGCATGCGGCATACTGGCACGGATAGGAATGGTGCGAGATTGTCAGCGCCATATCGGCTGGCGGTCCAAATTTCGTCATACAGTTCTGAGTACCAGTGCCACATTGAGGGCACGGTCGACATCTCCCAGAACCAGAAGCCGATATTCCTCTTGCGGTCGAAGAACTTAGCTCCCAGGCGCCTGCGAGCCCAGAGTATCAGATTGGGATTGATGTGGATCAGGTTCGTCGCATAGCCGAGTCCAATCGGGATGTGCGCACAAGAGTCATCGGCATCAGGTGGATCGTCGGTCGCGAGGTTGATCTGCGCCAGCGGGAAGCCATGCCCCTGTAGAGCACGGAGGCTGCCGCGCGTGGCCTCGCCGACCCCGCTGACGGCCCGCGGAAACCCGACCACTGTCAAGCCTGCAGAAGGGGGTGCGGTCTGCCGGATGGCGAGGCGACGGGAGGATTTGACGGGCATAGCCTGGCATAGCTGCTCTAGAATTCGGTGCCCGCGTACGATGCCCCTGGTAAGAAGATCAGACATTAGGCATCGTCGAATCGATATGGCGAGCTTTCCGATTGGCAAGACACAGCGCTTCGCCTATGAGCAGGTAGCCATGGGCTTGCCCATAGGCCTGTTCCGTTGGGTCACGATGCAGTGCGCTGCGCAGAAGCAGGACGCATCCGACCAGCAGATCGATGCCGCGCATGATGTACTGGGCCGACCATCCCTGGTGTTTGCCTAGATATCGGTAGGTCGACCTCAAACCGTAGGTCCCCAGCATCCCGTCTAGCCAGACGGTCTCCTGTGGTGGAGAACTGCCGCCGCGATAGTGCACGATGACTGAGTCCGGTATGTACGCGCAGCGACAGCCGTGTGCGTGAGCACGTTTGCACAGATCAACTTCCTCGAAGTACAGGAAGAACCCTTCGTCCAACCCGCCGAGGTCACGATACAGGTTGGCATCTACCATCAGGGAGCAACCGCGCGCCCAGTCGATTTCGATCCATCCGGATGATGGTCGCAAGGTTGGCCTCACCGATTGATCGGGTGATCGCAGCGGATTGAACAGGCCGTGTCTTACACGACCTCGGGCGAGTGCCCACCAGGTCGGGAAGGGGAACCAGCTCACCTGAATGGTATGGTCCCTGTCTGTATTGCAGGGGGCGCACAGACCGAAATCGCCATGGCTGTCGAGAAACTCCACCAGCCGATCGATGGCGCCAGATCGAACCACCACGTCGGGGTTGAGCATAAACAGGTAACGGCCTCGTGCAATTAGAGTCCCCTGATTCGTGGCCGCGGCGAATCCGCGGTTCCGGGTGTTCCGGATTAGCTTCGCATCGGGGTGTCGATCTTGCACCAGCTGAGCTGACCCATCCTTGGAGCCATTGTCCACAACGATAATTTCGTAGGTACAGGCTGTTGCGGATTTGATCGACAGGAGGCACTCGTCC
>JAAZAN010000122.1 GCA_012514315.1 Chloroflexota bacterium
ACACCATCGTTTGATAGTGATGGTTCCGTCTAGGAAAGTGTGAACCCGAGGTCGACCGTGCGTAGATGACGGCTCGGTGATCGGACTGTCTCTAATTCCAGACTCAGGGACATAGTCGTCTCAGGCGTAGCTCCTGGTTATGAAGGAGTTTCATGAGCTGTGACGACCCCATTTCTTGAGCTAGCACTTACCCGACGATGGCCGTCACCATGAGTCCGATCCAAGCCAGACAGAAAACCAATGGTGTTGCACGAAGGAGCCACAAAGTGGGTGATACCCGCAGTGCGCTCTTGTGGCTTGTTCGGGTCCTAACCACCCAATGGTCTTCCTCCTCAGTGAGGCAGGCCTCCAGACGGGCTGCTGCTGCTTTACGGGCCAGAAGATACTGGGCGCCGAAGTGCAAGGCGATTGCGAACACCAAGGATGTGAGGATCCCCAACGCCGCGATGCCCAAGATGATGGTTCTGTCTGAGGGGCTAAGTGGCATGAGCCCGTCAGTGAAGTCGACTGTGAAACCGGCGATAGCGAGTAGCCCACCGTTGAGGTATAGGAGGTTGTGCAGCTTAGTCCAGTTCAGGTTGTCCTCGTGGACGTACAGATCAAGCGCCCGCTCGTAGATCTGCCCGACTATCTGCTTTTCAGTATCGCTCACTGCCGTTCCCCCTCAGCCCTATCACTGTCCAATCCCCGACCGGCGTAGCTTCTTGCAGCTTCGGTTCTGCCCCAGCACTAAATACCAGGCATCCCACGGCATCTGCCCGGCTCTTACGGTCGCCCTTGCTGAGAACCAGGGGCGCCAGGTCAGAGTTTCGAGGACGCCTTCTGCTGGAGGACTGCTCGGAAATAGAGGAGAGCTCCGTTCTCATGGGGGATACTCTCAAAGCGAAAACCATTGGCCTCACATATCTCCGCCAGCTCGTGTTCCGAATATAGAGTGCCGCTAATGGCATTTCCACGCTGGATTCGTTCTGGGACGGGCACACAACCGAAAAACATGGCGCCCGCAGTTCCAACACGTGCCAGCTCCTCGAACGCTCTGTCTGCGTTACAGAAGAAGTTCAGCGCTAGAATACACACCAGCACATCAAAACACCCGTCCGCAAAGGGCAGATCCTCCGCTCTTGCTACATAGCACGCCGATTCCTGGAAGCCAGAGCGCCTGAGTACTTTGACGGCCTTTCTGAGAAGACCTGGACTGATATCTGTACCCGTGTACTGGTTGTCAGTCGGCAGGAACCGTACTACACTCCCGCTGCCGGTAGCCAATTCCAGCACACGCGCGTTGTGAACATCCTTCAGCTCATTGCCAAGAATCTCGTAGTGTCGGTCTTGATCTGCATCCAGCTGCCTGGGAAAAACGAATCGCTTCATCAAGAAGTCATACAGGGCCGAAAATGAGTCTCCAAGCCACGGTTTGAACTTGACCGGGCTCTGTTTGTCACCTTCTTCGGCTACGTAGAGCAAACCTTTCTTGTTGATGACTCGCGTTCCGTCCTTGATCACTGTGTGTTCCTTCCTCGTGGAGAATTGTCGCTCCTTGAACGACTTTCGTTTCTCGGGTCGAGTCGGCCCTCCTTGTGGTTTCAGAGTTCCCTTCTGCTACCGCATTTCCGGACCGCTGGATTTGCGTCTTTCCGATCATCCGCTAGTTCAGCATACGACGTGTACGACGAAGCCGCCCCTCCGGCTGGTTGGTGTTGTTCGGAACTCTCGGGACGGCTTGACGGCCTTGGCGCGCCTTGTCCGGCAGGTTATCGACGGCTACTAGTCAGACCAGCTCGTTCCTACAGCGTGTCACTCCGAAAGCGTGAATGGTGGATAACGATCGGTGATGAGCAGGATGGCGTATGCCTCCACTCGTAAGGTCCACCGATTCACACCCACCACGTAGTCGAAGAGGGAGTGAGGGTATCTGCCCGTAAAGAGGATGGCGAACCAGGCGATGATGACGCACACGATCGCTCCGATCCACAGGAAACACAGCACGATCCAGTGAGGGAGCGCCAGAAGCCACTTGACGATCGGCAACCCCCGGCTGAGTTGCTGAGCATCAGGGTAGTCGAAGTCCAGGTGGACCGCCTGCTGCTCGTCGGTAGAGGGGTACTCGTCCCGAAGCAGAAGGGCATAGGCCGCCACCCGCATGAGGAATCGGGTCAGCTGTAGGTTCCAGTCAAACCACCAGCGTGGATACTTCTTGCGAAAGAGGATCATGAGTAG
>JAAZAN010000123.1 GCA_012514315.1 Chloroflexota bacterium
GGGCCTTATCCATCTGGAGCCGCCGCCAAAGTTCGACCTTGTGATTGTGGATGAAGCCCATCACATCCGCAACTCCGCGACCTACCTGCACCAGGGCGTGCGCTACTTCTGCGACAACGCGCAAGCGGTGCTATTCCTTACCGCCACACCCGTTCAGTTGGGAAGTGAGGACCTTTTCACCCTCCTTAAAGTCCTGCGCCCCGATCTTGTCATCGATCAAGCTAGCTTCAGCCAGATGGCTGCGCCGAACGGCTATGTCAACGCAGCAGTTCGGCTTTGCCGCGCCGCCAAGGATGGCTGGCAGCTCGAAGCCCGATTGATGCTTGACTCTGCAGCTCATACCGAATGGGGCCGGCTGTTCCTCAGGGAGGCACCGGAGTTTCAGAATGCATACGATCGCCTCCAAGATGAAGCGCTCGACGACGCCGGACGGGTGGCCTTGACCCGCTCGATCGAAGAGCTCTACACCTTCAGTCCACTGATCAATCGCACGCGCCGCAGGGACATCGGTGAATTCACGACGCGCAAGCCGGAGACAGTGACCGTCGAGTTCACCCCGGCGCAGCACAAGCTCCACGATGATCTGCTGGATGTTATAGCTCGCATTCTCACCTACTGCCACGGCCAACAAAACGTCAAGTTCATGATGACGACGATTCGCCGACAGGCTGCCAGTTGTCTCTACGGCCTCGCGCCACTGCTCCGGGACATACTTACCGGCAAACTCAACCAACTCGAACTCATGGAAGCGGGCGACGGTGATTTGGACAGCGATATGGGTTTCGTCGATCTCATCCGCGCCGACATCGAGGATCTTCTGGAACTGACGAACACCCTTGACCGATATGATCCTAAAGTAGAGGCCTTTGTCCGAGTCCTGACCGATAAGGACAAGCTGGACAACAACAAAGCGCTGGTGTTCAGCACCTTCCGCCACACGCTGGCTTATCTCGCCGAGCATGTCGAACGCGCCGAAATGCGTTATGGACTGGTGCACGGCGATGTGCCAGATGAGGTGCGTACCGAACTGAGACGCCGCTTTGGACTGCCCAAAGAGAATGCTGACGCGCTGGATATCCTGCTTTCGTCCGAGGTGGGCTGCGAAGGTCTCGATTTCCAGTATTGCGATTTCCTCATCAACTACGACCTCCCTTGGAATCCGATGCGTATCGAGCAGCGCATCGGCCGCATCGACCGCTACGGGCAGAAGAGCGAGGCTGTCGCTATCGTCAACTTTGTAACACATGGCACCGTCGATGCCGATATCTATGATCGCTGCCTGTGGCGCATCGGCGTCTTTCAACATTCCGTGGGCGGCAACGAGGAGATCCTCGGCAAAATCACACAGGAAATCCATAACATCGCCGAGCGATTTGACTTGACACCAGCCGAGCGTGATAGCCAACTCCGCCAGTTGGCAGACAACGGTATTCGCCAGATCACAGAGGAGCAGGAGCTTGAGTCGAAACAGGCCGAGCTTTTTGGCCTGAATTTGCCTGCCCAATCGTGGCGGCAGGAGATCGAGGCTGCAGAAAGTCACTGGCTATCTCCGGCGGCGCTCCAACGCTGTATCGTCCTCTACCTTGCCAAGCGGCTTAATCGAGAACAGGAATACCTGCTCGGAGAAAGAGGGCTCAAGACCCTGCGCCTCAGTCAGGAGGCCAGAACCGAGTTGCTTGAAGATTTCAAAAGACTCCCTCGCTCCAATGAGCCAGTGGCCAGGGAATGGGAGAGATGGCTCAGGGGCGGTCAGCCAATCCTATCCGTCACCTTTGATCAGGCGACGGCCGCGGAGAACCCCAAGGTTATACATGTATCGGTCACGCATCCTTTGGTCCGGCAAGCCGCACATCATCTACGTCTGGATGAGGTGGCGTATGCCACGCTGAAAGTACAGAGCACGGAAGCTACACCCGGCGACTACTACTTCGGCGTTTATCGCTGGCAGAACCAGGGCGTGAAGCTGGATGAGACACTCGTGCCGGTGGCATCACCTCCTGACCTGGAAGAGAAACTCTTGACCTTACTACAGACCGCGACAACTGACGAAGACGCCGTATTGCCCGACAACGCCGTGTTCGACGCCTTGGATGCCCGTCATCACAGCAA
>JAAZAN010000124.1 GCA_012514315.1 Chloroflexota bacterium
CCCTGCTCTCGCAAGGGGACCTGCTGCTCACGTCCCACGATCGGTCCTCCTCAGCTCACGCTCGCCCGGCGCTTCAGGTCTGGCAGTATAGCGTTGACCCGCTCATTCGTCAATCTTCGGGCAGGACTCCTCAATGTAGCGCGCGCTTGCCCCCAGCGCCCCGGCCGGACCGGATTCTGAACCTATCGACCCGCAGGTAGGACTGGATCGGGTGATCCAGACCGAGGGAGGCAGCAGAGCCAGGCCCACGGCCCGCCATAATGAGCGTCGCTGAATCTCTGGCCCGCGGCGTTGCTTTGACCGGCTGGGGGGATTGTGCTACACTCCCACTTGATCCCCACCGGGCATCGGCGCCACTCGCTGTGGCGGGAGAGCGACGCTGACCACTCAGATGACATACCCAACCTTGAGGAGGTAACACATGGTGAAAGGATACGCCGGCAAGATTCTGCACGTCGATCTGGGGACTGGCGAGATGTGGACGGAAGAACCCTCCGACAGCTTCTACCGCCGGTACGTGGGTGGGCAGGGCTTCGTGGCCTACTATCTGCTCAAGGAGGTCCCGCAAGGGGCGGATCCTCTGGGTCCTGACAACCGCCTGATCTTCGCCGGCGGGGCCACGACGGGCATCCCGGTAGCCGGGGGCGGGCGAAGCTGCGTCGGCGGCAAGTCGCCGCTGACCGGCGGGCTGGGTGAGGCGGACGTGGGCGGGTTCTTCGGTGCGGAGCTCAAACGGGCGGGCTACGACGCGATCGTCGTGAAGGGGAAGGCGGCGAGTCCCGTCTACCTGTGGATCCGCGATGGAGAGGCCGAGATCCGTTCGGCGGAGGCGCTGTGGGGGACGACGACGCTGGAGTGCCTGGAAGGGCTGAAGGCGGACCTGGGCGACGCTAGGATCCGCGCGGCGATGATCGGGCCGGGCGGCGAGAAGCTGTCGCCGCTGGCGTGCGTGATCAACGACCTGCGACACGCGGCAGGACGAACGGGACTGGGCGCAGTGATGGGATCGAAGAACCTCAAGGCCGTCGTCGGACGAGCGACGCAATCTGTCGAGGTCGCCGATTCCGATGGGCTCAGGGAGCTGGCTCGGTGGATGGTGGAGCACTGGAGGGAGGATGCAGCCGACCTGCACGATACAGGCACCGATGGTGGACTGGAGGATCTCAGCCTGCAGGGTGCGCTGCCGACGAGGAACTTTCAGGATGGGCAGTTCGAAGGGGCAAGTCGGATCACGGGATCGACGATGCGCGACACGATCCTCGTGGGGCGGGAGAGCTGCTTCGCCTGCCCGATTCGCTGCAAGCGTATGGTTGAGGTCGCAGACGACGAATACCAGGTCGATCGTGAGTACGGAGGTCCTGAGTATGAGACGATGGCTGCCTTCGGGTCGAACTGCGGTGTAGACGATCTGCGGGCCATCGCGAAGGCGAACGAGCTGTGCAACGCGTACGGTATGGACACCATCGGTACGGGTATGGCGGTGTCATTCGCGATGGAGTGTGCGGAGGCCGGGCTACTGAGTGAGGCCGACACAGGCGGGTTAGACCTTCGCTTCGGTAACGCACGTGTAATGGTTGAGCTGACGCGTATGATCTGTGAGCGCGAAGGGCTGGGCGAGGTGCTGGCTCAAGGACCGGCCGCTGCGGTAGCCTACATCGGACCAAAGGCCGCCGCCTTTTCGATCACGGTCAAGAACCAACCCTTCCCGATGCACGAGTGTCGGACGCGTCACGGACAGGCTCTGGGATATGCAGTGTCTCCGACCGGAGCCGACCATGTGCACAACTTCTGGGACGGTGGATTGGCCAAGGACCCGCCAGATGAGACGTTGCAGGGCCTGGGTATCTATGAGCCGGTGTCGCAGACGGAGCTCAACGCAGCCAAGGTGCGGGCATATATGTACAGCACGAACTGGGCCTGGGTGGTGAACCACCTGGGTTGCTGCTTCTTCATTCCGTGGACACGCGATCAGACCGTGTCACTCGTTCGAGCGATCACGGGATGGGAGACGACGGTGTGGGAACTGCTCAAGGTGGCGGAGCGGGGTGTGACGCTGGCGCGCGTGTTCAATATGCGCGAGGGCCTGGGGCGCAAGGACGATGTGCTGCCGCCTCGCATGCGCTTACCGCATAGGAGTGGAACGCTCAACGAGAAGCCGATCGATCCCGAGGTTCTGGATGAGAATCTGACCACCTTCTACGCAATGATGGGCTGGGATCCGCAGACGGGTGCGCCCACGCTGGCGAAGCTGCAGGAACTGGATATCGAGTGGGCGGCGACTGTGTAGGTTTGTGGCGCGATCGCCGTAGGTAGCTATCAGATTCGAACAGGGCCGTTGATACCTTCGCTGCTGCATGTCCTGCAGCGCGCGGGTCGGCGGCCCTGCGCTATTCCTGTCACATATGGGTTCCGTCTGGAAGGGCGGATTAGGCCAACCCACGAAGTTGCCCGTGTCACTGCCCTTCCTGCCACTGCTCTGCAAGGCCCCCTGAGACACGCCCGTCGGAATGGCCCATGTGGCGGTATTGTGGCGGCATATTGGCATGTCGCACACGCCCCACGGTGGTATATTGATGTCAACTCGTTCCACTCGTTGGGTGTGACGGGCGTTGGCTGTCTGGATCTTGAGTGGTTTGGTGAGTGCAAATAGGACTGGACTCAGATGCCGCTTTCCGAGCGGGAAAACTTCATTCGAGCGGTAACATTCGCGAATCCTGAGTGGACCCCCACGGCGTACATGAGCTTCTATCACGCCACGTGGCGCAAGTACGGCCGGGCATTGGAAGATCTGGTGTTGCGTCATCCGCTCATCTATCCCGATCACGTGCCTGGGAGTGTGGATTTCACCGCGTCGTCGCCCGGTTCGCGTGAGGGCGAGTACTTCACGGATAACTGGGGATGCGTCTGGTACGTTGTGCCGGAAGGCGGTGGCATGATGGGCCAGGTCGTTGAGCACCCACTGTCCGACTGGAGTGCACTGTCGGCGTATGTGCCGCCCGATCCGCTAGAGCTTGAGGACCGTCGTGCACGTGACTGGGATCGCCTGCGGGATGAGGTCGAGCGGCTACATCATTTGGGAAAGGTGGCCTGGGGGCAGGTTGGCTCGGTGTTCGATCTCTTCTATCACCTGAGGGGCTTCGAGAACCTGATGATGGATTTCGCGACAGAGGCGCCACAACTCCCGAGACTCATTGATATGGTGACAGAGCATCGGCTTGTCGTCGTGGACAAGCTTCTGGAGACTGGCGTCGACGCGATCTACTTCCACGCGGATATTGGCTTTCAGCACAGCCTGATGATTCGACCGGCTCAGTTCCGCAGGTACATCAAGCCGATGTTCAAGACGCTGTTCACGCGCTGTCGCGAGGCGGGCACTCACGTCTACTTCTCGTCGGAGGGCCGACTGATCGATATCGTGGCTGATCTGGTGGAGTGCGGGGTATCCATTCATGACGTTGAGATGGCGTCTCACACGCTGGATGAGATCGCTGAGGCTTACGGGGGCAAGATCTGCGTGATGTTCTATCCTGATGCCCAGAAGATGCCACTCTGGCAGCCCTCTGAAGTCAAGGAACACATCGGGGATGTGGTCAAGCGGCTCGGATCACCGACCGGCGGGCTCATATTCGCCGGGTATCCGACGCCGGATGTACCTCTGGCGAACATCGAGGCGATGGCACTGGCGATGGAGGAGTACCGGACCTATTGGCATACGGGTCGGGGCAGGCGGCCGTAGAACCCTCCCGCTAGGGGGTAGCATGATGAGACCGGCAACTGTGTATACGAAGGAGGTGGATTCGGTCCGAGACTGAGCGCGCCCAGCGCCCTCTGGGCAGCAGTTGACGTATCAGCTAGGTGTGTGTGTACAGGAGGGATCCGAATGCTTGAGGGAAGGAGTTCGATTAGCAGAAGGCAGTTCTTGCGCGTGGGTATGGTCAGCGCTGGGTCGCTGATTCTGGCGTCGTGTGCACAGCCGACACCTGCCCCGACTATTGAGCAGCCGCCCGCTGAGGCAACCACCGTGCCCGCTGAGGCGCCGGAGACACCTACCGAGGCGCCCGAGTCTCCGACTGAGGCGCCGCCAGCCGAGCGGGTCAAGCTTGAGTTCTGGCACGGTTGGGAAGGCAAGGATGGCGATGCAATGGATGCGGTCGTCCAGATGTTCATGGATGCCAACCCGGGATATGAGGTGACTCCGATCCAGGGTAAGTTCGACGACGCCATCATCACAGCCATCTCAGGCGGCGCGCCGCCCGATGCGGCCACCACCTGGGGCACGACGACGATTGCACAGTGGGGGCAGTCCGGCATGGTCGTTGACCTGACCGACATGGTCGAGGCGGCCGGTGGGATCGATGAGAGCAAGTTCTACCAGGCCGCGATTGACGTCAGCCGTCACAACGGGCGCTGGTACTCGATGACCGTCGAGATCGACGCATACGGTGTCCTTTACAACAAGGCGATCTTCGAGGAGGCCGGCGTGGAACCACCAACAACGGCCGAGGAGATGTACCAGCTCGCTATCGATATCACGGAGGTCGATGCCGCGGGCAATGTGATCCGCCTGGGCATGGCTCCGGATCGCCATGCGTTCGAGAACGCCGCGCTTGCCTACGGTGGACACTGGTGGGACAAGGAGACAGGGCTGCCCACGGCGAATGACGCGGCGAACATCGCTGCATGGAACGACCTGTCGGCGCTGTACGAGTCGATCGATCCGACGGCAGCGCAGGCCTTCGAGCAGCAGGCTATGGGATGGCCGATCGATAACGCCTTCTTGGGCGGCGCCACCGCCATGAAGCATCAGGGGGACTGGTACGTAATGTTCGCACGCGACTACGCACCGGATCTAGACTACGATGTCTTCCCGTATCCTCCGGGCGGCGTCAATGGCGTTGAGGGCACGTCGAAGGTCGATGGCGCGGTCTACGCGGTTCCGACTGGGGTGAAGGACGTTGAGGCATCCTTCAACTTCGTCTGGTGGATGGGGAACAGTGAGGAAGGGTCGTGCAGTCTGCAGGTGGCGTGGGCGAATGCGTCGCCATTCAAGACGCTCGCCAACTCGGCCGAATGCCTGCCGGCCCCGCTCTATCAGAGATACATCGAGATCATGTCGTACGAGCGGATGAGTATCTGGCCGCCCATCGCGGTGAGCGCGTTCTACTGGGATGAGTACAAGGCCGCTGTTGAGCGGGTTATCTTCGGCGAGCAGACGGCTGAAGAAGCGCTGAATGGACTCCAGGCCACGGTAACGAGCGAACTCGAGAAGGTTCAGGCCTGATATCGGGAATTGGTTGCGGCGTCGACGGGTTCGTATCCCGTCGACGCGCGCAATTCAGGTCGAGTGTATGCCCGTGAGCGAGGCGCATCGGTGCTAGAGTCGTCCAGATCGCCTTGTCCAAAGCCTGCTGGAGGCCCTCGTGCTGGGACACCAGTCCTGGACTGGCCCCGGAGCCGGAATGTGGCATACTCGCGACGGCGGTATGGTTGCGTGGTCTGTGGGATACGCGAGTCGCTGGCCAGAACGTCGCGCCAGAGGGGCCTGGTAGCGCTCGTCCAAAGCGGAGGTGTGGTGTCCGCTCCGTAGGAGATCGACTTCATGATTAGAGCTCATCGTTCATCACGACGCGACCTTCGCAATGGTCTGCTGTTCATCACACCGTGGGCCATTGGGTTCCTGGTGTTCACGGCATATCCACTGGTGTCCTCCTTCTGGTACTCGTTGACCGATTTCGGAACCATGCGTGCGCCGAACTTTGTGGGGTTAAGGAACTACGTCGATCTGTTTGTCGAAGACGCACTGTTCTGGAAAGCTCTGTACAACACGTTCTACTATGCCGCATTTGCCCTGCCGCTGGGCGCCATTGTCAGTCTCTCGTTGGCGATCCTTCTCAATCGTAAGCTGCCGGGTGTGACAATCTTTCGGACCATCTACTTCCTCCCGAGCATCCTACCGCTTGTGGCAGTGTCTATCGTGTGGCAGTTGCTGCTGATCCCGCAGACCGGACTCGTCAACGTAATGATCCGCAGTGTGGGACTGAAAGCGCCGGGATGGTTCGCCGATCCCAACTGGGCGAAAGCTGGCCTGGTTCTCATCAGCGTCTGGAAGATCGGCGACACGATGATCATCTACCTGGCCGCGCTTCAGGATGTGCCAGTCCAATTGACAGAAGCGGCGATCCTCGATGGGGCGAATGCCTGGAAGCGGCTGACGAACGTGACGCTGCCGCTCATCAGTCCCGCGATCCTGTTCAACGTCATCACAGGGATGGTGGGGACTTTGCAGTACTTCACGACCGTCTATGTGCTGACCAATGGAGACGGAGGACCCGTCAACTCGACGATGATGTACTCACTGCTGCTGTACCGCAATGCGTTCAAGTACTTGAAGATGGGATATGCCTCGGCAATGGCATGGATTCTGCTCGTGATTACACTGGGCATCACTCTGCTGATCATGCGGGCGTCGGGCAAGCTCGTGTACTACGGGGGCAAGTGATGAGCGAATCAGCAAACGTCAGCGCGACACTCAGCGCTGCCTCGGTGCAGGCCCGCGCTCGCTCGCGCCGCCAGCGTCAGATGCGCGAAACCCTCTCGGCGGGCGCCGTCCTAGTGCTCCTGTTGCTCTTCGGGCTGAGCTTCACCCTGCCGCTATTCTGGATGGCGTCTACGTCGCTCAAGACCAATGAGCAACTCGTGTCGCTTCAACCGGTGTGGATTCCAAATCCGCTCAACTGGGTCAATTATGTACGCGCGATCGACAGCATGAACTTCCTCCAGCAGACGCGCAACACACTGACCGTGTGTTTCCTTGCGCTGACCGGCCAGGTCATCTCCTCATCTCTCGCGGGCTATGGATTCAGCCGTCTGCAGTGGCCTGGTCGCGAGGTGGTGTTTGTCCTGGTGCTGACGACAATGATGCTGCCGGGTCAGGTGACGATGATCCCGCTCTTCATCATCTTCCGCAACCTGCGCTGGATCAATACACTCAAGCCTTTGTTTGTGCCCAGCATGCTGGGCTCAGCGTTCTACATATTCCTGTTCCGGCAGTTCTTCCTAGCGCTCCCCTCCGAGTTGAACGATGCCGCGCGAATCGATGGGTGCAGCGAATTGGGCATCTACTGGCGTATTATCCTCCCTTTGTCGAAGCCGGTGATCGCCACAGTGGCCTTATTCACGTTTCTGTCGCACTGGAATGACTTCCAGGGGCCACTTATCTACCTGCAGAGCGCGGATCGCTATACGCTGTCGCTCGGACTGCAGGTGTTCAGCGGGCGATCGAGCCGAGATATGACGGCGCTCATGGCGGCAACCACGTTGGTCAGTCTGCCCGCCATCGTCCTGTTCTTCTTCACCCAGCGGACGTTCATCCAGGGCATTGCATTGACTGGCCTGAAGGCCTAGAACCACCGCAGGTTCCATCGCGAGCTCGGGATCTAGCCTTCGGTCGCATGACAAGGAGGTCAATTACCTTGCATATGAACCATCCTGCCAACTTGCTTCGATTCGAGCGTCAGCGCATAATACCGGAGGGAGTGGCTGACCGCGTACATGAGACGGGGAAACGGGTGCTTCAGGATGTCGGTATTCAGATCATGCGTCCCGATGTGCTGGAGCGCCTCCAGCGCGATGGCCTGAAGGTGTCGGGCGATCGAGTGTTCCTCGAGTCGAAGGTGGTTGAGGAGTATGTGGTTGAGATGCGGCGGTATCTACATTCAGCGGTAGTACCCGAGCCTGCGCAGGAGGACTCAGGGCGACTAACCCTGTCGACCAGCATCTACCCGCTCTATGTCCACGATATCGACACAGACGAGGTGGTATCGTACACCACCGAGCGGCTGGTTCAGATGTGCAAGTTGATGAGTACGCTGGCGAGTGAGGGCGTGCGCGGCACCCCACCGGGGATTCCCTGCGATGAGCACCCCGACCTGCAGCAGATTGCTCAACTTCGCATCGCGGCACTGTATGCTCCAGAAGAAATGATCGCTGTAGAGCCCACGTCGGCGAAGACGGTTCATCACTTCCTGGACATGGCCGAGATAATGGGGCGTCGCTTCGACACACTGCCGGTGTACATTCCAACGCCCTTGAGGCTTGGGGGTGACTCGCTTGATGTCGTACTGTCGTGCCTCAACCGGATCAAGTCAGTTCGGGTGAGCAGTATGCCGTCGGTCGGCGCTTCAGCGCCTCAGGAGCCGTTTGGAGCGCTTGTACTGGCTGTCGCTGAGTTGATGGGTGCGATGGTTGTGATGCGCATCGTCACACAGAAGCCCGTGTTCTTCCGTGCTGCGGTCTGGCCATTCGATCTGCGGACGGGCGCGATGGTTCTGGGGAGTCCAGAGCATATGCTGTTCCAGATGTTGCGTTCGGACTTCAATACATTCTATGGGCATCCGTGGGACCCAGCTGTGAGCAACATCCACGTCATGGCGAAGCAGCCGGATGCGCAGGCGGCTGCGGAAAGGGCCGCGATCATGGTAACTGGGGCGTTCTTGGGCGCGCGTCGCTTCGGTTGCGCGGGGACACTCGGCCTGGACGAGATATTCAGTCCAGAGCAATTGCTCGTTGACTGCGAGATCCGGGACTGGGTACAACGCTCGATCCGCGGGGTCTGGATGGGCGAGGAGGTGGTGGATGACTGGGTGGAAGAGATCGCGCATGGGTTACGGCAGGGCTTCACCGCGCTTGACAGCACACTGGATCACTACCGGCGTGACTTCTGGTATACGCGGCGGTTCAATCATGACGGCGTTGGTCTGTGGAGGTCCAAGGGCTACTCGAGACTGCCGGACCGTCTCCGTGACGAGGTGCGCAGGCGGATCGCTGCGTATAACTTCGAGCTGGATGCAGCCCGGCGACGGAAGATTGAGCGCATCACATCTGACGCCCGAAGGGCGGTCAGCGAATGAGTGAAGGTGGGGCGCGTTACGTCCTGGGCGTTGACGGTGGTTCGACCAAGACGATCGCGCTGGTGGCTGACCAGAGCGGTCGGATTGTGGGTGCTGCCCGTGGACCGAGCAGTAGTTGCACGACGGTGAACATCGCTGGCCCGATGGCGATTGTGATGCAGATCGTACGGGAGGCCTGCGAACAGGCTAGGATCGACACGGCGGAGATATCCGCTGGGGTGTTCGGTCTCTCCGGCGCAGACTGGCCCGAAGACCACGAGCGGCGCGAGGCATACCTGGCGCGTGCCGGGGTCGCCCGGCGGGTCATCGTGAAGAACGATGCTTTCGTGGGGTTGCGGGCGGGCACGAATGCGCGCTTCGGCGTTGTGATCGCGGCAGGGACCTCGTGCAACGTCGCCGCTGTGGCGCCGGACGGACGGGAATGGCACTTTGGCTACTATCAGGATTACGGTGGCGCTTCGACGGTGGGGCGCGAAGCGGTCCGTGCGGTGCTCCACGCTGAGGATGGGCGCGGACGCCGCACGCGCCTGACGGACGTTGTGCTGCATCGGTTGGGTTTCGCCAGCCCTGAACTGCTGCTGCGCGCGCTCGTTGCAGAGCAGGTACCTCGATCGAGGATTGCTGAGCTGTGTCCAATTGTGTTTGAGGCGGCGTTTGAGGGCGATGAGGCGGCCACTGAGATCGTCGTCCGCCAGGGCATCGGCCTCGCGGAGTATGCTACCGCATTGATTCGTCGGTTCGAGATGCAACGTCTGGCATTCGACGTGGTGCTTGCGGGAAGTGTGTTCAAGGGGAGAGGACCGCTGCTGATTGACACGATCACACAGGCCATCCATCGGGTTGCCCCAAGTGCACGCTTGAGGCGACAGCGGTTTGAACCTGCCATCGGCGGAGTGTTGTTGGCTTACGATGCGCTCAACACCGCGGTGACTGCCGAGATGATGGCAACGTTGGCACAGACCGTTCCGCCGCCACGGTTCTTCGACACGACGGGCGGCGTTGAGAAGGACACGCCACTATCGCAGAAGGGAGATCTCTAGATGAAGCTGGTGATATTCGGAGGCGGGAGTTCGTACACCCCTGAGCTGATCTCGGGGGTTATTGATCATATCGAGGTGCTACCGTTTGACGAAGTCTGCCTGAATGACATTGACGAACGGCGGCTTGACATCCTGGCCGGGCTGGCACGTCGCATGTTCGATCACGCCCGGTTGGACGTCCGCGTCATCGGCACGACCGACCGCCGGCGGGCACTGGAGGGCGCGGATTTCGTCAACGCAATCATCCGCGTGGGTGGAATGGATGCGCGCATCAACGATGAAAGAATTCCGCTCAAGTACGGCGTAATCGGGCAAGAGACGACCGGTCCGGGTGGGATGATGAAGGCGCTGCGGACAATTCCGGTGATGCTTGAGCTCGCGCGGGACATGATGGATGTCTGTCCGAATGCCTGGCTTGTCAACTACACGAACCCCAGTGGCATCATCGCTGAGGCGTTGGGACGGTTCAGCACGGTGCAGTTCGTGGGTCTCTGCAGCGGCCCCAACGGCTGGTCGGCGCAGATTCTGGAGGCCATGGGCGTGGACCCAGCACGGGCCAACGTAGAGTGGGTCGGGCTGAACCACCTGGGATTTGCGACACGCGTGTGGGTTGATGGTGTGGACGTGACCGAAGAGGCCATTGAGGCGGTCGCCGACCATTGGAAGGTCGACGGAGAATGGCTGCGCGTTCTGGGCGTGATCCCCGCGACCTACCTCCGCCATTACTACCATCGCACATCCGCCGTGGAGATGGCCAGACAACCGGGAAGGCTGACGCGTGGCGAGGAGGTCAAGCAGATTGAGCGGGAGTTGCTTGATGTCTACAGCGACCCAGATGTTGCGACAAGGCCTGACCTGCTGAGCCGGCGCGGCGGACGCGGCTACTCGGACGCGGCGATCGCCGCCATGCGGGCCATACACCACAACATTGGCGATCGCCAAATCCTACAGGTGCTCAATGGCGGCGCCATCGATGGCGTGCCGGATGATGCATCAGTCGAGATCGCGTGCCTTCTCGACCGGATCGGCCCTCATCCGATTCGGTTCGGCCCGCTCCCGCTGCCGATCCGCGGCCTGATCCAGGCGGTGAAGTCGTACGAGAGCCTGACGGTGCAGGCAGCGGTCGAGGGTAGCCGCGAGCTCGCGATGCAGGCGTTGATGGCGCATCCCCTCGTGCCGTCTTGGGAAGTCGCCCGGCCGCTGTTTGACGACCTATTGGCCGCGAACCAGTGCTGGCTTCCCTGGGCGAAGTGAGGCCTCTGCCTACTTGTTGGACCGTGACGCTGCATCGGATCAGCGAAATGGGACCGGTCCGCAGATACGCCACCACTCGTTGGTGACTCAGGGTACGGCTCACCATCGCATTGAACTTGTCGAGCGGAGCGACTGCGGTAGGATTGAAGCCACAGATCCCCGCGGTCGTTCGATGCGGGCGTGCGAGGAGTAGAACTCGAGGAGCGAGTGCTGTAGGGAACCTGCCGGTGACTGAGACGGTGTCCGATGTAGAGCCGGAGCTTCGCGTACTGCCGAGGACTGTCATCCTCGTGCCGTTCGTGCTGGCACATCTGATCCTGATCCTGAGCGACGGCCTCGCGGACGTTACAGCGCGGGCCCAGGCGCAGGGACTGGGGCTGGCCGTGTACGTGCTCTCGGCGGCTGGTTGGTGGCTGAGCGAGTGGCAAGAGCGCGTCGCGCGATGGTTGATTGTAGTGACTGCTGCACTGGCTGTCCAGTGGGCCGCCGCGCTGTTCCAGCAGCCGCAGTATCTGGTCCTGATGGCGATCCCGACAGGGGTTGCTGCGCTTCTACTCGGCGCTGGCGCCAGCATGGCTACCGCGCTGGGTCAGACGGTGACCCTCGCTGCACAGATGTGGCTCATCTCCCCGAACCTGCCGCTGCTCACGGCCGTCCTATCGCTTGTCGCGAACTGGACGGTGGCTGGCACGGCTATCGCGATCCGCTCGCGAGCGGTCAGTCTCACGCGATGGTCGTGGCAACACTTCGAACGCGCCCAAATCCTGCTGGACGATGCCAGGACGCAGAAGGCGGACTTGGAGCAGGCACTGGATGACCTCGAACACGCCAACCGGCAACTTGCCCTTGCTGGCGAGCGGATGGCCATCCTTCGTACGGCGGCCGAGGAAGCGCGTAAGAACAAGACGGCTTTCGTCATCCGCGTGAGTCACGAGTTCCGCTCCCCGGTGAACATCATTATGGGGATCGCGGACCTCATGTTGAGGAACCCCGAAGTGTACGATGGGGCATTCCCCCCCCAGGCGCTGCATCATCTGCAGATCATACACCGCAATTGCCAACACCTATCCGATATGGTTGACGACGTGTTGGATCTGACTCAGGCGGAGGGGGGCAAGATGCGGTTCTACCGGTCGCTCGTTCAGCTGGAACGCATCGTCATTGGAGCAACTGAGGTGGTTAGGCCACTGCTCGACGAGAAACGACTCAACCTCGATGTCATGGTACCCAGTGATCTTCCCCCCGTCTTCTGCGATGAAACGCGGGTCCGTCAGGTGATACTCAACCTCTTGGGCAACGCAGCGCGGTTCACGGAAAAGGGTGGGGTTACCATCCGGGCGCAGCACGATAGCCAGCGAGTGATTGTCAGCGTGAGCGACACAGGATCGGGTATCGCTAAGGAAGATGCAGAACACATCTTCGAGCCGTTCACGCAGGCAATGGATAGATCGATGCGGGGCGCCCGTGGAAGCGGGCTGGGTCTGAGTATCAGCCGGGAGTTTATCGAGCTTCACGGAGGGCGTATGTGGCTTGAGAGTGAACTGGGGACGGGAACAACCGTCTTCTTCACGCTCCCCCTGAATCCGTTGGCAGACCACGTAGTCCAGCCAGGTCATCAGATTCGGGAGGACTGGATATGGCGCGAAGATGGTTTCCGGACGGACCGGGCGGTCTCGTCGGAACGGCTGATGCGAGCACGCGTGCTCGTATACGATGAGACCGGCGGAGTGCACGCTCAACTCAAGCGTTTCTCCGACGAGATCGAGCTCATCGACCTGGACGGACTGGACGGCCTGATGGACGAACTGAACCACTGCCCGGCGCACGCCGTGGTCGTCAACACGATGGAGTACGCGGAGCTTCGCCCTCTCGTCGATCGACTCACCCGGATTGCCCCGGATACTCCGGTGATTGGATGCTGCGTGCCTCAGGAGATGCAGCAGGCCATTGAGGCCGGCGCCCTAGACTATCTGGTCAAGCCGGTGGCGCCAGATGATCTGCGAAGAGTCTTCGAGATGCTGGACGATTCCCTGGAACGGGTCCTCATCGTGGACGATGATGAGGACACCCAGGAGCTAATGAGGATGTACACGCGAGCCTACGACGCGTGCATCGAAGTAGAGGTAGCGGGGAGCGGCGACGAAGCCCTCAACCTGATTGCCAGTCATGTACCCGATCTGGTGCTGCTGGATATCGTGATGGCACCGGTCGATGGCTGGCAGGTTCTCGCGGCGATGCGGGCACACGAAACGCTGTGCGAGATTCCGGTGATCGTCATCTCCGGTCAGGACCCGCGGGGGGCAGCGGCGACCCCGCTAATCCTCGTAGCCGCGGGAACCGGCCTATCCGGAAGCAAGCTTATGGCGTGTCTGCGTCAGCTTCCGAAGGTTCTGATGCAGCCGGACTGAGCACCCTCTCGAACGCTTCGAGTAGATCATGACGGTACACCGGCTTGCGGAGATGCAGTCGTGCTCCGAGAGATGTCGCCAGCCCTTCCTCCCAGACGACCGAGCTGATAATCACCGGAATTGATCGCGTGTCGGGGTCGTTGTGCAGGTCGAGTAGAAGATCCCAGCCGTCGGCGTCCGGCAACATCACGTCGAGCAGGATCACGTCCGGCCGGAGTGCTTCGATGGCTTTGGACGCCTGTTGCCCACTGGTCACGTGGGACATCCTGTAGGGTGTGCCGGCAAGGTAAGATTCATACAGCGAGATCCAGTCCTGGTTGTCATCGATGACGAGCACGTGAGCACTGACCGGCGGGGAGGAAGCGGAGGGTACGTCAATGAGCACGGTGACCAGATCGTTCTCCTGACGCAGCGACAATCGGCCGCCTTGGCCTGACAGGAGCTCCTCCGCGAGGACTAGATCCAGCGCTGTGGGCAAGGGTGCTGATCGACCTTGGATTATCACCTGCACGGTATTCTGCAGCCGTTTGGCGCTGATTGAAACGTCTTCGCCGGGCGCCGCGATCTGACCGAGCCCCAGAATCGCTGTCAGAAGAATCTGACGCAGCACAGTGGGGTGCAATGTGACGCTGAGGTCCTCCGGGCTTTCGATCGCTGCCACCGATACTTGCCTTGCTGAGAGCGCAACCCGCGCGATTCGGGCGGCGCCTTCGATGGCACTGCAGATATCCGCCTGGACGCCCGGTGCGACACGATGCAGGGAGGCGAGCTCCGCGCTGGTCTGCGTCAGCCACTCCGGCGATTCATCGGCGAGTGGCGTGGTGGGTTCTGTTGTGGTCTCACTGATATCAGAACCGAGTCGTGCCTGACGGGTTTCCCAGATTGACCGTGCCAGCAGTCGGATGGCTCGATGCTGAGTTCGCTGGACTGTCCTCAGACTCATATGAAGACGATGCGCGGTGGCCACTTGAGTCAGTCCTAGCGAGAAGCGGTGGTACAGAACGTCAATCTCGCGGCGGGTATTGAGGCTAGTCGGCGCGCTCCCGCCGCTTCTCAGGTCTTCAATGGCCTGCAGCAGTCGGGCTCGCGCCTGTCCCTGGCTCTGTCCTCGCGCCGCCCGTAGTACAGTCGCGAACGCGTTGGACAACTCGTAGTCTGGATCGTGCATGTTGGCGAGGGCATCCTTCAGCTCCTCGACGAAGCTCTCGAAGCTATCCATTCCTGTACGTCCACACTGGTCTCGAAAGATGATCGTATATGTGTGATGACTGGTGTGACAGTGGGTATGGCCCCATCATATCACGACGAGGTTGATCCGCAAGCCTTCGTGACTGGCGCAATCCACACGCGCGCGTCATTGCGACTGAGCGCATTTGTGACTCGCCTGGCGCACGCTCTGTAGTATAATGCCCGAGGGATCGTCTGAGCAACCCCGGCACACAACCAGGAGGCACGAGATGAAGATCGGTCTGATTGTCTACTCCCGAACCGGAAATACACTCTCCGTCGCGACCAGGCTTCGTGATGTACTGCGGGAAGCGGGGAGAGTGGCAGAGATCGAGCGGATCGAGGTGATGGGCGATCCCACCCAGACACCGGGCGAGGTCGAGTTCAGCGCTCTACCCGACCCCAGTCCATATGACATGATCGTGTTCGGCTCCCCAGTCCAGGGCTTCTCACTGTGTCCGGTGATGGTCCGCTATCTCGATCAGATGGCGCCGATCGCTGGAAAGCGCGTAGCGCTCCTGGTTACTGAGGCATTCCCGTACCCCTGGTTGGGCGGAAACCGGGCGGTGCGACAGATGACCCGGATGTGTGAAGAGAAGGGGGCTGCCGTTTGCGGTTCGGGAATTGTGAACTGGATGAAGAAGCGCCGCGAAGAACAGATATCTCGCGTGGTGGACAGGCTCAGTGAGCTGGCATGCACGATTTCATGACAGAGTCTTGACACTTCGGCGCCGCGACATATACTGATATGCACTGAGTCGGACGCGCGCGTGAGCTGCGTGATGGACGTCACGTTCCACTCAGTGTCGTTGATACACTGCTCGGCCAGGAGGCAAGACATGGCTCACCTGATGCACGGTCGTCAGCAGTACCTTGTACGGGCAGGCGCGGCCCTCGCGATAGCCTCTCTCATCGTGGCGCTTGCACCCATCCCTACCCTCAGCAGCTCTGTCGCTTCCATCCACGTGACGACTGTGGCGGATGAGTATGGAGGCGGAGCCGCGTGTTCATTGCGCGAGGCAGTCCGCGCAGCGAACACCAATGCCCCGTTTGGCGGTTGTCCGGCAGGGAACTCCGGCGCGCGCGACATAATCATCGTGGCCAGCGGTGTGTACACGCTGACGCTCACCGGCGCGGGTGAGGACGCGAACGCGACGGGAGACCTGGATATCTCAAGCGACATCACAGTTACCGGAGCGGGGGCCGAGCAGACGATCATCGCGGGCATGTTGGACCGCGTGCTGCACGTTCTGAGCGGCGATGTTGTCGTGAATCATCTGACCATCGCACACGGAGATCCCCCCAACGGCGCTGCGGGGGCGATGGGCGCCACTCCAGGCGCCAACGGCACGCCAGGAGGTGCGGGAAGCGATGGCGGGGGCATCTACAACGCGGGCACGTTGACGCTGAACTCCTGCACGGTCCGCAACAACGGTGCGGGCCGCGGCGGCAACGGAGGTAGCGGAGCGGCAGGCGCTTCCGGAATCAGTGGCGGCGCGGGCGGCACTGGTGGTGCGGGGAGCGCAGGGGGGCGGGGTGGTCGCGGCGGAGGGATCTACAATGCCGGAACCTTGACGCTCAATGGAAGCACGGTCACCCGAAACTCAGCGGGCGACGGTGGTGTCGGCGGCAGCGGTCGGTCAGGCGGCGATGGGGGTGGTGGCATCGCGGTCTTCGGAAGCGAGATGGGTGGCGACGGTGGTGCCGGCGGCGCCGGCGGGACTGGTGGCGGGGGCGGCAGCGGGGGAGGCATCTGTAACTTCGGCACGCTGACCGTGAACGAAAGTACGATCAGCGACAACGACGCCGGCGTCGGAGGTTGGGCGGGCAGCGGTGGCACGGGCGGTGCTGGAGGCGACGGTCACGACCAGTTCCAGTCAGGGCTTCAGGAAGCAGGCTGGGGCGGGGATGGTGGCGCTGGCGGGAACGGTGGCTTCGGCGGCTGGGCAGGCGGCGGTGGTGGGATTACCAACTACGGTACGCTTACGATCGTGGGCAGCCGCGTCGAGCGGAACAGCGCGGGTGTTCTCGGCGGGTTGGGTGGAAACGGCGGCGCTGGCGGCCGCGGCGGCAACGGCGGTGATGGTACCGCGTTCACCCCAGCGTGCGATGGCAAGCGAGCTGGGAGTGGGGGCGCAGGGGGCAGCGGGCGGAACGGCGGCGGCGGTGGGGGAGGCGGCGGCATCTACGTGCTCTCGGGAGTAGTGCAGATTAGCTCCACTTCAATTCAGCGGAATAGCGCCGGATACGGCTTTACAGGGGGCAATGGGGGCAGAGGTGGAAATGCCGGTACGCCGGGAACTGGATATGAGCCCCCGTGCACAAACGGCGCGCTCGGGGCCAATGGCAATGGGGGCGATGGCGGAACGGGCGGGTCGGGTGGATCTGGCGGTGGCATCCATTTGACCGGTGTCGCCATCGCGCAGTCTGACCCACAGGTGTCGGAGACTGAATACGCCGCCGTCCAGCTCTCGGTTATGTCGAGCGCCATCTACTCCAACGCGACAAGCATCGGGAGCATCGGTGGGACCGGTGGGAGCGTCGGTACAGGTGGTACAGGGGGCGCCGGAGGTGTGGGTGGCGAAGGCGGCGATGGTGGAAGTGGCGGGGGCATCTACGCTGTGGCGAACACGCTGCACGCCAGCAACAGCACCATCAGCTCGAATCACGCCGACACACCAGGGCGCGATGGCGGCGCGGCGGGTGGTGGAGGCGGTGTTCAGGGCGCTGGTGGGAGCGCAGGCTGCGGCGGGGGGATCTACAGTGGGTCGACCGTGGAACTGGCGGGTGTGACGCTGAGCAATAATTCGGCTAGCGGGGTGGGCGGTAGCGGTACTCCGACGGGGGCGGATGGGCGTGGCGGAGGGCTGTATGTGTCGGGAGGTACCCTGGCCCTTGGCCACACGCTGATCGGCGACAATGCCTCGGCACAGTTCGGCCCCGACTGTATGGGCAGCATCTCGTCGCAAGACTACAACTTGATTGAGAAAACAAGCGACTGTGTTGTGGGGGGCGCGCAGACGAACAACATCGTTGGTCAGGATCCGATGCTGGACGTGTTGCGGGCCAATGGGGCTCGAACGCTGACACAGGCCTTGCACGTTGGGAGTCCGGCGATCGATGCGGGTGCGAACGCATGTTACGATGCGTCAGGCGGACTGCTCACGACGGATCAACGGGGAATCGGCTACACGCGGCCTGTAGATGGCGACCGTAATGGAACAGTGCGCTGTGACATCGGTGCGTTCGAGGCGCGTCCGTCGCTCCACCTACCGGTGGCGATGCGGAACACCGCGGGATAGGGCTGGATTCTCAGGTGTCGCCGACCAGTGAGGGGGCGAATCAGCGAGCGGACGTCTTGAGTTCCGCCACAGGCGCCCAGGGCTGATTGGCAATGGCCCTTATGGGCTGTTCGCGTGGTGGATTGGCGTCTGGTACCCGCGCCCCTGCCCAAGATGGTTGGGATGTGATCCCGGTCGCCAGACCGGCATAGCAGGAGGGAGGTTCGTATGTCCCGTCGACTGTCCGCCGTCGTTCTCTGTACGCTCGTACTTCTGGCCATTGTTGGGCCGATTGGGTCTGTCGCCGCGCGTTCGTCACCGCAGTATACCCCACTTCCGTACGACCATGCCAACTTGTCCTCAACCGGGGTGGTCAGTCGTACGATCAGCTACTCGTATGATGCGGCTGGCCGCCTGGTGATCGCCGACTATGGCACGCTACTTATCTACTCGTACGATGAGTCAGGGAATCTTCTGAGCGTGTCAAATCGCCTGACCGTGTATGTGCCGCTCGTCCTGAGAGCATACCGATAGGGAGGCAGAGATGCGATTGCCACGCAGATTCCCGAATGATCGGCGTTCTGGACGTCGGGCCACCTGGGCAGGGCGGGGAGGGTTGATGTTTCTGTGCGCGGTGCTGCTCTCTCTCGTCCAGCCGCTGTCGGTTGCCGTTGACGACGATATCCATCGGTGGGGGGCAGCGGCCCAGGCCCCACCAACGACGCTGGAGCCAGGATGGATCGACGATTCACCCGCTGCTATCAGCCCGGACCAAGCACGCACACTCCTAGAGCAGGCCACAGCACTGACGGCACTGGACACGGCTGCTCTTGAGACCGATGCGACCGGCGAGATCGAGGCGCTCGCTCGCGGCCTACAGCATGATCCTCGCCTCATTTTCGACTATGTCCACAATATGATTGACTATGTGCCAACGTTCGGATCGGTCAACGGCGCAACAGCCACGCTCTACGCCGGTCGCGGCAACGACTGTGATCAGACGTCGTTGTTCATCGCACTGATGCGGGTCGCAGGCTACGACGCCCGATACGTCACTGGAGATGTGACCTATTCGCCAGAACGGATCGGCAACTGGGTCGGCGCCGATGCGAGCCAGGCGCACAATGTGTTGCTGAACGGTGGTGTGCCGATCACTGGCACGGTCGGAGGATGGCAGGTATTCCGCGTCTGGGCGCAGGCCAGGATTGGCGGAACGTGGTACACGTTCGACCCGGCAATGAAGGAGTACACGGAGACGGTCGGGCTGGGTAATCTGGACGCTGTGCTGGGATACAACCGGGCTGCATTTCTGGGACGTGCACGGCAAGGGGCGACGGTGGACGCCGATTCCGCACGAGACCTGAACGAGGCCAATATCCGTGCCGATCTGGAAATGTACAGCACGAATCTGGTGAACACGATCCGCACCAGCTTGCCTAACAGCAGTTTCGATGAGGTGACGGGAGGCCGTCGGATCGTCTGGAGCGAAACCGGTGGGTACTCGACCTCGCTCCCGTTCGCGGAGACCATCGCCCACCAGTCGGCGCGGCTTTCGACCCTCACCGCAGGATTTCGCCATTCGCTAACCGTGTCATGTACCGACGGCCCGTGCGCTGGACAGAGCGCCTCATTCGCCACGCACGAGATCGCCGGACGTCGCCTCACTGTCTTCTATGCTGGTACCGCATCGGTGTTGAGCCTGGATGGGATGCCCGTGATCACGTACACGGGAACGACAAGCGGCACCCAATTCACGGTCGAGATCGCGGTCGACCACCCACTGACAGTCCCTGGGCAAACTGGGAGCTTTGAGTTGACCAGCGGCCGGGGTTCCTACGTAATCGCACATGACTGGAACGGCGTGTCTCCGCAGTTAGTCGCACGCCGCAATGCACTGCGTACTGAGGTCGTCTTTGGAGGGCATCCGGCGGCATCGGAGGCGGTCTTGGGCGAAGGGCTGAACGTACTCGGGCAGACCTGGATGTACCAGGTCGCCACGTACGGCGAGCTGGTTGACCGGCTCAACAGGACGCGCACGATGACGCACCATCGGGTCGGCATCGTGGGTCAGGATGAGGGCTTCTACATTGATGTTCCTCTGGCCTACTCGTCAGTTGCATCGGTGGACAACGTGAGCGATGTCTGGCTCACTGGGCGCGTAAGGACGATGATGGCCAGTGCGTTTGAGCATGGAGTGCTCAAGCAGCTGCAGGATCAGACAGGGTGGGACTCGGTGTCGGCCATCCGCATGCTTCAGTTCAGCAACAGCCAGGGCGTGGCCACCTTCCTGGCCCGCGCGGCCAACTGGGACACGATCCGTGATGGGCTTGTGGGCTATTCGGCTGACGATCTCGCCTGGTTCGACGCGCTGATCGCGGCTGAATACGAGCTGCTTCTTCCACAGAATGGAGACCAGGCAATTGATGACTGGTCGGGAGTAGGCTACATCCAGCACAAGCAGACGGCCCACAACGCATCGATGGGTATGATCATCAGCGGTGGCTACTCCGGCGGCTATACGTCAGTTCCTGTGACGTTCGATGCGACGTTGCCATTGACGAGCACCCCCGGCGTATGGCCGCAGAATCTGTATGTTCCCCAAAGCCGGGATCCCGTGGATATGCTCACGGGGGCCTTTGTCATCGCCCGGACCGACCTGAGCATTGGTGCAAGCGACGTCCCGCTGAGCCTACGTTTCAGTCGATCATACAATAGTCATTCGCGCCATACTTCTGGACCGTTGGGTTACGGCTGGGTGCACAACCACCAGATGTCGGCGGCCGTCGGAAGCAGCGGCGAGGCAGGCCTCGGCGCCGGTGGAGCAGTGAACGCTGCGTCGATGATTGCTTACACGCGTGTGGCGCTCGACCTGCTCGCGGACGAATCAGACGTGACAGAGTGGACCACAGCCGCGATCGCGACGAAATGGGCGATGGATCAGTTACTGGACAACACCGTGACGGTGAGCCAGGGGAGCGACACGTTCAGCTTCGTGCGGCTCGCCGATGGCACATATAACCCCGCACCAGGCCGAGCTGACACACTCACGGTCGACGCTGGCGGGTACCATTTGACTGAGCCGTTTGGCGACCACTATGATTTCGATCCCACTGGCCGAATCGTTGCCTGGAGCGATCCCAATTCGAATGCGATAGGTTTCGTCTATGACGGCGAGGGACGACTGAGAAGCGTCACGAACACGCTCGGTTACGAGCTGACGCTCGGTTACACAGATGATAAGTTGACGTCCGTCACTGATGGCGGCCGGAGTGTCTCATTCAGCTACACGGGTGATCTACTGTCGGAAGTCACGGACCCGACTGGGGCTGTGTGGCGTTACGCATACGATGGTGACAACCTGATGACTGA
>JAAZAN010000125.1 GCA_012514315.1 Chloroflexota bacterium
ACGCTGCTGGAGGCGACAGGGAAGAAGGTTGCCTTTCTTGAACACATCGTCGATGTGTTGCGTTTGACGGAGACGACAGTCATTCATGGCAGGGCAGAAGATCTTGGACAGAGTGTTGTCCATCGCGGGAAGTACGATTGGGCACTGGCAAGGGCAGTTGCAGAGCTATCGACTTTGGCCGAGTATCTACTGCCTTTCGTTGCCGTAGGTGGTCACGCGTTGGCCCAGAAGGGCGAAGGTGCTGCCGCGGAGACGCAGAAGGCGCAGACAGCAATCAAGACCCTCGGCGGACAAGTACAGCGGCTCGTACCGATCGAGTTGAGAGGGCTTGCGGAGACCCGGTATCTGGTTGTACTGGACAAGGTCGCTGCTACGCCTCACAAATACCCTCGCCGAGCAGGTATGCCCAGTAAGCGGCCCCTCTAGGGATCGTCACTCGCTGGCAGATCGTGCACGTGGTCAGCGTCAGCCAGTCCTAACAATCCCAGCCTGTACCTCGCAGAGCCTTGCTTGGTCGCGGAACGTCTGGCTGAACATATCCAGATCAGTCGCAGTTAGGACAGCCTGCTCCACTGAACTCACTCTGGAGATCAGATCGTGTCGACGCGAGGCATCCAGTTCGGCCAGAACCTCGTCCAGGAGTAGAACCGGGGTGTCGCCGGTCTTGATGCGGAGCCATTCGAGCTCGGCCAGCTTCAGTGCCAATACCGCTGTCCGCTGCTGCCCTCGCGAACCATAGGTTCCCAGATCCACTTCATGGGTTCCCTGTACTGGGTTCCCCGACACGATCCGGAGTTCATCTCGGTGGGGGCCAATCGATGTTGTGCCCCGAGCGATATCCTCGGATCGGCAGGCTTCTAGTGCGCGCTGGAATGAATCCTCCTGAGCCTTGAGGTCTTTCTCCCCGTGAGGTCCATGGGTGAGGGTCGGCCCCAGGATCAACTGAGCGTCCGATCCAGCGGGTGAGACCGGGGCCAGGCTGGGCTGATAATCCAGTCGTAACCAGTCACTTGCTCCCGTCAGTTGTCGATGAATTCGGTCGGCGATCTCCGACAGGGCATTCAGGAGCGCATAGCGGCCCTCTACAATTCTGGCGCCATTGTATGCTATGACCTCTTCAAACGGTACAAGCTGCGTTATGTCCCCGCTTTGCTCACGGATGTAGCGGAGAGCAGCATTTCGTTGCCGCAATGCCTCGCCGTAACTGTCCAGTGCATCGGCATAGACGCCATCGACCTGGCACAAGGTTTCATCCAGGTAATGTCGTCGCTGTGCAGGAGGGCCAGCGATGAGATCCATGTCCTGTGGCATGAATAGCACGACGTTGAGTCTGCCGGTGAATTCGGACCGTCGTTTCCGGACTCGATCGACTCGGAGAGTCTTCTGCAGGCGTTCGCTGCCGTTCGTGAGCGGCTTCTTCTCCAGTATGACCTCAATCTCCTGCACCTGTTGACTCCGGACCACCTCTGCCCACACACGCGCATAGGTCAGCCCGTCCTTCTCGGTCTCCCACTTGATCATCTCTCGATCGGACGAGGTTAGGGGGGAAGTTCCCGAAGATAGGAGATAGATCGCTTCTAGGATGTTTGTCTTGCCTTGTGCGTTGGCGCCATGCAGGAGAAGCGCCGAACGCGGCAAGGCCAGTTCGAGGCGCGCGTAGTTGCGGAAGTTGGTCAGACTGAGATAGCGGATATGCATAGGCAAAGGTACCCAATCAGGCTCGACAGCCCATCCAGAAACGACGCCAGTCGCCGCCACTGCGGTGTAGGGCGATGTAGACGTAGAGGCTCGCCGTGAGGAAACCAAATACCATCATGAGAATCACCCAGATGACGGTAATCGGCCACGATCGTTCACGATAGACGATCCAGCATGAGAATAGGATGAACCCCACATATAGGTCGACGAGCGACACGATGCCCCAAGGCATTGACAACAGGACACTGCCCTCACCCGAGAAATCACCTATGGTGAAGCCATAGGTGAGAACTCCAGCCATCGCGGCCATGCCCAACAAGGATATCCATTTGGCGATTCTCATGAACGATCCTCCTGTAAGCCACTCGAAGCATTAATCATTTTCACCAGTCCACGTCCCATCTTCACAGACGGTCAGATCTGCTTTGATGAACTCGCGCAATACCGTCGTCGCGTAAGCGCCCTTGGGCAGGTCAAATCGGAGCTCCACGCCCTCGGGATGAGGCAAGACGACCAGGGATTCCAGGACCAGTCGGGCCGGTCGACGGGTACCTTTCAGCGACGCGCGTCCGAGCATCTCTACAGTAATGCCACTGTGCTCAAGGATGGAGTGTTCGAGCTTACCTGGCGCGTCGCTTGCCCACCACATCTTGGAGCCGTAGATGGGACCCGTTATGGTGATTTCGTTCCGTGCGAAGCGCATAGTATCTGTGGCGACATCCGCGACCTCAAACAGGCCTCCTGTCTGAGTCTTCTTGGCCACATCGCCCAGCATGACCTGCTGGAACCATCCCTGACGGATGCGTGCACTCAGCCAGGCGTTGAATAGGGCGGACTGATATGCCGAGAGCAGAAAGCGTCTGAGCCAGCGGTCTCGCTGCTCGGCGCCCAGCAATATCTCGCGACCACGCTGGGCGTTCTCGCCAGTGACGCCGAAGCGCTGAACGCCATAGAAGTTGGGAATGCCTCGATGATGGAGTGCTGCGATGACCGTGTCACTGCGCTCCAGTGCTTCAGCGACAGGATGGCTGACGACGATCTGGAAGCGATTGCCCAGCAGGTGTCCTGGCTTCAGTTTGTTGCGATGTCGGCGCACACAGGCTACCTGTAGCGGCAGCTCGGATTCTATGCGCTCGTGTACAGACCGCTCGTCTGTGTTGGGCAGACAGAGAGAGAACACCTGGGTGACTCGTGCTTGTTTGTCCTTCAAGCCAGCGTAGCCCACGTCGACAGTTTGCAATGAGAAGAGTGCTGCCAAACGTTGTTGAAGCGCTCGCGTTGTCCACCCATCGCGCGTCACGCAGACGTAGATGTGCGCCCCATCACCAGTTGCCTCGTATAGTGGCAACTCCTGGACCACGAAGTGTTCTGGCCGCTTCTTGATATTGCCTCCGATTCCTGGGAGATCGTCGGTGATATATGGCTCGGGCAGAGAGGCGGACAGATCGAGATGCGCTTCCTCATGTGACATATAACCCGATTCTAGCACGTCGTTAAAGTGTGTCAATGATTCGGTGTGGATGTCGTTTCCGCCGTTCGTGCGTTCCGAGCTCCCGACAGGATGGCACGCAGCGAATCGGTGCTATAATTGTGGGCTATGGAGCGCAGTGACTTCGAGAGGCTGGTGGCTGAAGCCTACGATGAGATGCCTGACGATATTCGGGCCCAGCTGGACAACGTTGAGATCACTGTTGAGGACTGGCCTGACCCGGCAACCATGCGTCAGGCTGGTGTCGGCCGTGTCGACCAGCTCTTAGGCTTCTACCACGGCATCCCGCGTACACAACGGACGCATCACTACACGCTTGCCCTACCGGACAAGATCACTATCTACCAGGCTCCCATCGAGGCGCGTTGTCGTACCACAGGAGAACTGAAGTCGATAGTTCGGCGCGTGCTGTATCATGAGTTCGCCCATCACTTTGGCATCAGTGACGAACGCCTGCGCGAGATAGGTGCGTACTAACTGCTTTGTATCTTGCGGCTGCTACGGGTATAATGGACGAGGCTAAGGTTCTAGGTGAACCAGTGGGGAGTCTGCTTCTCGATTCATCCTGCGGATCTTGACAGACGTGATGAGTGAACCCTCTTGCTATCTGGGCTGTCTGAACAGAGGAGACTGAATGATGGAACAGCGCCCGAAGACAGATGCGGTCAGTCCGAGCTTCATACCCCGGATGCCAGCGTCCGTCCAGGAAACCGGCCTTGGCCTGGGCTTTCTCTCTGATCTGGCAATGAAGTTCATGTACTATGAGGGCAATCTGTCTGGGTATGAGCTGTCGGATCGGTTGAAGCTGCCGTACACGGGTGTTGTGGATCAGGTTCTGGAGTTCCTGAAGCGTGAGAAGCTCGTCGAGGTCAAGGGGACGGGCGGGTTTGCCGAATCGGCTTATCAGTATGCCATCTCAGAGAAGGGCCGAGTGATGGCCAGGGATGCACTGGATAGGAGCCAGTATGCGGGACCAGCGCCTGTCGTTTTGGAGTCCTACTCCGAGGCGATCCGCCGTCAGCCTCTCGGAGATGTCGTTGTTCATCCACGCACAATGCGGCAGGCACTGTCGCACATGGTCATCAATGAAGACACCTTTGCTCATATCGGTCCAGCAGTCAACTCGGGGCGATCTCTGTTCCTGTTTGGTCATCCCGGAAACGGAAAGACAGCAATTGCGGAAAGCATCGGCAAGATGATTCTCGGGGAGGCCATGTACATTCCCTATGCGATTGCCATCGGAGGCCAGATCATTCGAGTCTTCGACAACGTCAATCACACACTGGCCAATCAGTCGTCATCTGATCGTAGTCACGACCCGAGATGGGTGCGTATCCAGAGACCGGTGGTCATTACAGGTGGTGAGCTAACGTTGGAGACTCTGGACCTGGTGTACGATGCGGCGAACAAGTACTATGAGGCGCCGTTTCAGATGAAGGCGAATGGCGGCATGTTATTGATTGATGACTTCGGGCGCCAACAGGCTCGCCCTCGCGATCTGCTCAACCGCTGGATCGTTCCGCTGGAGAAACGGGTCGACTTCCTCACGCTCCACACGGGGCGAAAGATCGAGGTTCCGTTTGACGTGCTGATTGTCTTCTCGACCAACCTGGAACCCCGTGATCTGGTCGACGAGGCGTTTCTACGCCGCATTCGCCATAAGATCGAGATCAAGGATCCAACATGGGACGAGTATCGTGAGATCTTCCGCAGGGTATGCCGGAACAGGAACGTGCCATACGACGAACGAGGTCTGGCCTACCTAATCCAGGAACACTATCTGAAGAGACATCGCGTTCAGCGTGCCTGCCACCCGCGCGATCTGGTCGACCAGATCATCGATATTGCGCGCTACCTCAATGAAGAGCCAGTGTTGAGCAAAGAACTTGTTGATCTGGCTTGTGAGTCGTACTTCGTCGAGTTGTGATGTGTATCTGGGAGACCATACAGTGAAGAGCTGGAACTTGAGGGAAGGGCGGAAGGTTCCGCTGAACATCGCCCATCGCGGGTCCAGTGTTCGCGCCCCGCAGAACACGATGGCTGCTTTCGAGTTGGCGCTGCAGGACGGAGCCGATGGTATTGAGCTTGATGTACACCTTTCATCGGATGGAGTGCCTGTCGTCATCCACAACTTCACCGTGGATGCGACGACCGATGGCACGGGTGCGGTGAACGACCTGACGCTGGCGGAACTCAAACGGCTAGATGCGGGTTCGTGGTTTGCTCCAGAGTTCACCGGGCAGCGAATCCCGACGCTGGAGGAGGTACTCACAACCATCGATAGTCGCTTACTGGTCAACGTTGAGATCAAGAGCACGCGCATCGCGAACACGGGCTTGGAGTGGTCTGTGGTCGAGGTCGTGCGCCGCTGTGGGCCGAGCGACCGCATTCTCTTCTCCTCATTCAACCCCATTGCGCTATGGCGGTGTAAGCAACTGGCGCCCGACATTGCTGTCGGCCTGGTATACGCTGGCGACCTCTCACTGCCACTGCGGCGGGCATGGCTGGCGCCGCTTGTTCGGCCGGAGGCGCACCATCCGCATCATGCTATGGTCGATGACCGGTATATGGCCAGGGCCCGCGCGCGGGGAGTTGCAGTGAACGTGTGGACGGTCGATGATCCGGATGAGATGCAGCGACTGATCGATCTGGGCGTTGGTGGTTTCTTCACGAACGTGCCTGATGTATTGCACCACATCCTGCAAACGCAGGACTGAGAGCTCCCGACGCCGACGGTAGCTGGACCGCACGTCTGGCGTGTCTTGGCTCTGACGATAACACCGGGGTACTATGCCAACCTCCGAACATCGTAGCACGACAACCACTCCGGCGATCCCCTCAGCACCCGGGCAGCGCTACACGCTGCTCCATATCACCTTGGTATGCACGGGGTTCTTGGGTAGGATTCACCCCCTTGTTCTCTTCCCCGCGTGGCTCGGAATAGCAGCCATCGGCAGCTGGCCGTGGCAGGCGTTGCGCATTCCGGCAGCATGCGTGGGGATTCTGTCTATCCTGGGTGATGGTGTTGGTCTGATACAGCTCAACAGGCAAGGGAAGTCATTCGGTCCCGCTACGCCGTCTATGTTGGCACTGGCCATCCTGCGTACGGGAGCGACCTTCGTGCTGGGTTGGGTGTCTGCAAGTCTTTCCTGCTTGTTGGTATGTGCTGTGCTGCAGGTACTCCTGAGTATATTGGTGGTGTACACAACCTGGATCGAGCCGTTCCGACTGGAAGTCACTCGGGAGAAGCTTCGTTCTTCGAAGATGACCACTGCCCATCCACTGCGCTTGCTTCACATCAGCGATCTGCATATTGAGCGGAGGACGCGACGCGAACAGGGTCTCCTGCAGGTTGTGAAGGACCTGGAGCCAGACATTGTCGCGCTCACAGGGGATTACCTCAATCTGTCATACACGGAGGATGCTGAGGCACATGCCGAAGCGCGTGCGGTGCTGGCTGACCTGTGCCGGTGTGTTAAGGGGCCTGTCTATGCCGTCACCGGCAGCCTGGCAGTGGATCCACCTGCTGTGGTCCCCGGCATTTTCGCCGACTTGCCCATTGTATGGGTGTTGGACAGAGTGGAGGAGCTGGAGATTGCTGGCCGAGAATTGCGCATCGCCGGATTGCGCTGTACTGGACAACGTCATCTGGATGTCCCGCGTCTCAGGCGTCTTCTAGGTGGCAGATCGAGCACTGCGTTTACACTGCTTCTCTACCACTCGCCTGACCTGATGCCAGAGGCTGTGGAGGCTGGAGTAGATCTGTATCTGTGTGGGCACACCCACGGCGGTCAGATCAGGCTGCCGATGTTTGGCGCGATCGTTACCAGCTCCAGCTTCTGGAAACGGTATGAGATGGGGCGGTACGACCAGGCAGGGACTACGATGTACGTGAGCCGTGGCGTCGGTATGGAGGGCCTGGGTGCGCCCAGGGCTCGCCTGTTGGCGCCGCCGGAAGTCACATTGTGGGAGCTCTCCGGCTGAACATACCCGTAATTGACTGGCTGTCTTGTTGCGCTTAGCGCGCGTGCTATAATCCCCCGCATGGCCGAGTATGGCGAACCACTGACCGAACGAGAGGTCGAGCTCGTGGCACTGGTGGCGACTGGTGTCACCAATCGCGAGATTGCGCAGACGCTGCACATCAGTGTCAACACGGTGAAGGTCCATCTGCGCAACATCTTCACCAAGCTGGGGGCTGAGTCTCGAACCGAAGTGACGATGATAGCGGTGCGCGAAGGTTGGATCTCAGTTCCAGGCGGGGGTGATGGCCCCCGTGTAGACGAGGGCAAGGATGACTCCACTTCTGTACAACCTGCTGACCGGGAACTGCCTCTGCGTTTGTGGAAGAAAGTCGTTCTGCTCGCCAGTATGGTTCTGAGCATAATCGTCGTGGTTGTCACTTCGCCGCCCAGCCGATCAGCGGTGACCGATCAGGCGGTCAACCCGCCCGATGCGCCGCCTGAGAGCGCATTCACGGCCATTGTGCCGGACTCTCCGTGGAACGAGCGCGCCCAGATGCCCACGCGTCGCGCCTATCTGGCCCTGGCCGCTGTGGGCGGCCGACTGTACGCTATTGGAGGTCGCACGCTGGACGGAGTGACCAATGCCGTCGAGGTGTACGATCCTGCGGAGGACATCTGGGCACGACGAAGCGACAAACCTACCGCGGTTGCCTATGTATCGGCGGCCGTCTCTGGAGACCAGGTGATCGTTCCAGGAGGGAGGGATGCAGAGAATCAGCCGACGACAGCCTGCGAGGCATATGACACAGTGGCCGATGTGTGGCGGCAGGTCGCGCCTCTACCCGAACCTCGCTACGCGTACGCCTCGGCTGCCATAGATGCGCGGGTGTATCTGTTCGGAGGGTGGGATGGCGAGCGGTATGTGGCGACAACGTATGTCTACGACGTTGAACAGGACAGTTGGCACGAACTGCCCCCTATGCCCGCTCCCAAGGGGTTCGCGGCTGCAACTGCCGTGGCCGAGATGATCTACGTTGTCGGTGGCTATGATGGTGCACGAGAACTCGAAGCATGCCATGTCTTCGACGCGAGGCGTGAGTCTTGGAGCGACTGTGCGTCGCTGGTAGTTGGCCGCGGCGGGCTGGGGCTTGTCAGTGTCGGGCAACAGATCTACGCTATCGGGGGTGGAGGCTGGACAAGTTATCTCGGGTTCAATGAGCGATACAGTCTTTCCGACGGAAGCTGGACGACCATTGAGACACCTCAGATTGGCGAGTGGCGCAGCCCGGGGGTGACCGTCTTGGATACGGTTATTTATGCGGTAGGAGGCTGGAACAACGGGCCACTAGGGATCAACGAGGCGTATGAGGCGTTGCCGTTCCGAATCTTCGTTCCGGTGAGTAGGAATCAACCCGCTGAGCCGCCTGGCGGCCCTGCCGCCCCGGCAGGGCCTTGACCATCAGTGGCCTCTGTCGGCCATTTGCACGACCTTGAGTCGTACCTCGCGCCACGTGATCTTGGAGATGCCCAGCTTCTGGCGTAGGGCGGTATCGGACATACCGGCGCGATGGTCTCGTACCGCGCATGTCCAGCGGATCATCTCGAAGGACAATCCGCGCCCTAAGTCTGCAGCCTCCGCGATATCTCGTAGGACGTACTCGAGATTGCGCGCGGTCCAGGGGAACAGTGCGTCGTGGATTCGGTACTGGGCCTGGTACTCCGCCAGCACGGTTGGCCACCATTCCGGAAGGGCCAGCTTGCGCTCCTTGTGCCGTCGTCTGGGATTCGCGTAACGGATCCACAGGACGGGGTGCATTGGATCGATGACATCGATGTGATTGAGCACAATGCTGACGGCTTCGCTCTTCTTGATCCCGGTATGAAGCAACAGTGTGAACAGGAGATGTGGGCGTGCGTCAGGATGTTCGCCATGGCGCATTGCTTCAGTTACAGCCAGAACCTGCTCTACAGCCTCATCGGATAGGATCTCCGGCAACGGCGCCGTGACAGATCGGTGGATGACCGCTTCGGCAGGATCCCGAT
>JAAZAN010000126.1 GCA_012514315.1 Chloroflexota bacterium
ATCTATAGTCCCAGCAGGTCCCGCAGCTCCTCCAGGAATCCGCGTTCTTCCTTGAGCACTCCTTCGGGATCAAGCGTCTGGCCGAGCTCTTGAAACAGCCGCTTCTGCTCACGTGATAGACGCGTTGGGATGGCGACACGTACCAGAACAAGCAGATCACCACGGCCGCTCTTGCGTAGGTGGGGCACTCCCCTGGCGCGCAGCCGTAGGACGGTGCCGTTCTGGGTGCCTGGCGCGATGGAGATAGTTTCTTCCCCCTCGAGGGTGGGCACTTCCACGTCAGCGCCAAGCGCGGCTTGGGCCACGTTGATCTGCATTTCCACCACAACATCATCACCACGTCGTTGGAAGACGGGGTGTGGCTCCACGTTCAGCACGACATACAGGTTGCCCGGTGGGCCACCTTGCTGTCCCAGCTCGCCCTCGCTCGCCAGACGAATTTGCGTATCCTGATCGACACCGGGCGGGATTTTCACGGACAGTTTGCGGCCTGAGTAGACGCTGCCCGATCCGTTACACTGGGAACACGGCGTCTGAATCACCTCACCACTCCCGGAACACGCCGGGCAGTTAGCTACACTGACGAATGATCCCAGAATCGACCGCTGCACACGTCGAACCTGGCCGGTTCCACCGCACTCGGAGCATCGGATAGGGGTCGTGCCTGGCTCAGCACGGGCGCCGTTGCAGGCAGGGCACACCTCATGTCGTGAGACTTCGATCTCCTTCTCGCAGCCGAAGACAGCCTCCTCGAACTCGATGGTCAGATCGTAGCGTAGGTCGGCGCCGCGTCGTGGCCCTCGTCTTCGTGCTCCGCTGAAACCAGCGCCTCCGAAGACCTCCTCGAAGATATCGAATGGATTGCGGAACCCAAAGTCGAAGCCGAAGTTGCCCATCCCCGGCTGGGTATGGCCGAAGCGATCATACATACTCCGCTTCTCAGAGTCGGATAGCACCTCATAGGCCTCATTGATCTCCTTGAAGCGTGCTTCAGCATCTGGCTCCTGGCTGACGTCGGGATGGAATTGGCGCGCCAGGCGTCGATACGCCTTCTTGATATCGTCAGGAGGGGCCGAGCGAGTGACCCCCAGTACCTCATAGTAATCACGCTTGCTATTCATTAGACTATTTAAGAAGAGAGCAAATGGTCCAGTCAGTCCTAGGCCGCCAGACCAATTGCTCTGCTTAGGGTATCCGTATCGGCTACGCCTCGCTGAACTCGCCTTCCACTACGTCTTCGTCATCATGAGGAGCTCCCGCCTCTTCATCTCCGGGGGAGGGCGCCGCTCCGGCATCGGCTGGCTGATACATTGTGCTGCCCACCTGTTGCATCAGTTGTGCCAATTCCTCAGCCTGGCGTCGCATGGCAGCTGTGTCATTCCGGTTCATCACGTCTTTGAGTGCCTGAATCTTGCCCTCAACCTCCGAACGCAGGTCAGCCGGAACCTTATCACCCTGCTCACGCAGCAGCTTCTCTGCGCTGTATACCGTATTGTCAGCGAGGTTGCGCGTCTCGACCTCCTCCCGCTTCTGACGATCCTGCTCCCGATGCAGTTCGGCCTCGCTGACCATTCTCTCCACTTCGTCGTCGGCCAGTCCACTGGAAGGAATGATCTGCATCGACTGCTCACGAGCCGTAGCCTTATCCTTGGCCGAGACGTTCAGAATGCCGTTGGCGTCGATATCGAAGGTTACCTCAATCTGCGGCACGCCTCGCGGCGCCGGTGGAATTCCGTCGAGAATGAACTTGCCCAGGCTCTTGTTGTCAGCGGCCATAGGCCGTTCCCCCTGGACCACGTGGATCTCAACCTGGGTCTGGCCATCCGAGGCTGTCGAGAATACCTGGCTCTTGCGAGTCGGGATCGTTGTGTTGCGCTCGATCAGCTGAGTCGCGACGCCGCCGAGAGTCTCGATACTCAACGTCAGCGGTGTGACATCCAGCAGGAGGACATCCTTCACTTCGCCGCCCAGCACGCCAGCCTGAACGGCTGCGCCGAGGCCGACGACTTCATCGGGATTGACGCTCTTGTTGGGTTCCCTGTTGAAGAGCTCTGCAACCTTCTTGTGAATTGCTGGCATACGCGTCATACCGCCGACCAGAACCGCTTCGTGGATATCTGATGCCTTCAGCTTCGCATCAGCCAGCGCCTGTCGGCACGGAGCGACGGTGCGCTCAATCAGGTCTTCAGTCAGTTGTTCGAGTTTAGCACGAGTCAGCTTCATCTGGAGATGCTTGGGACCGGTGGCATCTGCTGTGATGAACGGCAGATTGATCTCCGTTTCCAGGACAGTGCTGAGCTCGATCTTGGCTTTCTCAGAAGCCTCCTTGAGGCGCTGCAGTGCCTGTCGATCATCCCGGAGGTTGATGCCAGTATCCTTTCTGAACTCGTCCGCGACCCAGTTGATGATCCGGAGGTCCCAGTCATCACCACCGAGGAACGTATCGCCGTTGGTCGACCGTACCTCGAACACGCCGTCTCCGACGTCGAGAATCGAGATATCGAATGTGCCGCCGCCCAGATCGAACACCGCGATCGTCTCGTCCTTCTTGCGATCGAGACCGTACGCCAGCGAAGAGGCAGTCGGTTCGTTGATGATACGCAGGACGTCCAGGCCCGCGATGCGACCGGCGTCCTTGGTAGCCTGACGCTGGCTGTCGTTGAAGTACGCAGGTACAGTGATGACGGCCTGTGTGATGGTCTCGCCAAGGTACGCTTCGGCATCCGTCTTGATCTTCTGGAGTATCATCGCCGAGATCTCAGGCGGGCTGTATTCTTTGTCGCCCATCCAGACGCGCACGTCACCGTTCGGAGCCGCAGTTACCTTGTACGGAACTGTCTTGATGGCCCGTTGAACCTCAGGATCGTCGAATTTCCGTCCCATGAATCGCTTGATCGAGAAGATCGTGTTCTCCGGGTTGACAACAGCCTGTCGTCTGGCTACCTGCCCGACCATGCGTTCGCCTGTCTTGGGATTGACCGCCACAACTGAAGGAAACAGCCGCCCTCCTTCAGCGCTCGAGACCACTGTGGGCTCGCCACCCACCATAACCGCACAAACGGAATTGGTTGTGCCTAGATCAATGCCGATTATCTTGCCCATTGTGGATCACTCCTTGTCATCGCTGTCCGTGTCGTCTGTGTTGGTTAGCGTGGCTGGCGCTTTGGCCACTCTGACCAGTGCGGGACGAAGCACTTGATCTCCTAGCATGAATCCCTGCTGGATCACGCCGACTATCTGCCCTTCATCAAACCCTTCGACTTCCTCGTACGTAACTGCCTCGTGATAGCGCGGGTCGAAATCCTTGCCCTCGGTCTCGATAGGTAGGACGCCCTCGGATTCTAGCACAGACTCCAGCTTGCGCTTGATCAGCAGGATTCCTTCGCTCCAGCCCGACTCCGACACATCATCTGGTACACTGGCGATCGCCCGATCGAAGTCGTCATTCACTGGAAGCAGCTTGCGAACCAGGCCAGCATTGGCAAATGCGACGATCTGCGCGCGCTCTGTCTCCTGCCGCTTCCTGAAGTTGCTGAATTCGGCGCGGGTTCGTTGCCAACCGTCAAGGTATTCAGCTGCCTGTGCCTGACTACGATCCAATTCCTCACGCAAGGTCTTCAGTTCTGTCTCCTCACTCTCCTGTTGCCCTATCCGATCACTTTCCTCGGCCTCAGTCTGTGGTGTTTCCTCACGATCGACTTCGGTCTCTGCCCTGTTATCCATGACCGGTATCTCCCTCCTCGTTGCCAGAGAGGCGGTTCCACAATGGGTTTGCCAAGGTGGTTTTCGCCTCCCGTTTATTCCGTATACATATCGTAGACCAGATCTGACAGAAGCTCAGCGACAAAGCGAAGCCCGGAGATCACACGATTGTACACCATTCGCGTTGGGCCAACCACGCCAAGGGCCCCTGTGGCGAAGCCTGCCACTCCGTAACGTGTCAGAACCAGGCTGCACGCCTGGAGCTCATTCCATCGACCCTCACCAGCGATCAGTACACGCACGCTACCCACTTCCGGGCTCAGAGCGTCAGCAAGGATCTCCTCGAGAAAGTTACGCTCCTCTATGACCCGCACGAGTCCCTGAGCTTTGTCACCTTCAGCGAACTCGGGTTCCTGAAGCACCTCTGTCAAGCCATCGCGGTAGACTGCACCCGCCGCCAGGCGGTCGTTGTGTTCCATGATGTTGATGACGATAGAGGCGATGTTCGCCTCAAAAGGCGGGAGGAGACTCAACCGCGCCTCAATCTCATCCGCGCCCAGCCCAGAGAAAATCTGGTTGAGGCGATCGCTGGCCTCACCGAGCTCCATCTGATCCATTGGCTCATCCAGATTGAGCATCTGCTGCTTAACGATGCCGCCACGCAGGACTAACACGAGCAGCACCATCCTACCCTGGGTCGCGATCAACTGCAGGTGCTTATAGCGCGATTGAACAGCCTGCGGTGTAGTTACCAGGGCGGCGCCGCGGGATGTGCGTGTCAGGACCGAGGCAGCCAGTGGAATCCACTGTTCGAACCCTCGCGGGGCCTGGTGAAACTGGTGAATGATCGTGCGACGCTCGTGGATTGGCAGGGATGTCTCACCCATCAGGCGTTGCACGAAATAGCGATAGCCGGCTGGAGTTGGGACACGCCCGGCTGAGGTGTGCGGATGGGTGAGATACCCAAGCTCCTCCAGGTACGCCAGATCGTTCCGAACCGTTGCAGAACTCACATCCAGGCCGTAGCGGTCAACCAACGCGCGCGAACTAACGGGGTTTGGGTCCTCAACATACTCGCGGACGACCAATCCCAGAATCATTTTCTGCCGGGATGTCAGTTCCTCCATCTGTCATCACCTTTTAGCACTCTAGTATCACGAGTGCTAATCCTAGATGTCCGATCATACCATGGCGCGGTGATTCTGTCAACTGTAGAGCGGAATTATGCTAACAGCGGGCGTCCGGGGGACAACCCGCTTCACCGCCGCGCGACCGGTTGGGACTCATCGCGCGGCCACTGCAGCAACCTGGCGAGCGCCAGATTGGGGCTAGTCGAGCGTGTCGGAGTCGGAGAATCCGACATCCAGCGGTGGTGACTCGCTCACAAGCTGGCCTGATACCGGATCATCAGTCTCAGTCTCTGAGTCCTCTTCTTCATCCACAACTCGCCAGTTCTCGACGCCGACGCCCAATGCACGAAGGTGCTCCCGTCGAAGCTCAGCCGGGACTGAGTCGATGAAGATCATCAAACCGATCATGGCGGCTGCCAGATCATCCAGTTGTCCCAGTCCTAATGCCAAGTCTGGAATCAGGTCAATCGGAGAGAGGAGGTAGACTAGCGTCACCATTGGAATCAGCTTAGTCCAAAATGGCACTCTATTGTCCCAGAACAGGCGCCAGGCTAGTCTAAGCTGCCGGAGTGCATCCTCTATCCATAGCACAATTGAGTTGGCATCTCGGGGCTTCACAGGCATATTGCTATGTTTGTTTGCCATGAGCTTCACTCCTTACTCGAGCGACTCTACAAACGGATTATATCAGTCACACAATGAATACGCAATTCACGCCTTGTGGTCTCATCACGCCCTCGATATAATGACTCTGCTATGCGGAGTCTACAGCAGTGCCTGCTTGACCTTGACTTGGTGCACCTGCGCGCCATCGCCCGCTACTGGGATTTGGACGTGATTGCAGGGCGAGAGCGCGACGTTGCATTTACGCTGGCTGAACGGATGCCAGTGGCTGCGGTTGTATTCGATGCCTGGGCTGCCCTGGCGGATCAGGAGAGACAGGCGATGGAAGCCCTCATAGCGGCAGGCGGGAGTATGCCCACCAAGATCTTCAGTCGCCGCTGGGGCGAGATCCGGCCGATGGGGCCTGGTCGGATGGCACGTGAGATGCCTTGGGAAGATCCTGTCTCGCCCGCGGAGAGTCTGTGGTACAAAGGGATGATCTCTCGCGCCTTTGAACAGGCATCGGGTGAAAGCTACGAAGTGACCTTCGTTCCTGCCGAGATAATGGAGCATCTTCCTGCTGTTGACGCGCCACGGCCGCGTATCCACATCCAATCTGTTGAATCACCGGATAGGGAGCTTGCCAGCGGCGATCAGCTTGCTGATGATGTGTGCACCTTACTGATCTATCTGCAGAACGAGGATGTTCGTCTGGGGCCAGACCAGACCTGGCCTGCTCACCATTGGGTCAGGCTGGATCGACAGATGCGCAATCACAGCCCTGAGCGGTTGGCGCTGATTCGTCACATCGTGCAGGAGAATGGGTGGACGCTGGTTCATGAGTCCGGTCGGGTGCGTCCAGATCCTGGTTCTGTGTCGACATGGTTACAGTCCTCGCTGCAGGAGCAACGTCTTACTGTCGGTCGTGTGTGGCGCGATAGTAGTACCTGGAATGATTTGTTCCACGTCCCCCAGCTCCGACCCGATAACACGGCCGTATGGCAGAACGATCCATTGGAAGCCCGGCACGCAATCCTGAAACATCTGGCGTGTTGCGAAGTTGATCGGTGGTATGCGATTGACGATTTCGTCTCGCAGATCAGGGAAGTCGATTCCGATTTCCAGCGGCCCAGTGGTGATTACGACAAGTGGTATATTCGGGATGCGACGACCAACGAGTACCTGAAAGGATTCGATAGTTGGGACGCAGTTGAGGGCGCGCTGATCCGCTATGTTCTGAGAGAGCCGTTGTACTGGCTGGGGTGGGTCAATCTCGGGCATTGCCGACCTGAGGGAACGTGTGATCGATTTTCGCTCACTTCTGTGGGCGCTTCAGTTGTGGGCAGCGAAGACGCCCCGCCTGAACCTGAGGAACAGCCACTCGGTCTGTACACCGACTTCAGCGTTCGGGTGCCTGCATCCAGACGATACGAGCGGTTCCAGCTGGCGCGCATTGCCGACTGGGTGGCTTCGGGAGACTTGTACGTCTATCGGATCACTCCGCGCTCGCTGGAGCGGGCCAGGCAACAGGGCATCACAGTTACCCGTGTTCTGGATTTTCTGGCGCGCACCACGTGCCGCCCTGTGCCCCGGAGTGTCGAGGCGGCTCTGACTCGCTGGGATGTACGTGGCACGGAGGCGCAGTTGGTCGATGCGCTTGTGCTCCGCCTGTCAAGCGAAGAACTCATGGACCAGGTGGTTACGTCTCCTGTCAGCCGAGAGCTGGTACTCGAGCGACTCGGCCCGACGCTGGTCATAGTGAGGCGGCAAGACTGGACACGCGTGATCGTTGCACTGGGCAAGCTCGGGTTGCTCTCGGATGCTGATTCTGCAGAACCGCCCGACATCGGCTAGACGCCGGCAGGTTGTTGTGGTGTGCCGTGCCGGGACTTACGTGCGCTCGGGACAACCGGGGCACACCGGGTGGTCCGGACCTGGGTAATCAGCGTGTCGCCGCGATGGCTGCTTCGAAGACCTGGGCCAATGGTATGGCATGTTCGCGGGCGATCCGCGCGCAATCCTCGAATTCTGGTGAGACAGCAATCAACTCACCGGTTAACCACTTCTCCTTGACCTGCACGGGGCCCCACGGTGTCTCTATCTGACGGAACTGCCGTTCTGCTACAAGTCGGTCCAGTACGGGAGAAACTCGCAGGCCCAGTGTCGACGTCTCGCGCAGGATCAGTCGTGCGATGGTCTCCGCCCGATCAGGATGTGCCAGAACGGAGAGGATCACTCCGGGGCGATTCTTCTTCATCTGTGCTGATGTGAACCATACATCGAGTGCCCCGGCCTGGAACAGCCGTTCCATCGAGTAGCCCATCACTTCACCCGTAGTGTCATCGATGTTGCACTCGATGACCACGACCTGGTCATGATTCTGGCCGACAAGTGGCGTTGGCAGTTCGCCCAGCCACGCTCGTACTGCATTGGCCCAGGGGAAGTCTTTCTGCCCGAAGCCGTATCCAACTGTTTGCACGCGCATCGGCGGCCGCTCAAAGGTCGCCAACTCGGACAGTAGGGCAGCCGCGGTTGGTGTGACGATCTCGGTCTCAGCCTGATGCGGACGCGTTGGGGCAGCTACCTCCGCGAGCAGTGCCAGTGTCGCTGGCGCGGGCACAGGTATGAGACCGTGTGCTGTTTCGATAGTGCCGCTGCCCAGTGGGACGGGCGAGGAATATACCCGCTTCACTTCCAGGATCTCCAGACCCGCAATGCAACCCACGATGTCTACAAGGCTATCAACCGCACTAATCTCGTGGAAATGGACGTGGTCGATGGTGGACCCATGGATATTCGCCTCGACGCGTGCCAGACGTTCAAAGACCGCCATGCTCGTCGTCTTGACCGGTCTGGAGAGTGAGCTTCCCATCACAAGCTCTCGCACGTCGGATAGATGGCGAGCAGGATGGGCAGTGGCTACGTCGTGTACGTGCAGCTTCGTACCGGTGAGCCCGTGGCGTATCTGACGCTCCGTTTCCAGTTCATAGCCGGATAGGTCCATTCTGGCAAGCGCTTGCTTCAGGTCATCGAGCGCTAGCCCCAGATCAAGCAGTGCACCAAGTAGCATGTCGCCACTTGCGCCTGAGAACAGATCAAAGTATAGACACTTCGCCATTCTTCTCTCCACGTCAGGATCTGTGACGGGCGGTTGCCGCCCGATTAGCGATGAGGCTTGCCACTGCGCCTGCCCCAACACCGTTGTCGATGTTCACCACACTCAAGCCTGGTGCACAGGATTGCAGCATAGAGTATAGCGCGGCGACTCCATCCCCTCCGAGGCCATACCCGACTGACACCGGAAGGCCAACGACTGGCACATCCACCAATCCTGCCACAACTGACGGTAGCGCGCCGTCCATGCCGGCAGCCACGATGATCACATCCACTCTGACGTCCTCGATCATATCGCGCAGTGGCCCAAACAGCCGGTGGAGTCCCGCTACGCCGACATCGTAGGCTGTCATCACCGTACAGCCCGTCTCTCGACAGATCAGGGCGGCTTCTTCCGCAATCGCGATGTCAGATGTGCCGGCTGATACGATGCCGACCCTGCCGTCAGTCCGCCTGACGTCGCAGCCGGGCCGGCGCAGTACTGCCGCGCGCGCTGGGGCAATCCATTCTAACTGGGCTTCGTCGACAAAGTCCGCCCTGAGTCGATCTTCTAACTCGGGTCCCACTCGACTGAGGATTGCCCTGCCGGTACGGGCAAGAAAGGCCTTGACCAGTGTCAACGATTGCTCCGTCGTCTTGTGGCTGGCCAGGATCACTTCAGGAATACCGTTCCGTCTATCCCGTTCAAAGTCCGGCACCGAGAACTGTTTCCAGTCAGTCAGCGCCCTGTCAGAAGTCTGGGACATCATTCCTCCCTAGGTACCGCGTCATTCATGCTCCCACTACGGAATCCTGAGAGATCCAAAGTCACATACTGGTATCCAAGTAGTCGGAATCTCTGAACGATTCCGCGTCGTGTGTCGGGCTGTGAGAGCCGTTCGATATCGCTCTCGGGCACTTCGATACGTGCTATCGGATAATGATCACGGACACGAAGTTGTTGCAGGTCAAACTGTTCACGTAGGATGGTCTCAGCAGCCTCAATGCGCGACAGAGATTCCTGGCTTAACGGGGTACCATACGGCACGCGCGATGCCAGACACGCCATCGATGGAGCATCCCACGTCGGGAGTCCGAGGTGGTGGGATAGTTTGCGTACGTCCGTCTTTCTGAGGCCTGCCTCAAGCAGCGGCGCTCTCACGCCCAGCTCCTCCGCAGCGCGCATCCCAGGGCGAAAGTCACCCGTGTCATCGAGATTGGCGCCGTGAACTAAGGTGTTGAGTCCTTCCTCACGAACGATCTGCATGAGACGAGCGAACAAAGCGTGTTTGCAGTGGTAGCAGCGATCGGGCTCGTTGGCCCGTATGCCTGGGTCACTCAGCGCACTGATGGTGACGAAGCGGTGCCGGACATCCAGATTTCGAGATAGTTGCTCTGCCGATTTCCGTTCAATTCCTGGGATCATTTCGGCATCAACGGTCAGAGCAAGCACCCGTTCTTTTCCCAGCGTCTCCCGCGCAATGGCCAACAGCAACGAGCTGTCGACGCCACCGGAGAAGGCTACGCCTGTACTGCCCAGGCCGGCGATGATACTGCGAAGGCGCATTTCCTTTTCAGTCAGATCGTTCTCTCGTGTCACGGACCGCTGCCTCTACGGTGTTTTGGGGCCCCCATCGGATGCTATTCGCGATACCGCTAGACCTCAATAACGGTAGGTATGACGATCGGACGACGCTTTGTCTCCCGTCGGAAGAAGCCGAACAGTGCGCTCTGAACCTCCTCTTCGATGTCCTTGGATGACATGCCGGCTCTGACCGTTGCGGCCGCCAGGATCACATCTTCGGCCTGCGCCATCAGTTCCTCTGACTCCGGCAGAAATACGAAGCCGCGCGTCACGATGACAGGATGACCTACCGGCTTCCCACTGCTGCGGCTGTAGCGCAGAATGACGACAACGAAGCCGCTCTGAGCCAGGCCCTCGCGCTCGCGCATCACAGCCGGTCCAGTCTCGCCGACGCTGATGCCATCAACGAACACGTAGCCGCCTGGCACGCGGTCCAGGATCTCCATCTGATCATCAAAGGTCAGGATATGGCCGTTCTCCACCACGGCGATATCCTCTCGGGAGATGCCCAGTTCCTCAGCAAGCCTACCATGCTGTTTCAGGTGCCGCAGCTCACCGTGGATCGGGACAAAGTACTGGGGTTGCAGCAGGTTGATCAGCAGCTTCTGTTCCTCTTGGCTGGCGTGACCAGAAACGTGCACGGGCGCTAGAGGATCGTAGAACACATTGGCGCCCTTCTGTATCAACCGGTTGATTACCCGGTGAGTCATTTCCTCATTGCCTGGAATGGTGTGTGATGACAGCACGACCGTATCACCCTGCTTGATACTCAACGAGCGATGCTGTCCCACTGCCAGCCGGCTGAGCACCGCTGTCGGCTCGCCTTGCGTGCCGGTCGCCATGATGACGATCCGGCGATCAGGCAGTTTTTCTATCTCGTCGAGGCTCATGAGCTGGCCCTCGGGAATGTGCAGGTAACCCAGCTTGCTGGCCATCTTCGTGTTCTCCGCCATTGTGCGACCGGCAATGGCGATCTTCCGGTCATGCTGAGCCGCCACATCCACAACCTGCTGGATGCGGGAGATCAGGGAGGCGAAGGTGGCTACGATGACACGACCAGGGGCTTCCCGCATCACAGAATCGAAGGCCTGGTTCAGCGTAGCCTCGGAGAGCGTTGTTCCTGGCCGCTCGGAGTAAGTGCTGTCGGATAGCAGCACCATCACCCCTCGCCCACTGAACTCCGCCAGTTTGGCATAGTCTGTTGGCCATCCGTCAACAGGTGTGTGGTCGAATTTGAAGTCACCGCTATGGACGACCAGTCCTGCCGGCGTTGTGATCCCCAGCCCAACCGCGTCAGGGATTGAATGGCATACGTGGAATGGCTCAATGGTGAAGGGACCAATGGTGATTACGTCACCTGGTGCGTAAGTGTGCAACGTGGTGTCGCTAAGCAGACTGGCTTGCCTGAGCTTGACCTCAATCAAGCCCCGAGTCAATCGTGTGGCATAGACTGGCACGCTGAACTCTTCAAGAAAGTGGGACAACCCGCCGATGTGATCCTCGTGACCATGAGTGATGAGGACAGCCCGAACAAGGTCCTTCTTATCCCTGAGGTACCCCCAATCGGGGAGGATGTAGTCAATGCCGAGCATGTCGAACTCGGGGAACATGATACCTACGTCAATGACAATGATGTCACGACCATATTCGATGCACATCATGTTCTTGCCGACCTCCCCCAGACCACCTAGGGGAACGATTCGCAATTCACTCATAGTCTGCACTCTCCATCAAAAAAAGCACCGTCTGACGCGAGGTAGCTCGCCTGACAGTGCATCTGCCGTATCAGACGACTTAGTACTGCCCTGTGTGCGCAACGAATGTTAGCACGCCCCGAAGCTTCTGTCAAGGAATTCACCTGGGGTGTTACTCGGGATTCTGACAGCTCGGTGATGCCTGATCGACGTGCATCTGGTGCGCCTCGCATTTTTCGGCGAGTTGATGTAGAATGAGTGGCCCGCGTGCAAAGATGCAATAGCATGGGAATCAACCTAGGCGAGATTAGCGATGGGTGAACGACGACTGAACTTGCACGACCAGAATGATTTGACGGGGTTCCTGCGGGAGCTGGTCCAAATACCCAGCCCGTCGACCCGAGAAGACCCTGTGGCCCAGCGGATTGTGGCGGAGATGACGAGGTTGGGGTTCGAGGACGTCCACATCGACCGGATGGGCAGCGTTGTTGGTCGGGTTGGCCCTGGACATGGTCCTGTCTTGATGCTGAACGGACATATGGACACGGTAGAGGTGAGCGCTCCGGAGTGCTGGGATCATCCGCCCTATGGTGCTGAGATCCGGGACGGTACACTGTTTGGGATCGGGGCCTGCGATATGAAGGGCGGTCTCGCTGCGATGATCTATGGTGTCAAGCTGCTCATCGACTCAGGCGCTGACCTGGCTGGCGATATCGTTGTTGCGTGCGTTGTTCAGGAAGAGCCTTCTGAAGGGCTGGGCACGCGCGCACTGATCGAGGATGAGGGCATTCGCCCGGACTGGGTTGTTCTGGCGGAACCCACCAATCTGGATGTAGCACGCGGGCATCGCGGTCGGTTGGAGATGCGTCTTACCGCAGACGGCCGTGCGGCGCATGCCGCCTGTCCAGACCTGGGAGACAATGCGATATATACGGCGGCACGCCTGGTGTTTGGTTTGGAGCTGCTGAGCGGACAACTGGGCACCGATGATTTTCTGGGGCCGGGCAGTCTTTCTGTGACGGCCATTAGCTCGCGCGCGTGCAGCCGTAACGCCGTGCCTGATCAGTGCGAGGTGATTATTGATCGGCGCTTGACCCTGGGTGAGAATGAGGCCAAGGCCATTGCGGAGGTCCAGCGGGTTATCACTCGTGAGGGCGTGCAGGCCAGGGTCGAAGTGACTGAGTACGAGACCACGAGCTACACAGGCACTACGCGCCGCACGCGTCAGTGTTACCCAGCCTGGGTGATTGCTGAGGATCATCCTCTGGTCGCCGCTGCGGTTCAGGCTGTGCGGACTCAGTTGAAGGTGCGTCCTCAGGTTACGCGCTGGAGCTTCTCGACGGAGGGCGCTTACACCGCGGGATCCGCCCGTATCCCGACAGTTGGTTTTGGGCCGGGAGAGCCCAATGTCGCGCACACGGCTAACGAACATGTCAGGTTAGCAGATGTCCACAGCGCGGCCGAAGTGTACGCGCAACTGGCTTCGATTCTGTTGGGCGAGAGGTAGCTTCTCTCAAGACCGGTGGGGCGAGCGCGAAGCGGTCTTCTGGCGTAGCTCCGGTGGATTCCGTGTAGGGTGACAAGTGTGTTCGGCGAGCCGCACCATGCGCTGCACTGTCCCACCTCGACGTCGTTGGGTGCAGAACCCGGATATGCTCTACACAGGAGCAATTCATCCTTGAATGCGCTAATGGAAGTCTCACCAGAGGTCGAGCGCGCGTTGCGAGACCATCGGCCTGTTGTCGCGCTGGAGACGACGTTGGTAACGCATGGATTTGCTCCGCCCAGCAATGTGGACATCGCGCTGCGGATGTGTGAGGTTGTGCGTGAGAATGGCGCGGTTCCCGCGATCATCGGGATTGTCCGAGGCAAGGCCCACATTGGATTGAACGATGCAGAACTCAAGGCCCTGGCCGACAACTCGGCTGCACGGAAGGTCAGCAACCGCGATCTAGCTATTGCGCTGGGCCAGTGCGCCACGGGCGGAACGACTGTGGCGGCTACCGCGATTCTGGCGCATCGGGCTGGTATCCAGGTCTTTGCGACCGGTGGGATTGGGGGGGTGCATCGTGGGCACCCAGAGGACGTTTCGGCCGACCTGGTGACGTTGGCCGCCACCCCGATAGTCGTGGTGTGTGCAGGGGCGAAGTCCATCCTGGACCTGCCCAAGACGCTGGAATACTTGGAGACTCACGGCGTGCCCGTCGTCGGCTATGGGACTGATGAGTTCCCTGCGTTCTACAGTCGGCGATCTGGCCTGAGGGTCGACGCACGGGCGGACAACCCTGCAGATGTCGCTCGAATGGTTGCGGCGCGCGATGCACTGGACTTGCATGCCGCGGTACTGGTGTGTGCGCCATGCCCTGAGTTGGATGAGTTGCCTTTCGAAGAGGCTGAGACTGCCATTGCGCAGGCGGTGGCCGAGGCAGAGGTGGCGAGTATCGGGGGTAAGGCATTGACGCCATTCCTGCTCGCCCGGCTGGTTGAATTGACTGGGGGGCAATCTCAACGAGCTAATGAAGCCCTGTTGCGCCACAATGCGTCGGTGGCAGCGCACATTGCTCGGATGCTGGCTGGTAGCTCACGGTAGAGCGTAAGACTGCCTGGGAATCGAATGGGCCATACCTGCGGCAGCGTGTCCAGACCGCAGGACACGCGACATGGCGCCAGCACTGAGGAAGCCAGCAGATTGGCACACATAAGAATGCCCCGCACCGCGTAGGTGGGGGCACGTATGAGTCTGGATGACCCGCACAGGACTTGAACCTGTAACCAAGGGATTAAGAGTCCCCTGCTCTGCCATTGAGCTAGCGGGCCGTATCACTGCGCACTCATTCCAGCGCGTCGGTATTCTAGCACGATTTGCCATCCAGGGCAAATTCGGCGATGCTTCCAGCCTCACTGTTTCTCGTAGGGTTCACCATCTGCTGCTGGGGCTCTGGCTTTACCTACCACACCGGCCAGTACGATCATAGTGGCCAGATATGGCGCCATACCCAGCAAGTCAGTCGACACGCCCACCTGGAGTATCGCCAGCTTCTCCTGCCAGGAGTCGAAAAAGCCGAACAGAAGTGAACCGATGGCCGCGCCACCTGGGTTCCAGTTGCCGAAGATCATTGCGGCGAGGCCCAGGAATCCTTTGCCGGCTGTCATACCCTCGTTGAAGCGTCCAGCGGCGCCGATGCTCATATAGGAACCGGCCAGCCCGGCCACTGCCCCGCTGACTACCAAGCAGATGTAGCGGGTCCTGTAGACGTCAATTCCCAGCGTATCGGCTGCCTTGGGATGTTCTCCCACCGAGCGGATGCGCAGACCCCACTTGGTATAGTACATAATGATGTGAGTTGCTGCTAGCATCAGGACCATCATATAGATGATCGGGCTCTGATTGAAGAGAACTGGGCCAAGGACCGGGATGCTCCAGAGGAGTGGGATACCAAGTGAACTGATGGCCGGGCCGGGTTGGTTCAAGGTGGGGTTGAGGTTTAGCACGGCGCGCTGCAGGTAACTGGTGAGTCCGAGCGCCAAGATGATGATCACTGTACCACTGATGATCTGGTTGACCCGATACCTGATCGAGAGGGCTGCATGCAGTAGCGCGAGCAGTACGCCGGCCCCGATGCCGACCAAGATACCCATGAAGAGGTTGCCGCTAATGCTGGCAGCTACGACTGACGCGAATGCGCCACCAAGCATCATGCCCTCTATGCCGATATTCACCACCCCAGAACGTTCACTCCAGATACCACTCAGCGCTGCAAGGGCTATGGGTGTCGCCCGCACTACGCTGCTGACCAACATACCTGTGACATTGATGGACTTGCCTCGACTGGCCCAGATGAGGAACGCCAGAAGTCCGAGACCTGCGATCAGGATAAGGGCCAGGTTGATCCGTCGGAATGGGCGCATGATCTGCCATATACCCAAGGTAACCGCGATACAACCGGACACCACCAGAGACGTCATCGTTGGAAAGATCAGATCAGGCGCCGGTATATCGGTGCCGCCGCGCCGACTGGCTAATGCCAGAGTCGACTTCGCTCCGGCCGTACCGGGAGCAAGGACGATCAGAACCGCGAGTCCGATGATCAGAAACACGATACCGAAGGCTATTTGCTTGCGACTGCGGCTTGACACGGAAGTGTCCGTCGATTGACCCATCAACGTTCCCTCCATTCAGTGCCTACTGGCCCCAGCCCTGTACCAGCACGCTTGCCGTTCCGCCCGATTCCTTCAGGCGATACAGGCTCCGTATGATCGCCGGTGCGGCGATGAAGATAATCACCATACCCTGGATGATCTTGATGAGCTCAACTGGCACACTGGCCACCGACTGCATCCTAGCCGCACCGCCGCGCAGGAACCCAAACAATAGGGACGCGAGCACAACACCTAAGGGGTGGCTGCTACCCAGGAGAGCCAGCGCGATCGAGTCGAATCCATAACCGCTGGAGAACGCCCGTACCATGCGATGGTCCAGGCCCAGTACCTGATTGGCGCCAGACAGGCCAGCAAGCGCCCCACTTAGAGCCATCGTCATAACAATCGTGCGTGTGATACGGACTCCTGCATATCGTGCGGCGTGAGGGTTGGCGCCGGCCATACGGATCTCAAGTCCGATCGTGGTTCTCCAGAGGAACCAATAGACGACAAAGGCCAGGGCCAGAGCAAGGAAGAAGCCAGCGTGGAGGCGCATTGGTCGAGGGAAGAGCGCCGGAAGATAGGACGTTGGCAGAACCTCGGGTGTAATTGGTAAGCCGTCGGAGCGCGTCATCGGTCCGCCCTGCAACAGGAAGTCCGTTAGGCGAAAGGCGATGTAGTTCATCATGATGGTGTTGATGACTTCATGTGCCCCCGTATACGCTTTGAGCAATCCGGGGATCGCTCCCCAGAGTGCGCCTGCTGCGAAGCCAGCCAACAGTGCCAGTGGAAGATGCAGATACCAGGGCAGGTTGCTGATCGAATAGCCGACGAACGCAGTTGCCAGACCGCCTACGAAAAGCTGTCCCTCCGCTCCGATGTTGAATACACCGCCACGGAAACCCAGGGCCACGGCCAGCCCTGCGAGCATGTAGGGCGTCGAGATCACCAAGCTCTCGCTAAACGGACGGAAGGCCTCCAGCAACGCGCGTGTCTCACCGCTTGTCTGCCACGTACGAAATGCCTCGATCATCTGCCTGGGACTGCCGACCGAGCCAACAAACAGAGCGGTGTAGGCGTCTCGAATGGTGGCCCAAGTCACTGAGACAGCGGCCCACGGAGCGTGGAGGAAGGCCCGCCAGGCAGCAATCACATCCGTATCGAATATCGCGATCACCACCGCGCCAATTAGCAGGGCTGTTAAGACGGCCAGGACGGGTACCAGTAGCGTCTGCAGGAATCCATGGCGGACGAAGACCTGTCGCAGGGCAACTGGGGTTGATTCGTCGGCAGGGGGCTCGTCCGGTACCGCTTGCATCGGTTTCTCGTCCAAGAGCGTCTCCTCTCTTGCCAGATGACTGGTTGGATTCGAGTTCAGGCTGATGCTTGTGCTATGGGCTCCTCGTGAACACCTGCCATTAGTAGACCGCACTGCTCCTTAGTTGTCTCCTCTGTCGGCATGCAGGCCAGGATCTGTCCTCTGTACATCACAGCGATCCGATCTGACAGGCCAATGACTTCGTCCAGTTCGGGCGAAACCAGCAAAACGGCGGTCCCCTCGTCGCGCTGCCCCACGATTCGTCGATGGATATACTCGATAGATCCCACATCCAAGCCACGTGTTGGCTGTGACGCGATGAGCAGCTTGATCGGGCGTGAGAACTCGCGTGCCACGATCACCTTCTGCTGATTTCCGCCCGAGAGATTGGATACCGGCACGTCGATGCCCGGGGTTCGCACGTCAAACAGCTTCACACGTTCTGCGGCGGCTCTGCGGATCTCATCCCGACGGAGCACGATGCCTTGGGCAAACGGAGGCTGATAGTACGTGTTGAGCACCAGGTTGTCCTCCACGGAGAATGTGAGGATCAGACCGTCGCGCTGGCGGTCCTCTGGAACGTGGGCCACGCCTACCTCCGTGATCGAACGAGGCGCGGCCTGTGTCATATCTTGTCCCGCGATCGTGACCTGTCCGCTTTCAATGGTACGCAGTCCTGTAAGCGCTTCGACGAGCTCCGTTTGGCCGTTTCCCTGGACTCCAGCTATGCCCACAACTTCGCCAGCACGCACCTGGAGAGACACACCGTTAACTCGAGCCGCCCCGCGATCATCACGGACGTGGAGGTCTCGCACATCAAGTACGACATCGGCAGGATTGGGAGCATCTTTCTCCACTTCGAGCATGACTTCACGCCCCACCATCATGCGGGCTAGTTCAGCCTCCGTTGTCTCGGCTGTCGATGTGCTGCCGACAACCTTGCCGCCACGGAGCACCGTGATGCGATCGGCGAGCGAAAGCACTTCCTTCAGCTTGTGTGTGATGAAGACGATCGACTTTCCCTGCTGAACGAGCGAGCGAATCACCTTGAACAGATCATCGGCTTCTTGTGGTGTCAGTACGGCCGTGGGTTCATCCAATATCAGGATATCAGCCTCGCGGTAGAGCACTTTGATGATCTCAACCCGCTGTTGCACTCCGACGGGTAGGTCCTCAATCCGTGCGGTTGGATCAACGTCGAGATGGAAGCGAGCAGAGATCTCACGGATGCGCTGGGAGGCTGCTTCCCGATCAAGGAAGAGACCGTTCTTGGTCGATTCGACCCCCAGCATCACATTCTCTGTCACGCTGAAGACAGGGACCAGCATGAAATGCTGATGAACCATCCCGATGCCTTGACCTATCGCGTCGTTGGGGTTGTGAATGGCGACAGGGTTTCCACGGACTTGGATCTCACCCTCGTCAGGCGTGTAGAGTCCGTAGAGAACGTTCATGAGGGTTGTCTTGCCAGCGCCGTTTTCGCCCAAGAGAGCGAGTATCTCTCCCTCGTTGAGCGTCAGATCAATGTGGTCGTTAGCAAGTACCCCGGGGAACCTCTTGGTGATACCACGCAACTCGAGGACGGGAGGCATACGTCTGCTCCTTGGTCGCGTACATAGTGACACTCGAGAACCATGCCTCGCGCACCGGGCACAGCTCTCACAACTGTGCTGGCGGTGCCGGGATTATCCCGGCACCGCCCCTCTCGACCTCCACCTGCGAAGAAGACTAGTACAGTCCACTGGGACAGTTCTCAGGGTAGGAGATACAGCCCGTGTCCGTGATCTCGCCTGAAATGATCTTCTGTCTCAGGTCCTCAATCTCGGCCCTGAGTTCATCGGGGATGGCGCTATCCAGGTCGTGATATGGAGCTATGTCCACGCCACCATTCTTGAGATCGCCGATGTACACGCCGCACCCCTCGAAGTCGTCCTCCATCGCAGCTTGGACCACGCTGAAACACGAGTTGTCCATCCGCTTGAGCACGCTGGTGAGCATAACATCGCGAGCTGACTCTAGCAGATTGTAGCCGTCAGTATCAACCCAGATGCCGAGCCCACCACGTTCTCTCGCGACGTCGAAGCCCGGTGATCCGATCAGGCCGCCAACTCCCATGAAAATATCCACTCCCTCGTCGAAGAGAGACTCGGCTGCTTCCTTGCCTTTTGTGAGGTCGCTGAAGTCGCCTGTGAAGACGCCCTCTCCAGTCTCGTTATCCCATCCTACGAGTTGGACATCGGTGCCATGTACTTCGTTGTAGTACTCCATACCCGCCTGGAACCCGACGCCGAAGATCGTCACGGTCGGGATCTTCGCCCCACCGAAGTAGCCCAGCTTACCAGTCTCGGTCATACCGGCCGCCAGATAGCCAGCCAGAAAAGCCGCCTGGTCGGTCTTGAATATCTGCCCCATCACGTTGGGGATACACTCAGCCTGGCCGGGACTTCCCTCTGGCAAGCTCGGGTCCGGATAGGCGTAGTCCACGATTGAGAACTTCAGATCGGGATACTGGGTTGCCACCTTGGCCAGATCGCCGCCCAACCAGAAGCCGGATGCGATGATCAGATCGTAGCCCTGGCTGGCAAACTCTGTCAGATTCGGCTCATATTGTGTGGCTTCATCGGACTGAATGAACTGCGCCCCAACCCCCAGCTCACTCACAGCACGCTGGATACCTTCCCATTGATTGGTGTTGAAGCTCTTGTCGTCAATGCCGCCCGTGTCGGTCACGTACCCGACACGGAATGCTGTGCTGGTTTCAGCGGGTTCGTCAGCGGGCGGTTGGGTGGGCGATGGAGTGGCTGGCGCCGCGCAGGCCACTAGAAGTGCCATAGCAATTAGCAGGCTCACACCTGCCAAGACGATTTTACGCATAATGGTTCAATCCTCCTTAGTCGATTGACTCGTGACCCAATCAATCTACGCACACTTGCTGGCACCGCAACCATCGAACGCGAATTTCTCACTAGGCCACCACCCCCTCCGAGACAGCTATTCGCATTATAGTGCATGAGCCTACAGCGGCAAAGAGATCAAGTCTCAGCCTGTTGTTGCGCACAATCTGTCAGATGGAGCGCGCTCAGCATAGCTGAGCCTCTAGATCACTGCGGTTCCTTTGCTGTCGTCACGGTAATGACACCCTCGACTTTGGCGATTGTGCTGAGCAGATTCTGCCACGATCAAGGCGGTCTGCACACTGTGGCGCAATCCGATCAGTGCGTCGTTGAGGCGGGTGCGCCGGTAGAAGTCCTCGATCTCTTCCTTCAGGTGATTCAGGTCGCGCATTGCCCGGGCCAGCCGTCTAGCTGATCGGACTAGCCCGACGTAGTGCCACATCGTATGCTGGATCGTGCGTACATCGCGCCAGATGAGGGCTGGGTCGGCTTCTTCTTCCAGGCCGATCTCCTCCCACGGGGGTGTGTCGCTTGGATCGATCACAGGGACCTTGCCCAGGTTGACAATGTCACGCGCTGCCCGATCTCCATAGACCAGGCCCTCCAACAGCGAGGTGCTGGCCAGGCGATTGGCCCCGTGCAGCCCAGTGCATGCCACTTCACCAATAGCATACAGGTTATCGGTCGATGTTCGGCCCCATGCATCGGTCCACACCCCGCCACACGCATAGTGTGCTGCCGGAACGACGGGGATCGGCTGGTGAGCAATATCCAGTCCCAGCGCCATACAGTGTGCGTAGATTGTAGGAAAGCGCTCCTCAACCTCGACAGGAGACATGACTGAGGCGATGTCCAGGAGTACGTGCGGGTATCCGTTCTCGACCATTTCATGGTGGATCGCGCGCGCCACAACATCGCGCGGCGCCAAGTCTCCCCACTTGGGTGCATACTCCAACATGAAGCGGCGGCCATCCGGCGTGAACAAGCGGCCACCCTCTCCGCGCACCGCTTCGGAGATCAGAAAGCCCTCGCCATCCGGTATCGCTAACGTGGTGGGATGGAACTGCACGAACTCGGAGTTGATGACCCGGGCGCCGGCGCGGTAGGCCATCGCTAATCCATCGCCGCGCGCTCCTCGTGGGTTGCTGGTGTAGCGGAATATCTGACCCAGTCCACCGGTGGCCAGGATGGTTGTGCCAGCCAGGTAACGATCCACTGTGCGCTGGGTCTGATCAAAGACATAGGCGCCGTGACACGTAATGGGTTTATAGACCTGGAGTGGGTTGGTTGCGTGATGCGGAAAAGTGATCAGATCTACGGCGGTTGCTCGTGTGACGATGTGCACGTTCGGTCTTTCGAGCAGGACACGGATGAGCGCCTGGATGATGGCGTTTCCTGTCGCGTCGCCAACATGGAGGATTCGATTGCACGAGTGCGCTGCCTCACGGCCGTAAGACAGTGTGCCGTCTGGTGAGCGATCGAACTGGACGCCCGCTGTCCTGGCCAGTACCCGCTCGATCAATGTTGGCCCCTCCTCAGCTACGATGTGTGCAGCCAACGGCAGTGTCAACCCGGCTCCTGCAGCCAGGATATCCTTGACAAGCAGTTCGGGACGGTCTCCGTGTCCCAGTGTGACGATACCGCCCTGGGCGTACCGCGTGTTGCTCTCAGGCGGATCGGCCGCGCGGGTTACCAATGTAACCTCGCGCTGTCGGTCTTCCGATAGACGAAGCGCTGCCGTTGCTCCTGCAATGCCGCATCCGATGATCAAAACGTCCGATTGAGATACACTCAACGGCCTACCTCCAGCATCCGCTCCAGAGCAATCCGGGCTGAGTGAGCGATGTCCTCAGGTACCGTGATTGGGTGAATCAACTGTCCCGCAACAAGACCCTCTACCACGGCGGCCAGGTTGCCCAGAGTGATCATATTCATGGTTCGACAAGAGCTGGGCCCCGGCGAAAGAGACTCAATAAACTGGTCTGGATGCTCGGACTTGAGCCGGTTGACCAGGTTGAACTCGGTGCCTATAGCCCAATGGGCGCCGGGTGGTGACTCCTCGATCCGTTGGATGATATACGAAGTGGAACCTGCCTCATCTGCCAGATCCACAACCTCCATAGGGCATTCAGGATGGACGATAACGCGGATATCTGACATTCGCTCTCGCCATGCGGTCACCATCTGTGGGGTGAACCGCCAGTGTACGTTGCACCATCCGTTCCACAGGAATAATCGGGTCTGTCTTGCGGTGTCTGAATCCAGCCCGCCCAGTGGTTCGGTGAAGTCCCATAGCTGCATGTCGTCCAGTGGGATTCCCATACGCTTGCCCGTATTGCGTGCAAGATGCTGGTCGGGGAAGAAGAGCACACGTGGTCGACGCGCCAGCGCCCAAGTCAGAGCCGCTTGTGCGTTGGATGATGTACACACCAGCCCACCATGGTCGCCGCAGAATGCCTTGAGCTCGGCCGTCGAGTTCACGTAAGTGATGGGCATAATCTCATGTTCGACGTCCATTATCTCGCCCAGTTCCCGCCACGCTCTCTCTACATCCTGACGATTAGCCATGTCAGCCAGGAAGCACCCCGCTTCGAGCGCCGGGAGTAGCACGGTCTGCCCAGGCTGGGCCAGAATTGCGGCTGTCTCGGCCATGAAGTGGACCCCACAGAAGACGATGTACTCCGCCTCTGTGCAGCGAGACGCGTCACGAGCCAGTTTGAGGGAGTCACCGCGGAAATCGGCGAACTGGATGACTTCGTCTCGCTGGTAGTGGTGGCCCAAGATGACGAGACGGTCTCCAAGGGTTGCTTTCACATCCCAGATCCGGCTCTCCAGAGTTCGAGTGTCGCTCACGTAACCTCCAGCATACAGATACTATCGCTCAAGGTGAGAAGATGTCCATACTCAGGTCAAGCACCGGCGCCGAATGGGTCAGCGCACCAATCGAGATGAAATCCACACCAGTGGCCGCTATGGCAGCGACCCGTTCCAGGTTCACATTCCCCGATGCTTCCAGTGCGACCCGGCCTGAGGTGGTTTGTACGGCGGTACGCATCTGCTCGAGGTCCATATTGTCCAACATGATACGGTCTACGGAACACTCAACTGCTTCCTGCAACTCTTCCAGGTTCTTGACCTCGACCTCGATGGGCAAGTTCGGATATGCTGCTCTTGCACGACGTACCGCGGCGGTGATTGAACCCGCTGCCTCAATGTGGTTGTCTTTCACCAGGAGCATATCGTAGAGTCCCGTGCGGTGGTTGTGCCCTCCGCCCATCCGGACTGCATACTTCTCCAATACACGGCATCCTGGATGGGTCTTACGCGTATCCAAGATCCTGGCTCCGGTTCCCGCAACGGCGTCGACGAAATGGCGCGTCAGCGTCGCGATCCCTGACAACTGCTGAAGGAAGTTCAGGGCCAGTCGTTCCGCGGTCAACATCGATCGACCTGGCCCGCCGATCTCCGCGACAAGGTTGCCGCTGGAGACCTGCATGCCATCCTGGACATTGCACAACAGATGTAGGCTAGGGTCGATTCTGGAGAATACAGTCTGCGCGACAGGTAGACCGGCAATGACGCCAGCGCCCTTGGCGATGATCCGGCCCTGCAGAATGGCGTCGTCCGGTATCACCGCCAATGAGGTGGCGTCACCTGGTCCAATATCCTCCGCGATACCCAGTTCGATCAGCGGTTGGGCTGCTCGGACGATTTCGATTGTGCTCTCGGACGTGCATCCAATGTTCATAGTTGGGACCTTAGATAATCGCGAATATTGGGGGCAGTGCTCGCTTGTGAGCTGAACTAGCGATCATGCCCCGTACCTTCTGCAGTAGCGGCGCGGGGATCTCATGAGTGTCATCGAGTTCGATTGCCTGCAAAACGCGATCCAGTTCGACGTAAGTGATACCCATCTCCCCTTCATCCGTCTGACCAGGCCACAGTCCGCCGGTCGGTGTCCTTTCAACGATCTCGCGGGGCACGCCCAGCTCCCGGGCTAGTTCCCAGACCTGTGTCTTGTACAAGTCGCCAAGGGGCAAGAGGTCGACGGCGCCGTCACCGTACTTTGTGCTGTATCCAACAGCAATCTCTGACTTGTTGCTTGATCCCAGGACAAGCAGGTTGTTGGTCTGGGCCAGGTAGTATTGAGCGGTCATTCGCAGTCGCGGCTTGATGTTCGCTACTGCGAGACGATGGTCCGATGGTGGCATTGCGGCGATCAGCGCATCGAACGTATCGCTCAGGTCAATGGTCTCAGCCCGAATGGCAAACGTGTCCGCCACGTGTTGCCCGAGAACCGCGTCCCGCGGATCTGAATGGCAGGGCATCAGTGCTCCGAGTACATCATCGGCGCCCACTGCCCGAACAGCCAGCGCAGCGGCGACGGCCGAATCGACACCTCCGCTCAAGCCGATCACGAATCCCCGTGCTCCGGCGCTGATCACATACGCACGAAGCCACTGTGCAATTTGCTCGACGATGGCCATGTTGTTCCCTCTTGGATAATCCGCGAATGCCTAGCTCAGCCCGGACAGAACCTCCACACCGTTCAGCGCCATATGGTAGAGGAAGATTCTGTGCAGCAAGTCCCCATCGTGGGGCATCGCGCCGACCTGGTGTGCGACGTCGACGGGCATGTCGTACGTCTGAACGCAATCAGCCGGCACGATCACACGTATGTAGGGCAGGCCAAAGGCATTCGCGCGCAGCCGCATGTGCATCGCTGCCTGGTAGACACACAGATCGGTGCAGTTTCCAACCAGGACAAATGTTGAGACTTCAGGATGCCTGACAAGCCAGGCGGGCAAGTCCGTTCCAATGAACGAATTGATGGAGTTCTTCTCGATGATAGTGAACGTGTCCGCGAATGGCAAGCTCTTCAGCTCGCTGATCGTCTCGCTCTCGGAGGTGCCCGCAACGGCATGTGGTGGATACGCACCGAACTCCGGTGCTTCCGGGTCGTGGGTGTCCTGACTCAGGATGAAGTGCCTCACGCCGATTCTATTCATCGATTCGAAGAGTCTCACGAGTGCCGGAATGATGCCGGCTACCCGAGGACTGGCTAGCGGTCCTTCACAGCAGAATCCATTGATCATATCAACTGACAGAATGGCTGCTTGGTTGGGTTCGGCTATCGCTTCTGTGAGATGCGGTCGAGGTAGGCTCTCTACCCAACGATCCAACCACTCGTGAAACGACAGTCCAGTGCTATCTACACCTGACTCTTCCATTACTGCTTCTCCTCGCTCGAGACTTCCCGAGGCCTGTACCGCAGATGCCGCTCCGCGTAGGATAGAATATCCACGTGGTCAAATGCCAGGGCGGGTAGATTGTGAAGAGGCCACCACTGCACTGCGGCCGCGTCATCACCGGCACGCAAGCCGTCGATATCTGCGGGGACCACTGCGACATAGGCCACTGAGATGACCCGCCCCCTTGGATCGCGGTCGATATCTCCGAAAGTGTGGAGCTGCTCAGTGTAGATGGAGCTCAGGCCTGTCTCCTCGTACAACTCACGGCTGGCCGCGTCATCGAGTGATTCATCTATGTCGACGAACCCACCTGGGAGTGCCCACTGCCCCTCATACGGCGGCGCTCCACGTCTGATCAGGAGTACCTGCGGTTCGTCCGCAACCGACCGCACAATGACGAGATCGACCGCTACAGATGGGCGGGGGTAGTCCTCTAGAGCCATTTCGTTCTCCCTGACGTGACTTCTGAATGGATCATTCACCGGGCGAGCCCGTTACCTCCTCCGATATTGCATCGCGGAGAAGGGCCTCTACTTCTGGCCAGGGAAGGCCCGGCCAGGCGAATCGATCCCAGTCAATCCGGCCATCTGGCTGGAATTCCACGCCCTCCTGTTCTAGCAGCTTCTGCTGTAATCCCCCTCCGTGTTCGAGACAGTTTGTGGAAACTCTGCCCTGACTGTTCACCACGCGGTGCCATGGAACGTACCGGTCGGGCGGCAGACTGTGAAGTGCCCATCCTACCGTGCGGGCTGCGTGCGAATGCCCCAGCATTCGCGCAATGGCCCCGTACGAAGTCGCCTTTCCGGGGGGTACCTGACATACGAGACGATAGACTTGCTCGAAGAATCCGATCACAGGATAGTCCCCCACTACAGCCGATATCCTCTTGAGGACTGGACAAACTGCAGACAGTGAATCTCATACTATGCCGGATGGCTCAACTTGTCAAGTACTGGAGCGTAATCACCCGTACAGATAGGGACACGGGAGAGCACGGTAGGAGGCAGGCTCCGGTCGCTCTACCCGTCAGATATGAGCCAGAGGTGGTACCGGCTTGCTCACGGTTCGTCGCTATGGTAGCATGAGGACCGAGGGAGCGACGAGATCCTGGGATGGAGTGCAGGGCCATCGCATCTTAATCCAGACGTGTCAAAATCGGCAAGAAGTGGTCACGAATGCTGCTTTGAGCGGCAGTTGGAAGCAGAAAGCCCCGCTCCGCCCTGTCAGAACTCACGCCGGGAACACAGAAGCGCGTCAATTGATTCCTCGAGACGTCATATTTGGTGCGATTCGGGTTTAGATGCAATTGCCCTGCCGGCGACCGACGTGACGCGCCGCAGCGCCGGCACGGGCCAATGAAGTATAGCCAAAACTACCGCTGCCACACTTCAGCTGGGCACGCGGTCAGGCTCCCACCCGCGTCCTCAGGAAACCCACCGTCCGCTCCCCTGCCGTATCCGCATCCGGCAGA
>JAAZAN010000127.1 GCA_012514315.1 Chloroflexota bacterium
AGGGGCTATCTCGTCGATCTCTTCTCTTCCGAACAGGCCGGCCTCGCCGGCGTGAGGGTTGAGGCCTGCCACCGCTATTCTGGGGTTCTCGATGCCCAGTTGCTTTAAGGCGGTGTGGGTGAGCTCGATGACGACGCCCACACGCTCTTTCTTGACCTTGTCACAAGCCTCGCGCAGCGACACGTGAGTGGACACATGCACCACGCGGAAGTCGCCATCTGCCAGCATCATGGCGTAGTTCCTGGTGGAAGTGAGGTCAGCAAAGATCTCCGTATGCCCGGAGTAGTGATGCCCTCCCAGGTTGAGCGCTTCTTTGTGAATCGGGCCCGTCACCACTGCACCCACGCGACCGGCCAGCGCCAGCCTGATCCCGCGTTCGATGTACTCGTACGCTGCGTGGCCCGCCTTGGCCGACACTCTCCCATACTCGATCTCTCCGGGCGCCACATTGCCCAGATCCAGCACGTCGATGGTTCCGAACGTGCACACTGCCTCTTCCGGTTCGCTGATTCTGTTCAGAGCAACGTGGCTGCGCGTGAATCCCACGGCATCTGCAACGCAGTCTAGATCACCGATGATCATCGGCCTGCATATCGCATACATGCTCGGGTCGCTAAGGGCCTTCACAGCTATCTCAGCGCCAATACCAGCAGGGTCTCCCATGGTTATGGCTATGATCGGTTTCTGATGCATTAGGATGTACCTCTTTCTGTGTTCAGGTTTCTGATCCGAGCACATTTGAAGTGCAATTCGTGTGCCAGTGGCAGAAATGTCGCCGCCTAGGGATTCGAGGCAGCGTGCCAACGCGGACTACCCCCGCAAACTCCCCCGCTAGAGCGCGAACTGCGCGTGCAATGTGATACCCAATGCTTCGTTTTGAGCCTTGTTGCGCGACAATATGCAACATCGCCCGTCCGAGCGCCGGCTGCAACTGCGTGAACTTGCCCGATAAGGCGGTTGAGCTGACGATCGCGCGCTGGCATCTGAATTGCATCTACTAGTGATATCAGAGAGTGACCGATGAGATCCGTACTTGTTAAGGAGACGAATACATGGCCGATTCAATCAGACGTGCTGTTGGGATCCTGAATGACCTCATCAGGATCCGGTCTTGCGACAGTGACGAGACTGCCATAGTGGAGTATCTGGAGAAGAGACTGGCCGGGCAGGGAGTATCATGTACCGTGCTCGAGAAGGACGGCAAGCCGTTGACCCTGGTCGCCGAGGTAGGTTCTGGCGAGCGGTCGCTCATGTTCAATGCTCACACTGATACAATTGCCCTCGGCGACTTGAGCAACTGGGATACTGATCCTCTCGATCCCGTCGAACGGGATGGTCGCATATACGGGCGCGGCGCCTGTGATGATAAGGGTTCGCTGGCGGCGATGTTGGTGGCCTTCGAGTCTCTGCTGCGCGACGGTTCATGGCAGAACCAAGGTAGGCTCATTCTGGCCGCCGTTGGCGGCGAGGAGAGGGGAGGCACCGGCACTCAGCTTCTAGTTGAGAAGGGCTTCACCGCCGACGCGGCGGTGAT
>JAAZAN010000128.1 GCA_012514315.1 Chloroflexota bacterium
AGCGTGAGTCGCATCCACGGACACACGATTTTCAGCGGCACCCCAGGGAACCCCGCTCCTGTCCCCACGTCAATCACACTGAGGCCCGCTGACGGTTCACCCGGCGAGAATGCCTTCAGGCACGAGAGTGAATCCAGAAAATGCCGGATAAGGATACCCTCTCGATCGACAATGGCGGTTAAATTGACGCGACGATTCCACAACTCAAGTTCCTTGGCGTAACGCTCAAACGAGGCAAGTTGACTGGAACTGAGCTCGGTGTTCAGGGCGTGGGCGCCAGCAATAAGTGCATCCATCGGTTTTCAATAACCTCAGAGGATATGACCAAGCCTGAATCAAGACCCCTGACCCAGGGCAAGTGGGAGCAGTATAGCATCCTAGCGCCGCCAGTCAACCAAGCTTGACAGAAGTTGCGCATTATGATATCCTACTACGCAGCTCACTGCGTGAGGCCCGAGTTGACTATGCTACGTCGATGGCCAATTGAAGTGTTCTTGAAGGAGATCGGTGGCAAGAAGCCGGACCCCAGGTCTGGTTAGTTTCGTTGTGCTTCGTGCAAACGGTCCCCACCAACGGCTTTCCAGACTCTTGGCTAGGAAGCCGTTTTGTTTTGCCTATAACGCGGACTCAATGCCGTGGATCACCCTGACCAAAGGGCCTGTTCCCAGCGAGCGTCCTGATCGAGGAGAGGGAGATGGCGCCAGATAGCCCATACCAATTCAGCCTCTACGTGCCCAGAGCGCTAGAGGTTATCGATACAACTCTGCGCGAGGGAGCGCAAACGTCGCTGCTCTACGATCACCATAAGCACTTCTTCAACCAGTCGGACAAGGCCGAGATCGCCCGCGCGCTGATTATCTACGGCGTGAAGTTTATCGAGCTCTTCGCACCAGTTGTGAGCCCTCAGGAAGCTGAAGATTTCGCTGCGATTCAGGCCGTGCGTGATGAGTTGATCACCCAGAAAGGGTACACTTTCCTTCTGGCGCACGCTCGATGCCACCCAGACGACGTTGAGTCTGCTATCGACGCTGGCTTTGACGGGCTGAACCTGTATTTCGGTACCTCGATACAGTCCAGAATGAGCAGCCACGGACAGGACATCAGCGGAATTGTTCAGCGCGCACGCTCACTTCTCGAGCAGATCCGCCGCGATTATCCTCACCTGATTCTCCGGTTCAGCGGTGAGGACGCATTCCGCACGGCGGAGACCGATCTCTTCAGGGTATATGATGAGATCGCCCCACTCGTCCATCGCATAGGCACACCGGACACGGTTGGCATTGCCACGCCAGTCAGTGTGGCGCAACGCGTAAACTCGCTTCGGTCGCGCTATCCAGACACGGACCTTGAAGGACACTTCCACGATGATCGCGGCTTCGCTCTGATCAACTCACTCGAAGCCATTCGGAGCGGCATGCGCTATGTGCAGACGAGTGTGCTTGGCATCGGTGAGAGGTCCGGCATCACCTCGATGACGGCCTTGCTGTTCAATCTGTTTGTGGACCGTGAGTATGATCGTCTCGATGGCTACAACCTGCGTGGATCCTACCCGATCAATGTATTGCTGGCATCCAAGCTGCACAAGCTCGTGCAGTCCAAGGAGCCAGTCAGCCTGACGAATCGTACTCACATAGGCGGAGTACATCAGAAGGCAGTCCTCAACGATCATGCGACGTACGAGGCTCACCCGCTGGATCAGTTTGGCGTCAGCGAATCAGAAATTCTACTGGGGCCACTCAGCGGCTGGAACGTGATCCACTATTTCCTTAAGGAGATCAAATACCTGGAGCTGGACGAGACCACGGCCAAGGAGATCACCCAAGTCTTCAAGTCGCGTGTGTATGGGATGACTCCTGATGAGTCGCCGGCGGAGATTCTCATGGATATCGCCGTGAACGACTTCAAGTTGAGGCAGTTGGAGATCACCAAGCCTTACCAGGGAGCCGTCGTACAGCGTCTCGATTCTCGCCCGCAGATTGGCTAGACACGGAGCGCAATCTCTGCGGAGCGTGTCCAGACAGCGCCCGAAAGGGGCAACGCACTACTCGTCGAATGCGGAGTCGACAAACTGTCGCTCATACAGGTCGCGGTAAACTCGGCTCGATTCCAGCAGTTCTTCGTGCGTCCCGCAAGCAACGATATGCCCATCGTGAATCACGTAGATACGGTCTGCATTGAGCACGGTGCTCAACCGGTGGGCGATGATGATGGCCGTACGCCCTTCTAGCAGACGATCTAGAGCTTCCTGGATGATCGCCTCGGTAATCGTATCCACGCTCGACGTGGCCTCATCCAGTATCAGTATCCTTGGATCGACCAGAACAGCCCGTGCGATACAGAGCAGCTGTCTCTGTCCACCTGAGAGATTGATGCCTCCTTCAAGCACACGGGTATCGTAGCCATCGGGAAGGTTTCGTATGAAGTCATCGGCATTGGCAGTTCGGGCCGCGGCTATGACATCGGTATCATCTGCATCCGGGCGTCCAAATCGTATGTTCTCCCTGATGGTACCCGGAAAGAGGATTGGATTCTGCGGCACGAGCCCCATTTGATGGTGCAGGCTGTCCTGTGTGACGTCGCGGACATCGTGCCCATCAATCAATACGCGCCCACCCGTGACCTCGTAGAACCGTGCGACAAGATTGGCAATCGTCGTCTTGCCAGCACCAGTATGCCCCACCAATGCGATGGTCTCACCCGGTTCTATCGTCAAGTCCACGTCATGCAGGACAGGTTGATCCTCACTGTAGGCAAACGATACACTGTCCAGCTCAACTTGCCCCTGAATAGGTGGGAGTTCTTGAGCCCCCGGCAGATCTACTACGTTGGGCTGTGCGCTCAGCAATTCCAATACGCGTTCGCCCCCTGCCGTAGCTGCCTGGAGAACGGTGTAGTTCTGGCTGAGGTCACGAATGGGATCAAAGAAGCGACTCACGTAACTCAGAAATGCGACGACCGTACCGAGCGTGAGTGTGGAACGTGCGACCATTAACCCGCCACCTATCAGAACGATACACGTTGCTGCCATACTCAAGACATCTACTGTCGGCAGAAAAATGAACGAGAGTGACATCGCATCAACATACGCATCACGGTCAGCTTGGTTGATCGTCTGGAAGCGGCTCTGTGTGGTCTCCTCCTGACCAAAAGCCTGGATAACACGCACCCCGCTGATATTCTCCGCTAGGTTACCCACCACCGCGCCCACTTTCTCACGCGTGTTCCTGAAGGCAACTCGTGCTCGACGGCTGAAAAGGACTGTAGCGATAACCATCAAGGGCATCACGCTGAACGTAAGCAGGGCCAAGCGCGGCTCCATGGATACCATGACCACAATGGTACCCACCAGGAGCAGCCCATCAGCCAGCGTGCTGACCAGACCCTGCGAAAGGAGCTCGTCAATCACCGCGACGTCGTTGATTACCCGTGAGATCGTGATACCCACGATATGTCTGTCGTGATACGCTACCGACAACTCCTGTAGATGCCGGAAGAGCTGTCCTCTCAACGTGCCAAGTACATTCTGGCCCACCCACGAAAGGACATAGGTGCGCACAGCAGAGGCCAGATAGATGGCCGCCAAGGCGCCTGCCAACCACAGACTGGTTGTCAGAAGACCACCCGTATCCCCTGATGCGATGTTCTGATCAATGGCGACCTTGGTCAGATAGGGTGTCAGCAGATTGGCGCCGGTCGCCACGAGCATCATCACCGTTGCCAGGAGCATCTGCAGACGATATGGCGCTACGAAAGCAAGCAGCCGGAGCAGCACCCTGCCGCTGATCTTGCCCTCTTCCTCGTGTGATCCCATGCTATGCAAGAGACCGCCGGGACCAGTGGACATCGCGCTGCTGCTAACGTTAATGCTCATATACTGGCTGCTTCCTCACAACTGAAGGTTTGCTTGTGTGATTGTCATCCGGTCGGAGTTGGCGCTGGAAGACCTCGGCATAGAGGGCGCTCTTCTGCAACAATTCCTCGTGAGCCGTGTGTTCCGCAGTCCGTTCACCACGCGCAACGATCCTTCCATCCTCCAGAATCAGTACCAGGTCAGCGCGTCGCACTGTGCTCAGGCGATGAGCAATCACAAACGATGTCCTACCCTGCATTAGCCTGGCCAATGCAACCTGAATGACCGCTTCGGTCTCCGTGTCAACGCTGGAGGTAGCATCGTCGAGAATGAGAATCTTGGGATCCTTTAGGAGAGCTCGTGCGATGGCAATACGTTGTCTCTGACCGCCGGATAGGCTGGAACCACGCTCACCGACACGTGTCTGGTACTGCTCAGGGAATCCCATGATAAACTCGTGCGCCGCGGCCGCCTTCGCTGCAGCAATAATCTCGTCCTCGCTCGCGTCAGGTCTGCCGAACGCGATGTTCTCGCGAATCGATGTGGCGAAGAGTGTGGTATCCTGCAATACAACGCCGATGTGCACCCTGAGAGAGCGCAGTCGGATCTTCCGAATGTCATGCCCATCCAGCGTGATCCGTCCCTCGCTAGGATCGTAGAAGCGCGGGATCAGGTTGACGATCGTGCTCTTGCCCGATCCGGTCGATCCGAGCAGTGCGACCACCTGGCCAGGATGGGCGTCAATACTGACATGCTCAAGAACGTGATCCCGACCGGCATAGCCAAAACTGACCCGCTCAAAGCGCACATACCCCTCGACACGCTCAAGATTGTAAGCGCCGGGCTCGTCCTGCACTTCAGATTCGGCGTCTAGAATCTCAAAGACCCTCTCTCCAGACGCGACAGCCTGAGCAATGGCAGCGACAATCATGCAGAGCCGTCGGATCGGAGCCAGTAGTTGGCTCACATACGACGTGAAGGCAACCAGCGCACCAATTGTGAGCTGCTGACCGATGACCAATTGCCCCCCGTACAAGAGTATGGCCACCATTCCGATACTCGCGATACCATCCATCAATGGCAGGTTCATCGCACGCGTCCGGGCAGCCTCCAGGTTGAGATCCAGCAACTCGGTATTATCGCTGTCGAACCGATCGATCTCAGCCGCCTCCTGTGCGAACGCTTTGATGACCCGTGCGCCCCGCAAATTCTGTTCCAGGCGCGATGTCAACGTGGATATCTGCTGGTTGATTACTAACGAGAGCGGTCGGTACCGCCGTCCAAAACGAAAGGCGACTATAGCGAGGAAAGGTGTGGTTGCCAGGGTCAGCAAGGCCAACGGTATGTGCATCGATAGCATCAGCGCCGCAATACCGATTACCAGGGTCACCACCTCAACCAGGCGCAGGAATGCCCTCCCTGTCAGGAAGCGGACACGATCTATATCCGTGATCGCCCGGGCCAGCAGGTCACCGGTCTCCGTCTGATCGTGATAACTGAAAGACAAGGACTGGAGCTTGCTGTACAAGTCATCGCGCAAGTCTCGCGCTACGTTCCTCGACGATACTTCCGTCCACCGTCCAGACAGGAAGGTCAGCACCCCCCTGATCAGTGTAAGCCCCATCAAAGATAGAGCGCCCCCGTAAATGACGGCCGAATCTCCCG
>JAAZAN010000129.1 GCA_012514315.1 Chloroflexota bacterium
CGCACATCGGCAACGTGGTGTACATCGATCGGGGATACGAGAACATGGACGCCAAGTTGCGCAGCCTGGGCGCTTCCATCGCGCGCGTCGAGGAGAACGAGCACCCTTGCCCCCAGAACGACTGCGAAGAGCCGGTCGACTGGACGCTCCACCCCTTGGACGACGCCGCGTCGTAATGTGATTTTCTCGATTTCGTCAGGCTATCACCTCTACTCATAGCATGTTCCGGTACGATACCCAAGTGATGTCAGTGACAATGAATGGGCGATCGTGGCCTCTACCTGATGCGTCACGATGCCACGTAGCGCACTCTGACGCGCGCGGTCCATATCTGTTGGCTCTGACGGCGGGCGCTGAATCGGTCGCAATTTCATCGGCGGGCTGAGCCGCGACCCTCTCGCGGCCCACGACGTCGAGCGCCAACCGGGACATCCGAGACTCACACTGCATGGAGGTGTAGATGCCCGCTCGAAAGCATGGCCGCGTGCTGCTTTACTCTCTGTTCGCCCTGGTGCTATCTACGTCTTTCACGATTACTTCCAAGACAGATGGGGTCTGCGGACCGGATGACTCTTACTCAACGGACTATGGCCTGCCGCCATTCCTCAGCTTTCCGATCTCCGGCTGGACCCACAAGGCCGCGATCGACAAGAACGTGATAACGGCCATGTTCGACAACACGTATCCGCTCGGATTGCCCGGCGACCCCACCATGGGCGGCATCGATGACAGGGTAGTGGTGAGTGATGGCAACCATGCCTACAAGGGATGCGTCGCCCAAGACAACGAGTTCGTCAAGCCCTCCTCTTATGAGTTGCTCCGCCCGCATGTCAACCTTGCTCGTGGATGGCTCTGGTACGACGGCCATAATGCCCACGACTACGGCATCTCAGGAACAGCGGTCGCGGCAGCAGCGGGAGAAGTCGTCTTCGCGGGTTGGGCTCCGTGCTTGGGGAACACAGTGATTGTAGAGCACCATGTTCCAGCGACCAGTGGGGGTCTCCCGACCGAGGCGTACCGCACTCTCTATGCCCATCTGGCCAGCTTCTCTGTGCTCACTGGTGCACGAGTGAAGGTAGGTCAGCCTCTTGGCGTAATCGGCTGCACGACAGATTGCGGTAGTTGTACTGGTGAACATCTGCACTTTGCCGTGTTCCACCTGCTCTTCGATGATTATGCTCAGGAGTACAAGTGGTACCCGACGGATCCATATGGCTATCCCGACGCGCCTTACATCGATCCCCTCCTCGACAACGACGGCAAGGAAACCAGCGTGTGGCTCTGGCAGGACTTGACTCCCTTCGACTACAGCATCCCTGTGCTAGATGCCGCAGTAAACCTGGGCGGCAGCTTCACGCTGGGTAGCCAGGCTATTGACTCGGACGTAACCATTAGCCTAGAGCCGGGTGAGAGTGCAACCATCGTAGCGCGCCTTCGCAACGCGGGGCTGGCGGCGTGGCGTTCGGAGGGCGGATATAAACTCTGCCGCATGGAGGGTGACATCGGGCCAGACTGCATCGGCGTCGATCAGCAGGTGCCGAGCAGCGAGGTCTACTCCTGGAAGATTCCTGTCGTGGGCCCGAGCAGCCCTGGAGCCTACTCCGCCACATGGCGTATGGTTGTTAGGGGAACCGCATTCGGCGACGAGGTCCGCACCACCGTCGTCATCAGCGACAGCACGGACGGCGCGCGGGCCACCTCTGGGCCCTTTAACATCTCAGGCGATGCGACAGACCAAGCCCGATTCCAGGTTCGCTTCCTGAATACCGGCAGCACCACGTGGGCCTCGAGTCACTACCAACTTAAGGACGAGATATCGGGTGATGTCTTTCAGGCACCCGACACAGTTCCGCCGGGCTGGGAGGCGATCTGGGACATGGTCTGGCAAATGCCAATCCCCCCCGGGATTCTAGAGGGTCGGTTGAGGATGTACAGAGATGTCAGCCCCTTCGGGGACAGCGTCAGCGTTCGTCTCGACAGCAGACCCGCTCCGGCGACCGACAACGCCGAACCATACAACAACGTCGCAGAGATCTTTCGCACGCCGGCGGTGCTGGCCAATTTCGACATCCGATTTCTCAACACGGGCGAGTCCAACTGGTGGGATAGCCTCGGCTACAAGATGGTGAACGAGACAACCGGGATGATCTATCCCAAGAGCTCTGGCGCCGTTGTAGGTCCGGGCACGTGGGAAAAGTGGGACGTTCTTGAGCCCGTCAGTTTTGCACCCGGCACCTATGAATGGCGGTTTCGCATGTACCACGGGGATGCTGGGTTTGGTGAGCCGTCCGTCGTAAGGGTGCACGTCGTCGAACCTCTTGTCTGTGACTCTTCTGTCGTTTACGAGGATCACTTTAGCTCCTCTGCGAGTGGCTGGAGCACATCTACAGGCGATGTTGATCGGTACTACTTTGGCGGGCAGTACGTGATCGCGGGATCCCCTAACTGGACGGGATGGTCGTACGCACCGGGCGCGTACGTGGATTATAGCGTACAGACCGACATTGAACTCCCGACAGGCGCGGTGACTGGGTTCGGAGGTATTGTCGCTGTAGCTTCAGAGGACCGAACCAGGCTCGTCACTTTGGAGTTGAGGTCTGACCTGCACCCGTATGGATATGTGGACGCTGGCTACTACAGGATCAGGGAGCGACTGAACGACGCATTCACCGTAGTGAAACCGTGGACGGAAAGCGAGGCCATTGACCAAGGCGTCAACACGTTGTCTGCTAGTCGACGTGGAAGTCAGATCGATCTGTACATTAACGGTGAGTGGGTACATAGCCTCTCTTACGATCTGCCCCCTGGGAACTCCAGGGTAGGCTTGATAGCCGGTACGTGGTCAGACCAGCCTGAGGCCGCCACTTTCCGATTCGATGATTTCGTCGTCCGATGGTGCGGCGTGGGCACCCCTAACAGCGCCCCCAAAGCACCCTCATCACCCGTACCCTCCGACGCACAGAGCGGTGTTGCCCCTGTTGCGGTTGAACTCAGTTGGTCAGGAGGTGATCCGGACGTGGGGGACACTATCACCTACGACGTGTACCTCGCAGAAGAGGGATACTCGCAGTCCAAGCTCTGCTCGGGGGAATCGCTATCCTGTGCCGCCACAAACCTGCAACCTGGCACGACCTACACGTGGCGAGTCGTCGCACGTGACGGGGCTGGATCAGAGTCTCAGTCTCCTCTGTGGAGCTTTGTCACACGGGAGGTGCCTTCACCTGTCATCACCTGGCCACCCGCCGGCAGCGTCTTTGCCATGGCGAACGACAGGATCTTTATCTCCTGGACTGATACTGGGTCAGAGACTCGCCTCGGAGTACTACCCCCTGATGGATTCGCGTTCAGCGGCGATTTCGGGACGGGAACGATGAGAGAGTTCTCGCTAGACGAAATGCCTGGCGAGTATTGCTTCCGAGTCCAGGCGCGTATCGGAGACTACCTGGGAACGTGGAGCCCGTATTCGTGTCTGGTGTTACGCCAAGTCGAGCCGCCATCCGGTGATTGGGTACGTCTTTACGATGGTCGCGACTACACCGCAGAGTACCATCCCTACGAGCCCGGCTTCACGAATGAGCCGGCAGCTCAGGCTAGCTCGGTCTACGTTCCTGCGGGATGGAGCATACGGGCCTGGGATCAGGATAGTCGCGTAGGAGACACGGTGTGCTGGCATGGTTCGGTTCCAAGTCTGGCGAGCATTGGCTGGGATGACAGGATAGAGTCTATTGAGGTGTATGACTATGACGTATGCGACCCCAACGTTCCCGAAAGCGACGACTGGCTCATCCACATACCGATTCTGACCAACTGAGGCGGTTCTCATACCACAGGGCTTGATGCGCTGCTCACTGTGGACGCCTCGGATGATGATTCGGGGACGTAACCGGTCACACGGTGACTGCGTCGCCTCTGCGCTCCACTCGCCTCTACGAGTGCCTGCATAGGCTGCACTTACTAGTCTGCGTGATACTGATGCTATACGGATTCGTCCACAAGATAACTCGTGCCAGTACATCACGTGCTGATGCGACTCGAGTGGCGGATCAGACCAACTCTCGGAACCGTGCGCACGACGGCGGTCACGCCGAACAGGTGGCATGTTACGGGCTCGAGCGAGTCGTCACACTCCAGCCCGTAACATGCCACCTGTGACCTGTAACCGCCCTTGGTCGCTCTGGCGGAGCGGGCCTCAGGGTCTGAGCGTCTCGTGCAGCCAGAACATCGTGGCGCGCGACGCGACGCCGTCGTACGACACGCGCTCCCAGTCGGTCTCGACCACCACGTCGCGAGGGTAGCGCGCCACTA
>JAAZAN010000130.1 GCA_012514315.1 Chloroflexota bacterium
CCTTGCCAAGCATCGAGCCAGCGCATCACGATCTCCAGCCCTTCGGCCAGTTCGGGAGATACCTCCTCGCTGATGGCGATTCTCTGCTCGCCGTACCGCCGGGCAGGGATCGCGCACCCTAACAGAAACACGTGCGCATCACAGGTGAGCGCCTCGGAGAAGGCCTCGTCCGTCTCGTAGTAGACCGTCACAGGGGCTCGGCCACAGTCCTCCCATACGACGTCGGCCATAATGCGGGCCTTGCCGCCCGTTGTCTCTGCTCTCAGGTCCGTGATCCGCATTTTCGCTCCTTTGGCCAGTTGGCTGGCAAGGTTCGATTCCAGCTCACGACGCAGATGGCGTGGGGTCTCCACGCCTCATACGCGCCGTCTTGTAGGTCTCGAATAGCATCCCGCCCAACCACTTTCTGTCGAACCGCTTGACGGCCCCTTTCCAATCCCGCTCCTCTTGCCACGCGAGGTGCTTTCTCAACTCGGATCGCTTACGCTCGATGACCTCTACGAGGTCCAGCCGGCCTCGTGCCGTCAGAGGGTCGATCAGCTCGCCATACCACACGTCCAGATGCTCGTCCGTCAGACGGAGTCTCTCTAGCATCTCTGGCAAGACGTCCTGATATGGGAATACGGACGTCTTGTCCAGGCTGTCTACGGCCAGCAGTTGGAGCATCGTGCGCAGGCATTTCTCGCACTCCCCGCAGTTCAGTTTCCCCGGCGGGTTCATCGTGCACACTCGGAGACTATCCAGCGCCACCTGCCAATCCGAAATCAGCCTGACTCTGTCCAGTCTTGAGTACAAGAGGCCGGCGAGGTTGACTCGAAGGTTCGCGCTACTGAAGTTCGGCTCAAGGAGCGGGTGAGTGGACTTGTCCCTGAGATCTGCAATGCTGCGATCCGAGGCAATCGAAACGCACGAGAGGCGCCCAGAGAAAGCGTGCGCCACAGAGGCAAGCGCCGCGCCGTGGAACTGGTAAATCCAGAACTGCACGTCGTCCAGAAGGTGCCGAACGTTGGTGCGGACTGGGATCAGGTTGACGCCAGCGTCCTGCGCCACGGGGCGCAAGGCATCCAGCGCCAGTTCATATGACGTCAACTCGTCGTCCGTCCCCTCAAGCCCACCCATGTCGAAGCCGTGGACGAAGAGCGCATCTCTGATTGAGCTCGGATGATCCGGCGGGAAATCCGCACGATTGCAGTGCAAGATGGCCAGCGAGTCGACGCCGCCCGAAAGGAATGCGCCCGCCCGCGTCCGACCGTTCTGGGGGTAGCGTATGTCTCCTCTCGTCTCGATCTGTATCGAGCCTTCCAGCAGCGACCACTGTTTGAGCCACGCAGTGGCCGCTGCCAGCCCAGTCCGCAGCTCTGGGCAGATCGGCTCATCTACCGCGATCCGACGCTCACCGCAGCGGATGGCGGGCAGCAAACTCCCCGTCAAGAAGGCGTGCGGATCGCACGCGAGATACTGGCCGAACTCGTGCGTGGTCTCGTAGTAGACCTCCTGCGGGGCGCGGTCGCAATCCTCCCACACGATGGTCGCCGCGACTCGGGCGCGGTTGTCGCTGTTCTCCGCCCTCAGGTTCTCAATGCGCATGCAATCGCCTCTTCTCCGGAGCTCTAGGGGTGGGGGATGTCTACGTTAGGCGGACCATCCGGCTCGGCTATCGGACTGTGTAGCTTTCGCCAACTGACCTTCGGCACGTATATGCCGCGATCTCTGCCAGCGCCCGCGGCGTATACCGTGAATGGTGCAGACTGCGCCGACGCGACCACTATGCTGTCTGTGACGTCCGTGACCCGGACTACAGCCGTGTATGAACCGGTTGTGAGCTGCAAAGGCGCATATGTGATCTCGATTGTGCCGGTTCCGAACAGGGTATGCAGTTCACCATTGGCGGACTGACTCGAGTCGGCTGTGCAGCACAGTGTGCTGTCGTCTCGGAGTATCCTCACGTCAAACCGACCTATCTGATGCTCGTGAATGGCCTCGTAGTCAACGATCATCGTCAGCGGGAGATGGCTATCCAGAACACCGTTCCCGGCTTCATCAGGCTGGACGACCTGCACTGCTCTGAGAATGAGAGCGCCTTGCGAGTCAGAGAATCCTGGGCTGCTTTCAGATTCTACAGGCGCAGTCTCGAGCCACTGCTCGTAGGCAGTGATGACTTCGGAGGTCGGACCCTGGGCATGCGCTTGCCCTTGGATGAGCAGCAGGGCGGAGCTACATACGCTGCGAACCTGATGCATATTGTGTGAGATGAATACCAGGGTCGTGCCGCTCTCTTGCAGGCTGCGCATATGGGCGATGCACCGATGACGGAAGCTCGCATCGCCCACCGCAAGCACCTCGTCGACCAGCAGCACGTCTGGCTCTACGTGGGCGGCGACTGCGAAGCCCAACCGAACATACATGCCCGATGAGTAACGCTTCACCGGCGTGTCGATGAACCGCTCCAACTCCGAGAAGGCTACAATCTCGTCGAACTTGCGTTTGATCTCGGCCTGCTTCAGCCCCAGGATCGCGCCGTTCAGGTACACGTTCTCCCGGCCAGTCAGTTCCGGGTGGAACCCGGCGCCCAACTCGATCAGCGAGGACAGACGTCCTCCCACGGCAATCCGACCTTCGGTGGGCTGGGTGATGTTGGAGAGCAACTTGAGCGCCGTGGTCTTGCCGGCGCCGTTGGGACCGATCAGCCCCAGCGCTTCGCCCGGCGCCACACAGAAGCTCACGTCACGCAGCGCCCACAGCGTCTTGTGCAGATTCTCATCTCGGTTCCGTTCCCATATAGAGCCGACAAGACCACGCAAGGTGCCCAGTCCGCCCAAACGGTAACGCTTGGAGACGTGTTCGAAGGAGATGGCGCCTGTTTGTATAGTGCTCATATCAGATCCGCGAATGTGGGTTCTGCTCGCTTGAAGACGGTGTAGCCTACCGCCAGAAGCACGATGGAGACCGCAGCGCTCAGGGCGATGCTTTCGAGCAGCGGCGCCTGACCGAGCAGGAGCGCCCTGCGGTAGCCGTCAACGACGCCCGCCATCGGGTTCAGGAAGTACAACGTCCGCCAGCGTTCGGGCACCAGTGTGGCCGGGTAGATCACGGGTGTGGCGTACATCCAGATTTGGGTCAGTAGCGGGATCACGAAGCGCACGTCCCGGAAGAAGACCAAGACCGCCGACCCAGCCAATGTCACTGCCAGCGAGAGCACGATTTGCAGTACCAGCAGTGGGATGACCCACAAGCTCATCACGGTCGGGGTGACGTGGTAGACCAGCATCATCCCCACGAAGACGATGGCGCTCATCGGGAAATCGACGAAGGCTGCGCCCACGCTGGCTAGGGGTAGAATCTCGCGCGGGAAGTAGATCTTCGTCACCAGGTTCATATTGCTCACCAGGCTAGGGATGCCGAAGCTCAATGAGGTGGCGAAGAAGGTCCACGGCACGAGTGCAGCGTAGGCGAACAGTGGATACGGAATCCCGCCGGTGTCGACGCGCACCAACCGAGAGAACACCACCGAAAAGACCACAGTCAGCGCCAATGGCTGCAGGATCGCCCAGGCCACACCCAACAGCGACTGCTTGTAACGCACCTGCACCTCGCGCCATGTCCACAGCCACAATAGATCGCGGTACCGATAGAGGTTTCGTAGATGCTTCATCGTTTTGCCTGTTCCCTCGTCTCAGGGGCCCAGGCGCCTCCTCCTGATCATCACAAACACCGCCGCTAGCACCAGGACAACAACCGCCGCGACCGGCGCCAGAACGGCAACAGGCGACTCTGCGCTAGAGTTCTCTGTAGGCAGTTCGCTTGGCGAACCCTCGGTAGCCCCGACCTCTGGCCGGGGGGTGGTGGTTAGGGTGAGCGCGTCTGTGGCGGGCGTTCGCGACGCCTCTTCAGTCTGTGCTGGCATGGGCGTTTCTGGCACAACGGTGGGATCGGGTTCCACGGCTGTGATGATCCCCTGCACATGCCATATGTCCCCTCTGCCGATATCGTCGTACACCACGTGCAGCTCGTTTCCCAGCCGCACTGCCGCCGCCGTATAGTGCGCCGAAGGCGCCGCAACGCTGGACGTATCCACGGGCCTGACGGGCGCCCAGTCGTTCCCCAAGAAGCGGGTATAGTAGATGCCGACGACCTGCGTCGCTCTTGTGCGCATGTTGACCACCAGGTGAAGCTGACCCGCGCCATCCACGAGTGGAATGATGAAACCGTTCACCCCTTCCATTTCGGAGATGATATCCTGCGGCTCACTCCAGGTCTCACCGCCGTCGTGCGAAATGCGGTACGAGCGCCCCACGTTGGGCCCATCCAGGTACACGAGATGGAGCTGTCCGTTGCCGGCGTCCAGAAGATATGGGTATGACGCATCGAAATCTCCTGGGTCCCTGTAGCCGAGCTGTTCCGGTTGGCTCCAGCTCACGCCTCCATCGTCGCTGCGGACGTAGTAGACGGCCTGACCGAACCCCTGGGCTTGCGTGGTCTGATAGACGATGTGAATCCGATCGGCGTCATCCACGATGGTGCGCACGTTGGCGTATGCCGTCTCTAGCAACCCGAGCGGCTCGGAGACCCTCTGAGCCGTGTCCCAGGAGACCCCGCCATCCCGCGACCGAATGTGATAGATGCCGGCAAGGTCGCCCTGCGTGGCGTAGACGATGTGCACGGCGCCTGTGGAGTCGGCGGCGACGTCTGACTCCCACTGTGTACGAGCGCTGTCGGCGGCGACGGCCATCGGTTGGCTCCATGCACGGGCGGAATCTGCCTCCCACGAGGGCGCTTGTGCGTAGTAGAAGTTGGATTGCCCCGTCCAGACCACGTGCAGACGGCTGTCTGGCCCCACGTCCACCGCTACGAACTCCGCGATGGCCTCGTTGGGTACGAACAGTACGTCCACCGGTTCCGACCAACTTGTTCCGTCCCAGCGCGTGTACAGTATCGTGTTGCCCGTCCCGATCATGTCTCCGCGATCCCCAACTGGCCCGCCGACCTCCTCGCTCCAGAAGACGTGGACGTAGCCCAGTGAGTCGCTTACCACCGCGGGATGGGTGGATAGCGTGAGTGTGTTGGAGATGTTCGTCGGTTCCGACCAGATCACGGCGTTCTCTTGCGCGGCGATCTGCCTGCTGGGCGCAACCAAGAGCACAGACAGTGCAAGAACACACGCCGCGCATCGGTGCGCCCTATCGCGGCAGGCGCACGCGCCGTCTCTTACCACGTTGCAGTTATCGCTCACTGGTTGCATGCCTACACTCGCCAAACTCCATTTTACCCAAACAGATATCGATGGTAGCGCCGCAGTGGGGATTTCTCCACCAACCACATCAACGCAAGCGGCAGAGCCACGGCCAGAACAACGATGACCAGGACAAACGGAATCGTGTAGGCGAGCAAGCCAGGCAGAATCTTCTGCAGCCCTCTCGCTGCGAACTCCAGCACCTTGTAGTGCAGCAGGTAGATCCCCAAGGAGGACTTGCCTAGGTCGTAGACGTAGCGTTGCAGCGGCAGTTTCACCTCGCCAAATGCCAGGAAACTGAGCACCACGCCAATCGCGTACAGGGTGGATGGAACTGTGAACGGACTGGACCGCCACCAGTCCGCCGCCGACGTTGCGTGGACTGCAAGCTCAGCCTCCAGGACCGACAGGCAGCCGAACAGCACGGTTGCGCCGAGCAGCCACCAGCGGCGGGCTGCTAACCAGTCCTTGAGCTGCGACAGGTGCAGTGCACAGACCATCCCCAGCGCGAAGAAGAACGCCCAGCGGAGCACTGCGCTGTTCGGCAACCAGGATATCACCAATCCCAGGCCGCCCCATTCCGCGCCGATCAGGTCTCCGTACAGCCGGGCGTAGAACAGCGCCACCACCGCAAAGAGCAGCAGGCCCAGTCCGACTAGCAGCCGGCGGCTCCGTTTCTGCGCCAGCGGCACGATGAAGGGTGCCAACAGGTACAGCTTGCACAGCAGTGGTACAAAGAAGAACACATCGCCGAGGAGCAGCCTGCTGACGTAGTTCTGCCAGTCGTAGCGCAGACCCTCGATGGCCTCCGAGGCGAACGTGGCCAGGGACCAGATGAGATACGGGACCAGCAGCCCGACCACACGCGTCAGGACGGTCTTCCACTTGAGGCCGCCGCCAGAACCGCGCGCTGCGTATGTGACGAAGAATCCGGACACGAACAGGAACGCCGGCACGGCGAAGACTGTCAGCTTGCGCACGATCGCCAGCGTGATATCTGCCGCGCTGCCGACCTGGTCGTAGTTGGGCACCGCCACAGGCAGATATCGATCGGTCCACCAGAACATCGCTGTATAGCCCCAGCGGGTGGCATGGTGGGCCACCACTGCTAGGATCGCCAGTCCGTTGAGCAACAGGAGGCGGCGCATCAGGGACATGGGTTGCTCCTCACACCTCGATCTTCAGGTAGTCAATGTGGCTGTATCCGGCGTGCCAGGGATCGCCCTGCTCATACTCGCCCAGTCCGGCGGCTGCGGCCAGGCGCAGATAGTCATACGCTGCTGATGGAATACCCTCATCGCTGCTGCCCAGTTCCGCCCGCAGGTGGTCGGCCATCACACAATCGGCGGCCACTGGGTCGGTGGCGAAGAACAGACTCTGGGGGGGCTTGTTCCCGAATGTGGCCCAAGAAGCGGCTGGCGCGGCGTCGAAGTCCTTAGCGGCGAGCAGCGCATCGCCCACGACCAAGATGGTCTTCGCGCCTACGTGCGCGTTGCGATAGATGTCGACCAGCGGACTGTAGTCCGAGCGATACGTGGGACTGCTCATGCCGATGTAGGGGTGCAGCTCCCACGGCTCACTGATGTTCCCGAAGTGATTCTTGAAGGTCAGTGTGACCCGCGCGATTCTGTGAGGCTTCATGATCGGCATGTTGATCAGATAGGTGGCATCAATGAGCACATCGCTGATGCGCGTCCTGGGCATGGAGGGATTCGTGGGGTGGTGATAGGTCACGAATGCGTGCGGGTCGGTGCTGGCCCAGCTTGCGTATCCGCCGTTGAGGTTGCAGGCTGGGTCGATGAACTGCACACCGCTATACAAGCAGCCGCCCACAAAGCGAGCCGGAAGCCGTCTGCTCGCGTCGTACACCCATATGTCGGTCTCGGCCACCCCCATCTGCTTCATTCCACGCACCAGGGCGTTGACGGGCTGGATCAGCCCGTCGATCTGGCCGTCGGAGTCGCTACAGCTCGTCGAGTTGTTGAAGTTGACCTTGATGGCAATGCCCTGACCCGCTCGGTAGTTGGGCAGCAGCGCTCGCCACGCATTGGCCACGCTGGCGGTCCCCGTCAGCGCCATCAGCCCCCGATCCGCCATGGTGTTCACTGTATCCTGGCGCACGTAGTTCCAGAAATCCGTCTGTCCACTCCAGAACGTGGACGTACTGCCATGCACGTGTACGACCCTCGGTCCCGTGGGCGGAGGCACCGGCGTACTGGTTGGCGTTGGCGTGTACGTCGGCATCATAGCTACGTTGGGAACATACGCTTTGGGCGTCAGCCCACTATCTGCCAGGGCCTCAGCCGGCAGTTCGTGGTCCGCCGATGTCTGGGACGTCAGTTCATCATCCGCCACGGGCTGGGACTGCGGCCCAACATCAGCCAGCGTCGCAACCGGCATGCATCCGCTCAATGCTCCCAGGCCCGCCTTTGCTGCTGCCGCGGCCATGGCCATTATCAGTTGGCGTCTCGTGAGTCTCGCCATCGTAGTTCGCTA
>JAAZAN010000131.1 GCA_012514315.1 Chloroflexota bacterium
ACAGAGTATCTAGTAGAAGTAGATGCCGTATCGTCAACGGATGTGTGGGTAGCTAGCTCTTCTGGGTCGATGCTTCACTGGAACGGTGCCTCGTGGACCAACACTGGTGACCTCGGCAGCGTCTATCTCAGGTCGTTGGATATGGTTTCTGCCAGCGATGGATGGGTCATGGGCTCGGGTGGTGTAATTTACCGCTGGCGTGGGTTTCAGTGGGAATCCGTCGCTAGTCCGACCACCCAGGACCTTTATGCCGTCGCCATGGTTTCCGCAACTGACGGCTGGGCGGTTGGGGTTTCAGGTACAATACTCCGCTGGAATGGGGTAGCATGGAATACCTGGGCTGGTCCTGCTACAGGTACGCTCGTATCTGTCTCAATGAGTGCCCCCGACGACGGCTGGGCGTATCAGATGACGTATCCAGGTGCGATACTGCATTGGGATGGCGCGAACTGGGGCACTGTAACCACTCCCGACTACGGCCTCGAAGCGATTGCCGCCGCGCCTGGCGCCGCCCCATGGGTCGTAGGCCACTATGGCGAGATCTACCGGTGGGATGACAATGCTTGGATTCCGATTGTTGGTCCCCCTGAGGCTCAGTCTGGATGGGCGAGAGCCATCAAGATGCTCTCAGCCACCGACGGCTGGTTAGGTGGCAACTCCAGAGTGAACATGCATTGGAACGGCAATCAGTGGACCGCTTTCAGCTCGCAGCCGGCGATGGATCTCGACTTTGTCTCAGCCACCAACGGCTGGGCCGTGGGCAACCTCCAGCAGTGGAACGGGGCTCAATGGCAGTCTGTCGCCAGCCCTACCACGGCGAGTCTGTATGGTGTGTCGATGGTCTCTGCTACGGACGGCTGGGCTGTAGGTGGAGATGCAATCAACACCTATGGTGGCGGCGTCAGCGAGATCCTGCGCTGGAATGGCGTGTCGTGGAACCGGTTCCCGAGCCCCCTCCCGAAAGCGACGCAGGTGGACGAGATATTGTCATCACAGGATGTGTCTTCTCCCTCAGTGCAGATTCCACATAATGTCCTGGATGATGTAGATATGGTGACCAGCCAGCTCGGCTGGGCGGTGGGTACCTATGGTGTAATCCTACACTGGAATGGATACTCATGGTCAATCCAGACTAGTCCAACCACGATGCATCTTAGAAGTATCGAGATGCTGTCCGCCTATGACGGATGGGCTGTCGGCGGAAATGGATACGGCACAGGAGGTACGATCCTGCGTTGGAACGGTTCACGCTGGAACGCGGTCCCATCTCCTGTCACCACTGAACTCTCCAGCATCGATATGTTGTCCAGCACAGAAGGTTGGGCTGCGGGATACGGATCTATCCTCCACTGGAATGGGGTCTTATGGCACTCGGTATCCATACCTGCCGGCGTACAGGTAAGTGCGATCGGCATGGCGTCAGCCTCGGATGGCTGGGCGCAGGGCAACGGCGTGCTTCTTCGCTATGGCATCCCACCCGAGCCGGGGTATCAACTGAGCGGCTACGTCAGGGATCAGGAGGGTAATCCGATCTCTGGCGTACTGATCACGACCGAAGATGGCAGCAATGCATCCACTGATGCCGGCGGGTTTTATGCAATTAATGAGGTCCACAGTGGTCCTCATATCCTTACTCCGTCGAAGGTTGGGTATGCGTTCTCAACGTGCGCGTTGCCTGTAGAGATCACGGATGCTGATGTCACAGGGCAGGATTTCATCGGCTTCCTCTCGCCTCTGCTGACGGAGGACGTGCCGTTCTTCCGGGAGCGTTCGTTAGTTTACCTGGCAGCTATCTCGGACTCAAGTTTAGGTATCGCTCCAGATGGCGACTTCTTTGTCAACCAGCTGCAGATTGATGAAGCAACTGCCATCGTCGAGTCCATGTTCAATATCGTGAATGTTATGGCACCAATAATCAAGCCCGTTCAGAACCTGAAAGACGCAACCAAGCTGCAAATGCCAGGTGTAGTAGGGCGAGGTTGGGATTATCTCATCGGGGCGCGGGAGCGATACGAGGCGGTGATGCTTGCGTTTTCGCCTTCCCTGTTTTCGGCAACATCATCCTCAACCGACGACATCGTTGCGAGGCACTTGCTCAACGGTGCCCTCACCTACTTTGCTTTGGACACCGGCGAGTCAGTCTACGACGGCTTCGTGGCCGATCAACTGATCAAGCACAACTGGGACCTTGCACTGCGTCACGAGTTAGCTCTCGAGACAGAGCTCTACCCGAAGATGCTAGAGCTGTCAAATTCATATTACGCGGATATCGCAGACCTCTCAATGACAGTGCAGACGAGTGACTTATGTCTCACCCCGGCACAAGCTGAGATATACTCGAAAGACCTGCTTGCGCGGAATAAAGCACACATTGAGTTCTACTCACTGGTCGAGCGCCATGCCCTGACTCTGGAGACAGCGCGATCTGCACGAGAGTTCGCTGAGAATAACTGGATCCAGGAACTATTACTACTCAATGCGTTTAAGACAGCTGCATTGGTGGCGATGGGACCACCAGGTGCAGTAGCAGTTCATACAGGCGTCTCACTGGGTACTCTTGTTGCTGATGCTATAGAGCACCGGGACATGCTTGACCAAGATGTACAGATGATGGCACTCGCTACTGATTCACTGTCAGGTGCGTGGCACACTCAGCGCCAGCTATACGTGAACACGGTACACGGATTGGATAACATAGTACAGGGCATTGAGCCTGAGATCGCCCAGGCGACAATCGACTCAGTCGTGGGCAAGAGTATCGGCGAGTACAAGCTGTTTAACAAGTGGTGGTGGTTTGAGCGAGACTCTTACACAGAGGTGACTCTCACAAAGAAGGAGCCGAACTATGACACTGATTTTGAGGGATTTGCCATGTTTGAAAAAGACGCCTACGCGGGAGCTATCGAGTTCGTCGTCGATAGAGGAGTGGGCGAGATAGAGATCGCAGACACAGGG
>JAAZAN010000132.1 GCA_012514315.1 Chloroflexota bacterium
AAGAAGAGAAGTATCTGATAATGCCCGGTCAGTTCCCTTCCCCACGACTCAGGTTGCGCGATGAGCCGACGATCAGTCAATTCAACGATCGTCTTTTCGCAGAACGGTGTGCCTCGATAATGTGGTATGCCTTGCCATACGACGAGTATGTCGCCCACGCGCGCCCAGCCTCCCGGTGAATCGCTGGGGTGTACAAGCCGAACAGCAAGACCAGAATTCTGATCTGCTTCGGCAACCTCTGCACAAGGATCGCCGTACATTCCACCAACGAGTGCGTCCGCCAGCGCATCGGAACCGTCCTCGCGATTCCACTTGAGCACGGCAACAATACCTGGCATAGGAGAGTCCTCTTAACGCAATAATTACAAATGCGGCTTATGTGTGTCTGTCTTCTCGCGACGGGCTACAACCCGTTGATAGCCCGTTACTGCCATGTCTGTCGCCCCCGGCCCCCGGTCAGGAATCCGGAATGCTTTCGGAGACTACCGTTGTACAGGAGAGGCCTCCTATGTGAGGCATGCGATTCTTCATCTTTCAAGTTTCCGTTGCATTTCATCTTCGATGCGTTGTCGACGAGATGTGATCCGCGGATCGGGAAGCCAATATCCTAAACGCAGCAACACGGTTGTCGGAAGGACGCACCAGATGAGATAGAGTAGGCGATTCCGAAAGGCAGATGAGCCATGAAGGCGTCGCCGCCAAGAGGTATTCGAATAGGGGATATAGACTGGTCCCACCGCGCGGGCCCAGCGCAGGTGGTTCCAAGCCGACGTGCAGATGTCCGCCGAAATATCCTCAAGATAGGCGCCTAAGAGGTCTTCACATTCCGCATCCAATTGCGTCACGCAGCCTTTGCTCTGAAACAAGATCGTTTCGCGCCAATCGTCATCTTCCAAGGCATCGCCGGCCGTCCACGTCACGGCAAGACCGAATCGAGTAAGAGGATACCTGCTTTCTCCAGTGTCGAAAAGAAGGTTTCCGAGGGAATAATAGATCAACGATCCGCGATACGGCTGGCGACCATGAAACGCATGGGAATGATGCCCCAAGACGGCAGTGGCACCCGCGTCGAGCCATTTTCTGGCGAGTTTCTGTTGCCTGGGCGAGGGATGTGACGCGCACTCGCCTTCCTTGCCCCAGTGTGGTGTTACGAACACCCTGTCGTGATGCGCCGCGAGATCGTGGATGAGCGACGCTACATCTTCTTCGCGAAAGAGGGTATTTCCGCGAGAGCGACAGCGTTCGAGGCAACCGATCACGGCGCAACGTTGTTCGCCGTCGGTCACGACGGCGTAAGGTTTGTCACGCGTGCCATAAAGCAAAGGGCCATCGCGCTGGGCAATGGTCTTGATCATCCGATCCAATGCTTTGTCACCGGCATCGCGGACATGGTTGTTGGCCACGCTTAGCGCGGCGAATCGGCTTTGGACGACGGCGTCGATAGCCTCGGAACCGAGAACCATGGAATAAGCCTTGGAACTGCTCACGGTCGAGGTGGATATTGCGCACTCGAGGTTTGCCACGAGTTTGGCATCGTCGGGAAACGGCGATTCCCCAAAGGGACGCAACGGCAGGAAATCGCCCGCGAAGATGATGGACATGGTGTTACCTCAATTCCAGCTATTCCGGTGTCCTCGCGGCAATTGCGGCACGGTAGAGCAAGTCAATCTGGCGCGCTATCGATTTCCAGGATAGGTGTTGTTCGACATATCGACGTCCCTTCTCTCCAGTAGCGAGACGATCTGACTCAAGCAACCGTCGCAGGCCGGCGACAACCGCCTCAAGACTGTCGTCGACCGTGATGCCGGCCCCGCTGGCATCGACGTAGACATGACTTGCCACGCCAGGTGTTACGAGCGAGGGCACGCCGTGCGCCATCGCCTCGACAAC
>JAAZAN010000015.1 GCA_012514315.1 Chloroflexota bacterium
ATCTCGACGTGACCTTCCGCACCATCCCGATCACTGACGTGGTACGGCAGCACTTCAAGGATATCGGCCATGACGAGAGTATCCATGATGTCACCTACGAGAATGCGCAGGCACGCGAGCGTACTCAGATTCTGATGGATGTGGCCAACCAGGTGGGTGGCTTCGTGGTCGGCACGGGCGATCTATCAGAGCTTGCCCTTGGTTGGGCCACCTACAACGGCGATCATATGTCGATGTATCATGTGTGCGCTGGGGTGCCGAAGACACTGGTTCGTTATCTGGTCGACTGGGCCGCGGACGAAGAGTTCCAGGGCGAAGCTGCACAGGTTCTGCATGATATCAGCGCGACGCCCATTACCCCTGAGCTCTTGCCATTGGGACAGGATGGCGCGCTGGAACAGAAGACGGAGGATGCCATCGGACCCTATGAACTGCACGATTTCTTCCTGTACCATGTGATTCGCTATGGATTTCCACCGGCAAAGGTTTTCCGGCTGGCAAGGCAGGCTTTTGACGCCGACTATGCGCCCGCGACGATCCTCAAGTGGTTACGAGTCTTCTATCGCCGTTTCTTCAGCCAGCAGTTCAAGCGCTCCGCCATGCCGGATGGCCCGAAGGTGGGCTCCGTCGCACTCTCCCCGCGCGGGGACTGGCGCATGCCATCAGATGCGAGTGCCGCAACCTGGCTCGCAGAGATGGATGCGCTGGAACTCGCCATGGATCCGCGATGATGCCAGTTAACCTTCCGAGACGCTACTCGATCAACCCCTAGGAGTCAGAATGTCCTCGAAAATTCGCGTCTTGCTCGTCGACGATCATGCTATCGTTCGCAAAGGAATCGCGGCACTCTTGGCGACTGAGCCGGACTTTGAAGTGGTCGGAGAGGCGTCGGATGGCGCGGAGGCGATTGCCAAGGCACAGGCATTGCGGCCCGACGTGGTGATGATGGATCTCGTAATGCCCAAGGTTGATGGAATTGAGGCAACGCGCCAGATCACATCACAAGTCAAGAACGTACGGATACTCGTGTTGACAAGCTTCGCGGCCGATGACAAGGTCTTCCCCGCCATCAAAGCCGGCGCGTTGGGGTACCTGCTTAAGGATTCCGGCCCGCTGGAGCTGGTTCAGGCCATCCGCCAGGTCCATCGAGGGCAGCCCTCGCTCGAGCCCTCGATCGCCAGCAAGGTATTGTTTGAACTGGCTCACCCATCCAAGGACCAGTTGACCACCGATCCCCTTACCGGCCGCGAGATGGAGGTTCTTCGCCTGGTGGCACAGGGGCGCAGCAATCGGGAGATTGCTGAGAGGTTGGTGATCACTGAGCTGACCGTCAGCACCCACGTGAGCAATATCCTCGGTAAGCTGCACCTGGCCAGCCGGACGCAGGCTGCGCTCTTTGCGTTGCGGGAGGGCTTGGCGTCACTCGATGACATCCCCTCGTTCGGCGAAGAGCCCTGACCGGCATACCAGAAACCTGGTAGTTTTTCTACCCAATATCCTCCAGGCGACCACCCGTAAGGGTGGTCTCTTTTTGTATGGGCTTTCCCAGGTTTTCCCCGATGTGTATTCCGGTTCGCCCTGCTATTCTTAGCATAGAGTTGTGATGAGTATTGGATCGCGCACAGGGGTACGGCGGATGGTTGAGACGATGTGTGGACACTGGAGACTCTTGATCGCCGATGACTCGGCCCGGACACGGCAAAGCATCAGGGCGCTGGTGAGCACCCATCCCGCAGTTGAGGGGCTGTCAGAGGCCGTCGATGGCTGCGAGGCCGTGGCCCTGGCCGAGACGTGGATCCCCGATGCTGTCCTGATGGATATTCGGATGCCTGGGATGGACGGGTTGGAGGCAACTCGGATGATCAAGGCCCGCTGGCCGCATATCAAAGTCATTATTCTTTCTATGTACGGAGACTATGAAGCTCAGGCCCTCGCGGCGGGAGCGGACGAGTTCGTAAATAAAGGGGAGCCGCCAACACGGCTACTTCAGGCGCTCGATGCGGTGATCGGCGCTTGAAAAGGGAGTTCTTTTGATGAGTGAGCAGGACATCATCACGTTGGCCCGGCGGGGCGATCAGGCTGCCTTCACCACTCTGGTACGGACTTACCAGACCGCGATCTACAACCTGTGTTATCGAATGTTGGGGGAAGCCGACCAGGCGCAGGACGCTGCACAGGAGACCTTTCTCCGAGCGTACACGCAGCTGCACCGTTATGATCCGGAGCGCCCGTTCAAGACCTGGCTCTTCTCCATCGCCAGCCACTACTGCATCGATCGGCTGCGTCGCCGTCGGGTCATCTGGATGGATATCGATGACGAACCCTTGGCGGGTCATCCGGCGTTGCGTGAGCGGAGGGCGGGCCCTGAGGACGCCGTGCTGAGGCGAGAGCAAGCAGCAGACGTCCAGGCATTGCTTGAGACACTGCCGCCCAAGGATCGGATCGCCGTCGTGATGTTGTACTGGCACGACCTGTCCTATCAGGAGATCGCTGAGGCGACCGGCACGACAGTAAGCGCGGTGAAGAGCCGTCTTCATCGTGCCCGAGCTGCCATGGCGGATTCGCTTCGGACCCGGGATGCCCGGCGTGAGGCGCCGGGTCAGGCGCCGCGCACGACCCTGGCTCACCCGACTGCACTGCTTTCGGCCTCGGCCTAAGAGCCGGCCCTGGCGACGGAGGAACTTTCGATGTTTGATGCTTGGGGAACCTATCAGGCGACCACGGTCTGCGTGTCAGGCGCTGCGCACCAGTACGATCCCAACATCGCGGCCATGGCCCGCGCCGTCTCCGGGTTTCGCGCACTCGCTCTGAGAGCACGCCTCAGAAGGTTGTGGGCCATCCTCACGCGGCGTTCGGTTCGTCTGCTTGATTTGGAGGATGTTCGACGATCGAAGACGATCGAAGGAAGCTTCGATCTGGGCTGTGCAACGATTCCGGTTGGGAGTATTCGTGGCAGTGAGTGTCGAGTCCGCGATTTCGATGATGAATTTCTTCCACTCGCCGAGAGAGCCCGGCAACGATGGGCCAGCGTGTATGCGGCAAGGCTATGTGGCGTGCCGCTGCCCGCTGTATCAGTAGTGCAAGTGGGCGAGATCTATTACGTTCGCGACGGTCATCACCGGGTTTCGGTCGCCCGAATGCTGGGAGAGGAATACATCGAGGCCCACGTGCAGGTCTGGCAGGTCAAGGGTGAGCCAGCGGTGGCGCCTGCGATGCACATGAAGCTCGTCATATCCGTTTGATGTTATGTCCCCGGGGCAGCGGGGGTTGAGGGTCTGCGCCCCTCGGTCTTTCACAGTCAGCCAGATGCGGGTTCACGATTCCTGGGGACTGCATCGCACTGATTGTGTGGGCCGAGGGGTGCATCGTTTAACCCACTGTGATGCGCAGCGTGAGAACCTGGAACGGCTTGATTTCCAACACTATGCGGCCTTCTCGAACGTCGAGCTCGCGCACTTGATTCTCGAGCATATCCGTTTCGAATATCTGCCGGACCGGCAGTGCAACCTGCAGCCTGCAGCGGGTCCAGGTTCGTTTTGCCTCATACATTCGGACTATCACATCCCCCGAGCCATCCTCTGCCGGTTTTACGGTCTCGATAAACACATTCGGTGCGTCGACGCGGAATAGTGAGGCCTCTGGCGCTGCAGAAGCACCCACGGTGAAAGTCAAGGGCGCGTTCAGTGCATAAGCTTCCTGCACGACGGCGCAGTCTAAGAATGGACCGTTCCAGGTCGTCAGCGAATACGTGAACGCCTGCAGTCCCTCATCGGCGTGTGGGTCTGGTGCAATGGCTGCCTTCAGGAGAGTGAGTTGGATCCGATTGCCTGTCACGTTGACGCCGTACTTGCAGTCATTGAGCACCGCTGCACCTCGGCCTTCCTCGACTAACGCTGTCCAACGCTGTTGCGGCACTTCAAAGCGATCTGCATCGTATTTTCGTGAGGCATGATTCGGCCGTCTGACGTGGCCAAACTGGATCTCGTGCAGCGCTTCTTCTGCGTGAACCGCCACTGGAAATGCAACCTTGAGCAGCTTGTGTTTCTCCTTCCATGAGATGGTCGTGACAAAATCCAGCCTGCGGCTGCCGCGTCGCAGCCGGATTTTCTGTCGCATCTCGGAATTGTGGATTTGCCGGGTCACACTGAGGCAAGCGAGCAGTGGTCCTACGGCTGTGACCTCCACGATCGCTTTCTGACCTAATGCCACCGGCATACTGGCGTAGTTGCTATCGATATCCCAGGCATCCCACGCGCGCGGAATGTCCTTATACATTAGGAACACGTTGCCAGGTGCTCCCATCCATTCGGACGCTGATTCTTTGTCCCACAGACTGGTCAAATCACCGGTTGCATTGAAGGTCGCACGTATCAGGTCGTTCTCCAATGTCCAGCCTGCGCCGCTCTTGAGCGCGCGTACGTCCGAGTCTGAGATGCGAACCGCAGCGTCGGGTGTCGCCTCGTCGAGTCCAGCTGTTCTCACGGTGGTCCATCCACATGGCGGAATCGTGACTTCTATCAGTTGTTGTCCCTCGTACCGTTGGGTCATCAGGGACGCGCCCGCAACATCAGTGACACCTCCTCCATCGGGTATTGTCAGCAGAGTGCGACGAGCGAAGGACAATGAGTTGAACACGGTGATCGCATCGCCGGAGGAATCGGTCACCAGCGTCCCAACCGCAGCCCGGGTCACATCGCCTGCCAGGGCCACCACCTCAGATAGATCCCTCTCCGCTTCCTCGTAGACACGACCGATGGATGAGCCAGGCAAGATATCATGAAACTGGTTGGTCAGCAGACGCTTCCAGGCACTGTCGAGATCGGCGAGCGGGGCGGAGAAACCCGCGAGTACTGCTGCCATGCTCGTCCAAAACTCCGCCTCTCTAAGTCCGATCTCGGCGCGACGATTCAGTAGTTTGGTGCGCGCCTGAGAAGTGTACGTGCCACGATGCGCCTGAAAATAGAGCTCGCCCACGTATTGAGGCAAGGTCATCCGGCGGCGCTCAAGGTCCTCGAAGTATTTGATGGGCGGTGCCATTCGGGTACGCGGCGAACCTTCCAGGTTGTGGGCGCGACGTAGGTACTCAAGATGCTCGCGGGTCGCTCCACCGCCACCGTCCCCATAGCCGAAGGGCAGCATCAAGCCGGTTGTGTCCGATCTCTGCGCGCGGCCGGTCCATGCCTCGATCAGGTGCTTGGGAGAAGTCTCGTACCCGTACCCGTGGAAGACATGCGCCAGCACCTGGGATCCATCGATCCCTTGCCACAAGAAGTCATTGTACGGGAATGGATCTCCGTCGTTGTAGCCCCACGTGATTTTCTGGGTTGCGAAGTAGGGAATCCCGCACCCGCGCATGATTTGGGGCAGCGCAGCCGAATAGCCAAACACGTCCGGCTCCCAGAATATCTGGGTGTCACACCCAAACTCCTCCCGGAAGTATCTCTTCCCGTGGATGAACTGCCGGATCAGGCTCTCGCCGCCGGTGATGTTCGTGTCTGGCTCGACCCAAGCACTTCCTTCGACATTCCACTGCCCAGTCGAGATCTTCTCTTGCACCCTGTCGTAGATATCGGAGTAGCGGCCGCGCAGCATGACATAAAGCTGGGCCTGGCTCTGCAGAAATACGTATTCGCTGTATGACCCCATCAATTCGAGTTGGTTGGCTGCAGTGCGCGCAACTTTGCGCTCGGTTTCAGCCAA
>JAAZAN010000133.1 GCA_012514315.1 Chloroflexota bacterium
GTAGTTTCAGTTGGCATCGGCACGTCATATCAGCCGACGCAATCAAGGAAAAAGACATTCCGACGCCTATACATGCATCTTCCGTGCCAATGGAGTTGCCGTTCCCTCCTTGTGTGGTGCATCGTTTGTACAAGACGCCATCTGCAAAGCCTCGTCGGTCACGACAGGGCCGGTGGAGGAATTCCACCGGCCCCGGCGTTCGTCCGAGTAACCGGGTGGGCGGCGACCAGGCTGAACGCACCGCAATCAACTCGGTTGGGCTATGGAATGCTGAAGCCTCGAACACTCGTATGTGTTGCGCATCACATCGTCTGAAAGAACGATCACACCCTCCACAGTATTTCGAGCATCAAAGGCCCGCCGCTGAAAGTCCCGCAAGCGATGACGTTGTGGAGAAACACTCCCGTCTCCGCGGCGCAGTCTGGCGCGGCTTTTGCACAATGACGATGTGAGTTTTAGGTGCTATGTTCCGACACTGTGGACCTGGAAAACAATACCCCCCAACATGAGTATTCACGCCAGCCATTCTTCGTGTCTGGTCCGAGCGGCTGCAGTCGCGAAACCCGGCCGGCTACAACGTCGACTTTCGGGACATTTTCTCTTGGCAAGCCTGGATTCGCGTGGTGAAATCGTGGAGAGCATTTCCTCTACAGAGGATGAGGACACGGCCGACGTGGAACTGGTCCATCGCTACGATCGGGGTCCCGCCGTGCTCTTTGCCGTGGCCAGGACAATAAATACGGATAATGGCTGCGACGACGCGGCGGAGTTGATTCGGCAGGTGCGGAAGAATGTTGAAGCGGGAGTGTTTCGCGGGGCGTGCGATCTGCCGGACAAACGCGACGGTTGCCCCATCTTGCGAGGTACGGGGATTGAAGGAAATGATCGGACCTTCATCTGTGCGGTGACTGGCAGCGGTGACGCGGATACGCCCTGTCCAGTTCATTCAACGCACGCACTAAGGAAGGGCTTGTCTATGGCAATCGTGAGTTGGCCGAATCTGATCACCTCGTTGGAGCCGGCCGTCGAAGCCTTCATCAATCACGAGGCAAACCTGCGTATCTTGACCCATGACGGCTGCTCTCAGGCGAAACGGCGAGTGGGCATCCATCCACTCGCATTCGGCGACACGGTCGCGTTTGCGACAAGCAACGGAGTAAGGAGATACGCCACATCGCTGATCGCGCAAGCCCTTCGCGGGAAGATGACCCTGAGAGAAATCTGCCGCGACCAGGCGCAGCGAGAGGTTGAGGACCGTCCGGGCCATACGGCAATCATAAGTCTCGTTCAATTCACCCGACTCTCGGGGGATGGCGCCGGTTAGCCCCCCCTTCCACTGGTGCCACAAAACAGCCATACTTAGGATGGTTAAATCGCCAACTGCGGCGTTTGCGCCCTCTGTGCCGCGAATAACGCGCGCCACTTACTGATTCGAGACTTCCCAAGGGAACCCCCACCTTGGCAACAGGGAATCGCCGAAATGAACGCAATTCGATCCCGTAGCAAGAAACGCCCCAACGGCCGCAACGAATCTGCTGCGCGACCACGCACCGCGGAAAAACGCAAGATTCTCGTCGTCGACGACGACCGTTTTGTGATCGCGATTGTGACGCGGGCACTGAAGGATTTGGATCTGGAGGTTATTTCGGCGGACACGGCGTCGCGTGGCGCGGAGCTGCTGCGTAAAGAGGGGCCGCGTTTGGACGTTTGCCTGCTAGACATTATGTTGCCGGATACCTCCGGAATCGAAGCGTGTACGGAATACCGGGCGATCGATTCCACGCTCCCGATCATCTTCATCACGAGTGACGACAGCAGTGCTACGGCGATCGAGGCCACGAAGATGGGAGCGTACGACCACGTCCTCAAACCGCTGAAAGTCCTGGAGTTGAAGGCGATAGTCGAGAAGGCGCGCGAGGTCCGGCGGAAAATGCTCGTTCCCGTCGAGATGACGGA
>JAAZAN010000134.1 GCA_012514315.1 Chloroflexota bacterium
ATCCACGGAGCCAGCAGTAAGTGGGTCAGTGTATTCGTCGATGACGACAAGGTACAGATTCGTGACGCGTCGCACCTCGTGGGACTGGAGACTACTGAGACAGAGGAAGCAATCCGGGAAGAGTTGGCGGACGATCAGGTCCGATCGGCCGTGATCGGTCCGGCTGGCGAGAACCTGGTGCGCATATCCAATGTAAGCAACGATGGGCGCAAGGCCGGACGCACAGGCCAGGGGGCAGTGTGGGGTTCCAAGAAACTGAAGGCTCTATCGATCCGTGGGACGCATGGCGTTACCGTGGCCGATCCGGAGTCGCTGCTTAAGCTGTCGTATGACATTCTGCAGGCCGCACAGGGTCCGTATACGCAGAAATATCGTATCCTGGGCACGTCATCGAATGTTCTGAACATGGATAAGCTGGGCCTATTGCCCACCCGGAACTACCAGGAAGGCACTTTCGAAGACGCCGAACTGGTGAGCGGTGAGTATCTGCACGAACACTACAAGGCGAAGACCATCGCCTGTGCGCAGTGCCCGATCGCGTGCGAGCAGGTCGGCCACGTCAAGCAGGGTCCATACGCTGGGGCGATGGGACATATCGAGTACGAGTCACTTTACGCGCTGGGACCAAACTGCGGGATCAGCGATATGGCTGCGTCGATCAAAGCCATCGTCAACTGCAACGAACTGGGTACGGATACGATGAGCACCGGGGTCACCGTCAGTTGGGCGATGGAATGCTATGAACGCGGCGTCTTCACCCAAGAAGACTTCCGCTGCGAGAAATACCCCGAAGGGTTTGAGGCGAACTTCGGTAACGGGGAGGCAATGGTCACACTGACGGAGATGATCGCCCGACGCGAAGGGTATATGGGCGACCTCCTGGCCGACGGTACACGTCGCGCCAGCACCAGGGTTGACCAGGAACGGGGAACCGAGACGTATAAGTGGGCCATGAACATCAAAGGTCTGGAGAATCCGGGATATGATGCCCGTGGGCTCAAGACCTTCGCCGTTGGGTTGGCGGTCGGCACCCGCGGAGGTTGCCACAACCGATCGGCGGCGTACGATCCGGACATCCAGGGCAGCGTCGATCGGTTCAGCATTGATGATACACGCGGAGAGATCGCTCGCGAGACCGAGGAGTACGCCGCGGTCTATGACGCTCTACCATTGTGCAAGTTCATCCGGCGGTGTTTCACTGGGCGGGCAGATCGTGCCGGGGCCTGGCCAGCCATTGCACAGCTCATCAATGCGACAACTGGCTGGGATTTCCAGTATGAAGACATCGACCTACTCGGAGAGCGGACTCATGCCGTGAAGAAGGCCTTCAACATCCGAGAGGGTTGGACACGCGCCGATGATCACCTGCCATATCGATGGCACCACGACAAGATGACCAAGGGCGCCTCGGCCGGTCACTTGGTGACCGAAGAAGAGCTCGAGTATCTCAAGGATCTATACTACAAGGCCAAGGGGTGGACATCAGATGGCCTGATACCCAAGGAGAAACTGATTGCCCTGGGTCTAGAGGACATCGCCGAGGAAATCGGGGTGTAAGGGAGAGCTATGCCTACATCAACCTCCAAGTATCAGTACATTACCTGTGACCCAGAGAAGTGTGTCGGATGCCAGGTATGCGAGTATGTGTGCTCGTTCACGAAGACGGGTGAGTTCAACACATACCGTAGTCGAATCCGCACGGTGCGAGCTCACAAGATCCTGATCACAGCTGTCGCCTGCAGGACGTGCGAGGACGCCCCGTGCGTCATCGCGTGCCCGCGCGATGCATTGAGTCAGGATCCTGTGACCGGTGTCATCCGTGTTGATGCCAGCCGGTGCGATGGCTGCACGTGGTGTATCGAAGCCTGTGACTTCGGAGCGATCTCCATCAATCCCCAGACGAAACTGGCGGAGATCTGTGATCAGTGCGAGGATCAAGAGGATGGACCCCAATGTGTGAAGTGGTGTCCCAAGGAGGCGCTCGAACTGACCACTCCGGATCGACGCGCACAACGCGCGCGTCACAAGTTGGCAATCGAGGAAGTGCTCGGAGCATAGCGTGCTCTTGAGACGGCGGCCTTCTTTGACGGAGCATTTGGGTGCTCTGGAGCGTGTTCAGGCAGGGCATAGGTGCTGCTATGTGCCCTGCCTGAGTTTGGATGGAGCGACCGTAGCGAGGAGTTACTATGGCAGGAGATAAGGGAAACGAGGCTCTGCGCATTGGTGTATACGTGTGCCACTGTGGATCGAACATCGCGGGAGTCGTGGACACGAGCGCTGTCGTGGAGTATGCGGAGAAGCTACCGGGCGTCGTGCGTGCGACCGATACACTGTACGCTTGTGCCGATAGCGGCCAGAATTTGATCAAGGATGAGATCAAGAAGTATGGTCTGAACCGTGTCGTGGTGGCTGCATGCTCAGTCCGAATGCACGAGCCGACCTTCAGGGGGGCCGTCGCGGAGGCAGGGCTCAACCCATTCCTGATGGAGATGGCCAACATTCGAGAGCAGTGCAGTTGGGCACACGGCCATGATCGCGCAGGAGCACTGGCTAAGGCCAAGGCTCTCACAGCCGCTGCCGTTGCCAAAGCCCAGTTTCTCGTACCACTTGATATGATCAAGGTCCCGGTAACCAAACGAGCTATGGTTATTGGAGGTGGTGTGGCGGGGATCAGCGCTGCCCTCGATATCGCAGATCAGGGCATCGAGACCGTCCTTGTGGAGAAGCAGCCGACCATTGGGGGGGTCATGGCCCAGTTGAACAAGACCTTCCCCACAATGGATTGTAGCATATGAATTCTCGCCCCCAAGATGGTTGACGCGGCGCGTCACCCCAAGGTGGATGTGAGAACCTATACCGAAGTCGAGCGTGTGGAAGGCTACGTCGGCAACTTCAACGTACTTCTTCGCGAGAAGTCACGATACGTCCGAGCAGACCGGTGCAATGGATGTGGCGAATGTGCGGAAGTATGTCCGATCGAAGTGCCCAACTACTTCGAGATGAACCTGGCTCCCCGAAAGGCCATCGATGTTCCAATGAGCCAGTCGGTTCCGCTCCTGTACTCGATCGACCTGGACGCGTGCATTCACTGCTACAAATGTGTCGATGCATGCGGCAAGCTGGAAGCAATAGACTTCAGCCTCGAAGACAAGCTCGTGTGGGAAGACATCGGCTCAATCGTCGTTGCGACGGGATACGATCACTTCGATCCCAGTGTGATGGCCGAATACGGCTATGGCCGGTACGCCAATGTCATCACCGCGATGGAGATGGAACGCCTCAACAACTCGGCAGGTCCTACGGCGGGCAATCTCATCCGCCCGAGTGATGGCGCCTCTCCGCAACGGTTGGCGATCGTCAACTGCGTGGGATCACGAGACAAGCGCTTCAACCCCTGGTGCTCAAACTTCTGCTGCATGTACGCGATCAAGAACGCACTGCTACTCAAGCAAGCGAACCCCGAGATTGATATTACGGTCTACTACATGGACATTCGTACGCCTTCCAAGGGCTACGAGGAATTCTATGATCGCGCGCGGCAGATGGGGATCCACTTCGTCCAGGGGCGTCCCAGCCTGATCACTGAGGATATGGAGACCCGGAACTTGTTCGTGCACTCCGAGGATGTGGCACTCGGACGGGTCGTTGAGCGCGAATACGATATGGTGATGCTGAATCAGGCCGCTGTCCCGCAACCGGATGTCGACACCGTGAGCTCTGTGCTGAACATCAGTCAGAGTCCGGGCGGCTGGTTTATGGAGTATCATCCGAAATTGCGGCCTATCGATACACCCACTGACGGGATCTTTCTGGCCGGCGCTTGCCAGGGTGTCAAGGATATCCCATCAAGTGTGGCCCAAGGATCAGCGGCCGCCTCGCGCGCTGGTCGCGTGCTCCACTCGGCTGAGTGGGAGATTGAGCCAGTGATCGCGCAGGTATGGGAAGATCGGTGCATCAGTGCACAGGGCAAGAGGTGTGGGCTTTGTTCACAGGCCTGCCCGTATGGCGCAATCGACTATGAGCAAGGCAAGGCCGCTCATGTGGTGACGGCCAAGTGTCACGGGTGCGGTGGCTGTGTTGCCGAGTGTCCGCACAACGCGATCACTCAGATGCACTTCACGGATGCTCAGATACTGGCGCAGATCCACGCCCTGTTGGCAGACAAGCCCGAGGAGAAAATCCTAGCGTTCCGTTGCCACTGGTGCTCGTATGGAGGTGCAGACCTGGCCGGCACAAGCCATTTCGAGTACTCGGCCAATGAGCGCGGACTGCGCGTGATGTGTTCGGCGCGTCTGGATTCCGACTTCATCTATGAAGCCTTCCGGCTGGGCGCCGGAGCGGTGCTATTCTCCGGCTGTCATCCACAGGACTGTCACTATATCACCGGGCAACCCGTGGGCGCAGCGCGCGCTGAGCGTCTGCTCAGTGCGTTCGAGAAGATGGGTATGACGCCTGGTCGCTTCCGGATCGAATGGATCAGCGCCGCTGAGGGGGACAAATACGCCCGAGTCGTCAACGAGATGCAGGCCTTGCTCGATGCGATACCCAGGGATAAGCTGATGGACGAGATCGAGGAACTGCGCCCAACGATGGAGAAACGGGCCCGCCGGATGCGCGAGGTACCGGAGGTGGACAACGCCTTCGAGTTTGCGAGCCAGTTGGAAGCAGTCACGGTTGAGGAGGCTTAGCATGAGTCACGAATCGACCGTCCGGTCCTTCGCGGATGAAGTTCACGCCATACCCGGTGGCGAGAATCTGGAGCTGTGCTATTCGTGCGGAACGTGCGTGAGTAAATGTCTCATTCAGCAGAAGGTCGAGCCCGACTACAACCCTCGGCGCCTCCTACGCATGGTAATGATGGACATGCGCGAGGAAGCATTTGAGAATCCAACGACCTGGCTGTGTTCGTCTTGTGATCTGTGTTATGCCGCATGTCCGCAAGAGATCCATATCTCGGCCGTGATCGGCGCAGTGAAGCAGTTGGCCATTGAGGCGGGATACACATCTCCACTGACACCTGCTCACGTGGATACGGCGGCCTGTTTTGCATGTGGGACCTGCATCGAGGTTTGTCCATACAAGGCCATCAGCCGCGTATCAGGTGAAGTTGAGATCACCGACCGGATGATGAAAGGGACGACACTTATCGTCGAAAAAGAGTTCGCGCAGGTTGATCCCAACCTCTGTATGGGCTGCGGCTTGTGCGCGTCTTCCTGCTTAGCCTCGTGCATCACCCTTGACGGCTACACTGACACACAGATCGATGACCAGGCCCGTGCTGTCGATTGGTCGCCAGGATGGCCTGCGGCAAGCGGCGCAGACTGGTCGCCGCAGGTACTGGTCTTCGTCTGCAACTGGAGCGTCCGCGCCGAAGCTGACGTGGCTTACCTGTCGGCTCCGCCGGATGGCATCCGTGTGGTACGCGTACCTTGCTCAGGTCGCGTTACACCCACCTTCCTGGTGACCGCACTGCAAAAGGGTGTCGATGGCATTCTAGTGATCGGCTGTCAACCCGGAGAGTGTCACTACCAGGAGGGTAATCTGGTGGAGCAAGCACGATTGGCAATGACCAAGAACTTCCTCGACCTGCTGGGAATCGAGGAGTGGCGTGTCCAGTTCGCCTGGTTGCCGACAGACAGTCGAGGCGCCTTATCCGGATTGTTCGAGCAGATGATCGGCCGCGTGCGAGAGTTGGGGCCTATCGCGTGGCGTCCGGAACTGGGCTAGAAGGAGCGTGATGAACATGCTGGATGAACTGCGCAGAATCGTCGCTGCCGAGCTAGAGACTCTGGATGGAGTGGTAGCCCTGCGCAAGGATGGGCTGAACGTTGCACCCTATCTCTACCGCAAAGGTGATCCTCTTTCGGATCTGGTACTGACGCCACGCTTTCCACTTGCTCAGACAGTCGACCTACTGCTGGACGCGTATCCAGAAGCACATCTCGGCGTTGTGGCATTCGGTTGCGATGAGCGCGCGCTGAAAGAGCTAGCGAACTGGAATCAGGTCGATCTGGACCACGTAAAGATCATCGGTGTACCCTGTACCGAAGAACAGGCTGCAGAGTGCCGTTGCGGTGAACCGTATCCCTCCACGATCGTCGTCGGTGAGACGGTAGCCGGTGTGGAGGATCGCGTGTTGGCTGACTTTCTGGCAGCACACACACGCGAGGAGCGACTGGCCTTCTGGCGAGAGCAATTCGCTAAATGCATCAAGTGCTATGGTTGCCGAGATATCTGTCCGCTCTGCTTCTGCAACACGTGCGCGCTAGAACAAGATCACTGGGTAGGGCGTGGGCGCGTATCACCACCGTTCCCCACCTATCACCTAATCAAAGCAATGCATACTGCCGGTTCGGGCAAATGCACCCAGTGCGGTGAGTGCGAACGCGTCTGTCCAGCCCACATTCCGTTAACGCTGCTCTACGCGTTATTGCGGCGCGACGTGAAGGAACTGTTTGGCTACGAGACTGGTGCGGAGGTGACCGAGACGCCACCTGTGTTCCGCTTCAAGGCTGCGGAGGTGTAAGGCGCGTATGGAATACCAGAACATCCCAACGACGTGCGTGTACTGCGGTACCGGCTGCGGGCTCAATCTCCAGGTGCTAGACGGGCGCATCGTCGGCGTCTTGCCGGCCAAAGATCATCCGGTTAGCGACGGCCGGCTATGCGTGAAAGGCTGGAACGCCGCCGGATTTGTCTATCACCCCGGGAGACTCACGACTCCCCTGGTCCGTAGGGACAATGGGCTCGTGGAAGCTAGCTGGGACGAGGCGCTTTCGCTGGTGGCAGAGCGGTTATCTCAGACTATCGCCGAGTCTGGTTCAGGTGCTGTGGGCGTGCTAGCGTCAGCCAAGTGCACCAATGAGGAGAACTATGTCCTACAGAAGTTCACGCGCGCAGTGATCAAGACCAATAACATCGATCACTGCGCCCGTCTCTGACACGCTCCCACCGTGGCCGGTCTGGCCGCTGCGTTTGGGAGTGGAGCGATGACGAATTCGATCCCAGAGTTTGAGGCGGACACGAACTGTTTCCTGGTCATTGGATCCAACACGACCGAAGCACACCCATTGATCGCCAGCCGCATTTTCTCGGCCCGTGAACGTGCTAAGCTCATCGTGATCGATCCGCGCGAGACACAGATTGCCCGTATGGCCGATCTCTATCTGTCGCCAGTACCTGGCACGGACGTGGCCGTGATCAACGGGTTGATGAATGCTATAATCGAGGAAGGATTGGCTGACGAAGCCTACATCACAGCGCGTACCGAAGGGTATGAGGAGATGAAGGCGCTCGTGGTCGACTACACCCCGGAGAAGGTGGAGCAGATCAGCGGAATTCCCGCTGCAGATCTGCGCGCTGCAGCGCGAATGTACGCCAGCGAAAAGCCTGCGGCCATCCTCTATACGATGGGCATCACGCAGCACACTACAGGGACGGACAATGTGAAGAGCTGTGCCAACCTCGCCATGTTGACGGGTAACGTCGGCATAGCCGGGGGGGGCGTCAACCCACTACGTGGACAGAACAATGTCCAGGGCGCGTGTGATATGGGCGGCCTGCCCAACGTGTACAGTGGTTACCAGGTCGTCACTCTCCCAGCGGTCACCGAGAAGTTTGAGAAGGCCTGGGGAGTTAGTGGCTTGGACAATCAGATAGGTCTGACAGTAAACGAGATGATCGATGCAGCTGGGGACGGTCGCATTCGCGCACTCTACGTGATGGCCGAGAATCCGATGCTGTCCGATCCCGATCTCAACCACGTCCGGAGCTGTCTGGAGAAAGTGGATTTCCTGGTGGTCCAGGACATCTTTATGACAGAGACCGCTGAGATGGCGCATGTGGTACTGCCTGGCGCCTCGTTTGCCGAGAAAGACGGCACATTCACTGGCACGGACCGGCGTGTACAACGCGTACGCAAGGCGATTGAGCCACTGGGCCAGTCGAAGGCGGATTGGGAGATCGTCTGCGAGTTAGCACGCAAGATGAAGGCTGAGGGATTCGAGTTCACCTCGGCCTCGGAGATTATGGATGAAATAGCCGCCGTGACGCCAAGCTACGGCGGCGTCCATTTTGATCGCCTGGAGGAGCTGGGGTTCCTCCAATGGCCCTGCCCAGAAATCACGCACCCCGGCACGCCCTATCTGCACAAAGGTCAGTTCGCGCGCGGACGAGGCCATTTCCACGCCATTGCGTATCGGGAGCCCGCGGAGATGCCCGATCCAGAGTATCCGTTCATGCTGACCACAGGCCGTATGATGTTTCACTGGCATACTGGCACAATGACACGACGCTCTGTCAAGCTGGACCAGGAGGTTCCTGCGGCATACGTGGAGATGCACCCTGAAGACGCCAGGCGAGTTGGGGTGGATGGCAATCGACGGGTGCATATGTGCAGCCGTCGGGGTGAGATTGAGATCGACGTACGGATCACAGAACAGATTCGCCCGGGATTGGTCTTCATCCCATTCCACTTCGCTGAGGCGGCAGCCAATGCGTTGACGCATGCAGCGCTGGACCCAATCGCTAAGATACCCGAGTACAAAGTCTGCGCTGTGCAGATCAGGGCAGTCGCACCGGAGGAACGACAATGAGTGGACGCGGTATCACACAGAAGACCTCCAACCAGCACGAGATCGTGCTTGAGCGCGCGATGGTGACCCGCCACTACGTGATGACGTGGGATCTTGACCGATGCGTGGGATGCCAGATTGGGCCGTCAGTCTGTCCAAAGGAAGCAGTGATCCACCTGGACGGTGAGATCGTTGATGGCAGACTGGTGAAAAGACCTTCTATCGACATTGACGCGGAGAAGTGCGTGCTTTGCGGTATATGCGAGGTCGTGTGTCCCAAGAACGCTATCACATTGACCATCAACGGTATCCGCGAGAACCCAGTTCTGACGCATGGTGCATTCGCGACGCCAATCCAGTCCACGACGTTCGATCGGAACAAGCTCGACTGGAAGAGGAAGGACTTCATCATCGACAACTGCCCAACAGATGTGATCTCCTACGATCCATCCCTCGATACGTTGATCGTTGATGATGAGCACTGCATCCGATGCCGTCAATGCGAGATAGCCAGTAACGGCGCGTTCCAGGTCGTACAGCCCTGGCAGGGCAAAGTCGTCCTGCGACGCGACCGATGCATCGAAGGGTGTTTCGCGTGCGCAGATATCTGCCCGACGCGAGCACTGCGCATCAACAATGAGGGTGGGTTGGTTCTGGCCGATTACTTCTGCATCAAGTGCGGTGCGTGCATGCAGGTCTGCCCGGTAAAACCTGAATATGAGACGTACGATGTAACCATCGAATCCAGTGGAGTCACGCACACGGTCGCCCACCAGCGTGTTATCAACGCCGAGCAGCTACCAATCCAGGTTGAGCGCTGGCGCATTCTGCACGAACCAGTCCGAAGCGCCGCCTGGGTCGAGGCGCTAACCAAGCTAGCAGACGACAAGGCTGGTGAGGTGGAGATGGACAGCAAGAGAGCGCTGCGGCGTAGGGATCTGCTTACGGCGCTGAAGGGCGCGAAGCTCTTCATAGACGAGGATGAGTGAGGGAGGAAGTCCACTCTCTATGCACCTGAACCAACTTACGCAGGCCCTCCCGACAGTCCTGGGACAGGTCGGCGGCGATGCTATCGTTCACGGCATCGCCGCTGATTCTCGTTCAGTGCACCCTGGAGACCTGTTTGTTGCGGTCAGTGGTGTCAGCGTTGATGGACATCGGTTCATTGCGGACGCGGTAGACAATGGCGCTGTCGCTGTCATCGGTGAACGCTCTCCGCAGACGCTCCCCCATCTGCCATGGGGCGCATTCACCTACGTACGCGTTCCGGATTCACGAGAGGCACTGGGTTGGCTATGTGCAGCCTGGGAGGGCTTCCCGTCGCGCAGAATGACCTTGGTCGGAGTCACCGGGACGGAGGGCAAGACAACGACCGTTGCCCTGGTGCACTCGATTCTGCAGGCCGCAGGGTTGAGCGCCAGTATGATCAGCACGGTCAGCGCCCGGATTGGCAACGAGGAACTGGACACGGGGCTACATACAACGACGCCCAATGCCCCTGAAATGCAGCGCTATCTGCACCAGATGGTAGAATCTGGGTCTACCCACGCGGTTCTTGAGGTCACATCACACGGCCTGGCTCAGCACCGAGTCGCAGGATGTGACTTCGATGTGGCGGTCATCACCAATATCACACACGAGCACCTCGACTATCACGGGACTTTCGACGAGTATCGCGCGGCCAAGACCCGGCTATTCACTGGCCTTCGCCATTCATCTCGTAAGAGCGACATACCGAAGATCGCCGTTCTGAATCGTGACGATGAGTCATACAGTACCCTACGAGAGCTCACAGTCGAACGACAGATTGTCTACGGAATGACGCAATCGGCGGATTTGTGGGCAGACTCCGCAGCATTCTCTCCAGAGTACACGCGGTTCGAACTCCATACACCAAAAGGCGACGTACCCATCGAGACGGCACTGGTGGGCGACTACAACGTCGGCAACATCCTGGCGGCAGCGTCCGTCGGTATTGCCCTGAAACTGGACCTCGACGCCATCCGACTGGGAGTAGCCGCCGTCAAGGCCGTCCCAGGCAGAATGGAGCGTATTGTCGAGGGACAGGACTTCACAGCAATCGTGGACTTCGCACATACGCCGAACGCTCTCGATCACGCTCTGCGGACTGCGCGGACGATGACGGGAGATGGCCGAGTGATCGCAGTCTTCGGCTGTGCAGGGCTGCGCGATCGCGAGAAGCGTACAGCAATGGGTACAGTCGCCGCTGAGCTCGCTGATCTGGTCATCATTACCGCCGAGGATCCACGAACGGAGGACCTGGATGAGATTATGTCAGTGACGGCCCGTGCGATGATCGTCAGAGGCAGGCAGGAGGGAGTGCACTTCTGGCGCGTGCCCGACCGGGGAGAGGCAATCCTGCTTGCATGTCAAAGGGCCAAACCGGGTGACGTGGTCATTGCCTGCGGCAAAGGACACGAGCAGAGCATGTGCTTTGGGACGATCGAGTATCCATGGGATGACCGCACCGCGATGCGCGAAGCCCTCCGCGGGCAATCCCTGGGCGGGCTGCCCACCTCGCCGCAGCGCCGGGTATCATCATAATAGCTCAGCGCCCTGCTACCTCAGGCTTGCAGCCGCGCCAGAACTGGCGCCAGATAGCCTCCGGCGCCGTCAGTAAGCGCGGTAAGCGTGCGGTACGGCTGCCATTCAGCATACGACCCGCGCCCATCCCATTGAGACAGCATTCTCTCCATCATCCACATCTCGAGGAGTATCGCGAAACCCAACACCAGATCAGGGCCAGCCGACGTCGAGACTGTGGCGACCGCTATGCCAGACGCCGCCTGCTGCAGGCGCGCCAGACCGGATCCGTCAGGATCCGGAAGCGGATCATCCCGTTCAGGTGGTGCATAGACACACTTCAGCAACTCGTTCAGATCCAGTTCGACAGGCGCCACAATAGCATACTCAAAATCCAGCAGTGCGACTACGCTATCGTCATACCACAGGGCGTTCTCCAGACAGAGGTCACCATGGTTGAGAACACGAGGCGCCGAACCCAGAGCGCCCCAATAGCGGTCCAGTGCTTGAGTGAGAATCACCACCTGGTCTGAAATCAACACCCCAGCGCGCTCCAGCCGCGCGCATTGAGCGACTGCCGTGTCCATATCCGGGGCATAGAACGGAGAGGCGCCGCTCACGTGCGCCTCGGCCACGGACACATCGACGGAATGTACAGCGCCCGCCCTGGCCCACAACCCTCGCAAAGCTGCTATCCTCGCGTCCCAGTCTAGGAGCAGCCAGACATCCCCGAGGTTCTGGCCACAGATCTCCTCGGACAGCACCCACTCGTACCGATCCATCACGCCAGTCTCAACGATCTGCGGGCAGCCCACCTCCGGTGGAAGAATACAGGCCAGCCGTGCCTCACGAAGGAGATGCCCGGTGTCTGGCTCGGTAGCAACACGTGCCACCAGGCCACCCGCCGCCCAGGTAGCGTTAGACCACCCGCCCTTTCGCTGAGCTGCCGAGAAATCCACTCCGTGGCGATCAAGGATGTGAGCCGCAATCTGAGCACAGCGGATGAAGCTGGTGGGACTACGGAGGTCACCCGCCGGAGGCGCTCCCACGGTCGGACCTAACGTCCCTCCATCTCGGCCATCCGGGCAAAGAGCTCGAGGAACTCCTCGTTAGACTGCGTGCGACGCAGAATACGGAGCAGTTCAGGCATCGCCTGCGACGCCTCATAGCCAGAAGACTGGGAATCCATGAAGCGCTGACGCATGAGCCACACCTTCTGCAGTGTGTCTGCATCCAGCAGCAGTTCCTCTCGACGGGTGCCCGAACGCTCGATGTCGAAAGCTGGGAAGATTCTCCGCTCCTGCAGCTTGCGGCTGAGGTGCAGCTCCATGTTGCCGGTTCCCTTGAACTCCTCGTAGATCATGTCATCCATGCGGCTACCTGTATCTACGAGACAGGTAGCGATGATGGTGAGGCTACCTCCCTCCTCGATATTGCGCGCCGCACCGAAGAAGTGCTTGGGCGGATAGAGTGCCGCAGGATCGAGGCCACCCGACAGCGTACGGCCGCTGGGTTGGACCACAAGGTTGTATGCACGGGAAAGCCGGGTGATGCTGTCCAGAAGTATCGCGACGTCGCGTTTGCTCTCAACAAGCCGTTTGGCGCGCGCCAACGCGATCTCTGCGACCCGGGCATGGCTCTTGACCGGCTCGTCAAAGGTCGAGCTGATAACCTCAGCATCGACCGAGCGGTCCATATCGGTGACTTCTTCCGGTCGCTCACCGATCAACACGACCATCAAGTGAACCTCAGGATGGTTCGCTGAGATGCCGTTCGCGATCTGCTTCAGCACCGTGGTCTTGCCTGCCTTCGGGGGCGACACAATCAGACCGCGCTGACCCTTTCCGATCGGTGCAACCATACTAAGCAGCCGGGTGGTCAGGTCAGCTGGATCGTGCTCAATGATGAATCGCTCATCCGGGAAGATTGGCGTAAGTGACTCAAAGGCAGGCCGTTGCTTAGCCGTCTCCGGATCCATGCCGTTGACCGTCTCAACACGCAACAGACCGAAGTACTTCTCACTCTCCTTCGGAGGTCGTACTTGGCCAACGACCATATCACCGGTCCGCAACCCAAACCGACGGATCTGCGACTGCGAGACATACACATCCTCGCGACCCGGCTTATAGTGATCACGACGCAGATAGCCCTTATTATCATCGACGATGTCAAGCACACCGCCACCGAAGATCAGTCCTTCGCGTTCCGCCTTGGCCCACAGCAGACGCAGTATGAGATCCTCCTTCTTGAGCCGGCTGAAGCCTGAGATATCCTGATCCTTCGCGAACTCACGTAGCTCGCTCAGGGTCTTCCGCTCCAGGCTGGCCATATCCATTTTCTTCAAGGCGTTTTCTTCACTCATTTTCTACCTTACCTAATCCACTTATCCACAGATTACTTCTTCAATCCAGGTACCAGACCCACCGAGTACCTCGCATCTCACGTACGATGTCAGTTGTCGAGAGTATGCCCAATGGCTTCCTCTCCGCGTCAACCACGAGCAACCGATGAATGTGGCTGCTCAACAGCTCACTGGCGGCCTCCTTCACGGTCGCGTCTTCTGCAATGCTGTACACCTTGTCCGACATCACATCACTAGCCTGAATCGCGAACAGGTCCTCCCCGTAATGAGCGATCACATCCGTATGTGAAACGACGCCTACCGGTGGTTCACCTTCACGTTCTGCCACCATAATCGCGTGGATTTCAGTGTCCGCCAGAACGCGCACCACCTCCTGGAGGGGCGTATCGGGCCTGCAGAAGATAACGCCCTTGTGGTAGACATCGCGTACCAGACGCATATCCCCCATATATCTCATCTCCTCACCCTGCGCTGAACGATAGACTGTGCCAACTATCACAGACCAACTGACCACCTGTGCTGCAACAGAGGAAGCCCATTGTCATGACACGAGAGGTACAATCCAGAGCACAGCGTAGTATCCGATCACTGCGGCCCAGAGGACACTATCAATTCGATCCAGCGCGCCCCCGTGTCCAGGGATGATGCGTCCTGAATCCTTGACTCCAGCCTGTCGCTTCAGCATCGAAATCGCCAGGTCGCCCAGCGGGGCCAACGCACCAATCAGTACACCCAGCACAAGTCCACTCCAGCCCGTGATCGCCGACGCCCCTGCGAAATCGCGCCACACCAGAGTGATCCCGAAGGTAAGCAGGACTGACACCAGGCACCCACCCACATAGCCTTCCCACGTCTTGCCAGGACTCAATCGGGGCGCCAGTTTGCGCCGTCCCCAGGAACGGCCGATGATATACGCGCCCGCGTCGGCGAAAACGATCGCCGGCAATACGGTCAACGTCCACCAGAGACCATCTGGTTCCAATCCCCTGAGTCGAACGATGCACGCGCCGCACAGACCAAGATAAAGTCCCCCAGACAAAGCCAGCGCCCAGTTAGCAATGGGATTACCCTGCCGATGAGACATCTGCCACGCCAGGGACACCAGCAAGAGCATTGCCATTCCAGGCTGAACAGCCTCCAACTGAGGGAATTGCACATCGAGCAGAAACAGCCAGAGCATGGCCAGCCCGACCACCAATGATGGGCGATGGGGCCCGACAGACGTCAGCCGCCAGAACTCCACCTCAGCCAGAGTGAGCCACAGAATAACGAGTCCCCAGAAGAGCCAGCCTCCGCAATAGATGCAGCAGAGCACAGTCGGGACCAGGACAGCGATTGAGAGCAGACGTGTACGCAACAAGGCCTAGAAAGTGAGCGTGCGCGGCATTTAGAGTTCCAGCAATGGGGTCGGTAGTAAGCGGAAACCGACTGCAAAGGCCAATACGGACAACCAAGCTCTACGGCACTCGACCGAAGCGACGTTCCCGCTGACTGTACACGGTCAGCGCTTTGTAGAGCTCATCTCTGCCAAAGTCAGGCCAAAAGGTCGGAGTCGCATAGTACTCCGCGTAGGCCCCCTGCCAGATCAGGAAATTGCTCAATCTCATCTCACCGCTAGTCCGGATAATCAGATCAGGATCCGGCAGGCCAGCAGTGTAGAGATAGCCACTCACCAGAGAGTCATCAACCTCTTCGGCCGACACGCGGTCTTCGATCATCTGCCGAATCGCGTCAACAATCTCAGCTCGCCCACCGTAGTTGAATGCGACATTGAGGATGAGCCGATCGTTGTTACGAGTCAGGTCGATCGCGCTTCTGACCTTGCCAACAAGCCTCGGTGGCAGGCGCTCCAGCCGCCCAATGTGGCGGAGCTGAACACCCTGTTTGTGAAGCTCCGGCAACTCCCGGTCAATCACCCATTCCAGAATAGATAGAAGTCCCTGAACCTCATCAGGCGGCCGTTCCCAGTTCTCAGTCGAAAACGCGTAGATTGTCAAGATACCGATGCGAAACTCGACTGCAGCCCGCAGAATACGTCGCAGGTTCTCTGTTCCGGCCCGATGACCTGCCAGGCGAGGCAATCCACGAGCACCAGCCCATCGCCCGTTGCCGTCCATCACAATGGCAACATGTCGCGGCACTCGATCCAGAGGCGGATACTCGTTCTCTTGTTCGTGAGAGGCCATATTCGGGCAGGACGCAATCCGGAGGGAAGTAAACGGTGGTGACGAAACTAGCCTTCCAGAATATCCTGC